>DATKNZ010000075.1:0-40426 GCA_035541055.1 Candidatus Acidiferrum sp. | reverse complement strand
CCTACGCGGCGTTGCTGAAGCTCGACGTGCCGCAGGTCATGGCTTGCCTGGACGCCGAGCTGGGCGCGACGCAGAAGTTCGCCGAACCGCCGCCGCTGGCCGAGCCTTCACATGGCGCGCTCGATTACATCATGCTGCAATTCTCGAAGGTGGACTGGCGCAAGGCGGCGATTGGGCTGGGCGTGCTCGTCGCGCTGCTGGTTTGCCTTTCCGCCCTGGCCACGTGGCGGCGCTCCAACGCGGCCGGCCCCTTGAATGGACTCAAGCCGGGGGTTTACCAGTCCACCCAGGATGTCTCGGCGGAGACGTTGCCCCTGCCGGGCTCCGGCCCCAAGCGGTAATCGGCCTTGCCTCGGGGTTCAGCCGCCGGCGCGGTGAAGGAAGTGCCGGCCGGCGTAAAAGAGCAGGACGCAGATATTCACATACCCGGCTGCCAGCACGTCGTCTATGGTCACCCCCAACCCGGCGTGCAGCCATTGGCTCTGCCGCACCGGCCAAGGCTTGAGCACGTCGAAGAACCGAAACAGCGTGAATATCGCAAGCGCCTGCACCCACCTGCCCGCTGAAAAGACCGCTTCCACGGACGGCAGCGACCCGGTCTTGCAGGTGAGCAGCGCCAGCCACGCGATGAAGCACACCGGCATGGCCGTGATTTCGTCCAGCACGAGCGAGGGAGGGTCCTTCTTCAGCAGGATCTCCTCGCCCACGCCGCACAGCCAGATGGACAGCGCCAGGCCGGCGGCCGTCCCCAGGATGAACAGCCAGAGCTTGCCGGTCAGCAGCAGCAGCGCAAACCAACCTACGCCCAGCACGGAACCGAACGTGCCCGGCGCGACCGGGATTCGTCCGATGCCGAATCCTTGCGCGATCCAGAGCCTCACAGGTCCTGCAGGTAAATCGCCCGGTTCCGCCAGAGGTAAAGCCAGCCTGAGAGCGCCGTCAGCACTACGGCGACCCACGTTGCCACCTCGGTGAACGTCGCCGACCACGGCGTGGCGCCGACCAGGGGGAATCCGAATACTGCCCTGCCCAGGGGCCCCCAATCCTGGTAGCTGTGCAGCACCAGGATGGAGATGATCGCCACAATCTGGGAGATGGTCTTGTGCTTGCCGTAGCCCTCGGCCGCCAGCACCACGTTCTTGGATGCCGCCAGCAGCCGCAGCCCCGTGATGGCCAGCTCGCGCGCGACGATCAACACCACCATCCAGGTCGCAATCCAGTGCAGCCCCACGAACGCAATGAATGCCGAGCAGACCATGATCTTGTCGGCCAGGGGGTCCATGAGAATGCCGAAGTTGGTGATAAGCTTGCGCCGCCGGGCGATCTGGCCGTCCAGCAGGTCGGTGACCCCTCCGGCGACGAACAGCGCCAGGGCCACGGTCTCATGGAATTTCCCCTGCCAGCACATGGCGGCAAGGAACGCTGCCGTCAGCACGAACCGGGACACCGTGAGCTTGTTAGGCAGGTTCATTCGCTCAGGTCCGGCGGCGGGCCGTCAGATGAGGTGGCAGAACATGGCATCGCGCAGCTTGGGCTCGAACCACGTGCTCTTCGGAGGCATAAGACCTCCGGCATCGGCAATGGCCATCAGGTCCTCGATGCTGGTCGGGAACATGGAGAAGGCGCAGGCGGCTTCGCCGCTATTGACCAACCGTTCCAGCTCGGGCGTGCCGCGGATGCCGCCGACGAAGTTGATGCGCTTGCTGGTGCGCGGATCGGCAATGCCGAACACCGGGCCGAGCACATGCTTCTGAAGCAGGCTCACGTCCAGGTTCTCCACAGCGTCACGGCCCGCGGCCAGCCCGGGGCGGAACTGCAGGCGGCTCCAGCGGCCATCCATGTAAAGGGCAACCTCATGCTTGCCCGCCGGGCTGGCTGACTGCTGGCGCAAATCAATGAATGCGGCCTCAAGCTTCTGTCGCACTTGCGCGGGCGTCAGGCCGTTGAGGTCCTTCACTACGCGGTTGTAGGGCAGTATCTGCACCTGGTCGTGGGGGAAGATGACGGCCAGGAAGAAGGCGCTTTTGCCAGCGCCCTTGCGGGCCTGAAAGACCCTGGCGGCGGCGGCGCTGCGGTGATGCCCATCCGCAATGTAGAGCGCGGGCAGGCGAGCGAACTCCGCTTCGACCGAGCGAATGTCCGCCGCATCGGCAATGACCCACGCCGTATGCCGCACCCCGTCAGCCGCCGTGAAGTCAATATCGGGCACCCCGGCGGACCGTCTGGCGAATATCCCGGCCAGCGCCGCCTGGGCGCGATAAACCAGGAAGACCGGCCCGGTCTGAGCATTGAGCGCCTCGATGTGGCGGACGCGGTCGTCCTCCTTGTCCGGTCGTGTCAGTTCGTGCTTCCGGATACCGCCCGCGAGATAATCCTCGCAACTGGCTGCGGCGACCAGGCCCGTCTGGCTGTGCTCGCCCATGACCTGCCGATACAAATAGAGGCATGGCTGCGCGTCCTGCAACAGCACGCCTTCCGCAATCAGGCGCCGGAAGTTCTCTTTTCCCTTCGCATAAACCTCGGGCGCGTATGGGTCCGTGGACGGCGGCAGGTCAATTTCGGGCTTGCTGACGTGGAGAAAGCTGAGCGGGTTGCCGGCGGCGATTTGGCGAGCCTCCTCGGAGGACATCACGTCGTAGGGCAATTCGCAGATGCGCCCCGCCCATTGGGGCTTTGGACGCAGAGCGGCAAAGGATTTGATACTGGCCATGAAACGCAAGCGCAGCCTAAGCCCTACCCAGCCGGTTGCCAATCCTGGAATCCGCTGGCTGAGCACTGCCTGCCTGATTTCCATGATCTGCGTCAGGAGGGCGAGCGTCCCTGCGAGCCCTCATTTTTGGAAATGACCAAGGATGTCAGGGCTCGCGGGGACGCTCGCCCTCCCCTGGTTCGGTTCATGGTCCCGTTCCAGGGCTGTCTGCCGCGGAGGCTCCCGCAGCGCACCCCGGCGATTCCCTTGCGATTGCCCGGTGTGTCTCCCATGGGGAGCGATCCACATGGGAGATACACCGGGGAATCGGAAGGGAATCGCCGGGGAATCGAGCGGGAAAAGCGCTAAAGAACGCCTGATTGCACGGGTAAGTGTCCCATTTTGAGACACACGCGCCCCCTGCCGCTGCGGCTCGATCGCGAGCCTCAGCCCCTGAAATACAAGTAGGCGAAGATGATCGCTATCATGACCACGCAGGAGGCCAGGACCTCCCGCGCGGTCCAGCTCGCGCGGGTGCGGGCCTTGTCTTCCGCTGTGGCAGTGGCGAAGGTCAGGCCCTTGATCTTCGTGTCGTCCGGCGCGGGCGTCAGGTAGCTGAATAGCACCATGACGGCAGCCGAGATGAGCGTGATGAGGATGCTGAAATACTGGAAGTTGATGTTGTTGATGATCCAGAAGAACGAGCCCTCGCGGTAGTGGAACTCGGGGCTCAGCGTGCAGGGGGTATCCACCAGCATCCGGAACACACCGACCACGAAGCCGATGATCATTGCCCAGAGGCAGCCCGCCGCGTTGAGGCGCTTCCAGAACACGCCGAAGAAGAACACCACGAAGATCGGCGGCGCCAGGTAGCCCTGGATGGATTGCAGGTAGTTGTAAAGCCCGTGCGCGCCCTTGACGACGGGAATCCACGCCATGGCAATGGCCACCATCACGGCGGTGGCGATCCGGCCCGTGCGCACGATCTGATGTTCGGAGGCGCCCGGCCGCAGCTTGGTGTAAATGTCCACCGTGAACAGCGTCGAGCAGGCGTTGAACACACCCGCCAGCGAGCCCATCAGCGCCGAGAGCAGGCCCGCGACCACAATGCCGCGCAAACCCGGCGGCAGCAGGTGCTGCACGAGCAGGGGGAAAGCGCCCTGAGAGCCATTGGGCTGGTTAAATGCCTCGGTCAGGGCGGGAATCTTGCCGCTCTTGGCCAACGCATAGCAGATCAGCCCCGGCACAATGAACAGGTACACGGGGAACAGCTTGAGGAAGGCCGCGAAGATAGACCCCTGGCGCGCCACCTTCTCGTTCGGAGCGCCCAGCGCGCGCTGGACGATGTATTGGTCAGTGCACCAATACCAGAGGCCGATGACCGGCGCGCAGATGGCCATGCCCAGCCACGGGAAGTTGCCGTTGAAGTACCACGCCTGCTTCACCACGTGGCCCGCAGCATCGAATTCCTTCACGGGCGCCCAGGTGGCCACCTGGCCGGCGGGCACCAGCGGCTTCCAGAGATTGAACATGTCCGACCCGCAAATCGCTCTCAGCTCGTGCCAGCCGCCGAGCTTCGCCAGCCCGTAAAACGTGAGCAGGGCCGAGCCGCCGATCAGCACGCAAACCTGCACCGCGTCGTTGTAGGCCACGGCCCGCATGCCGCCCAGCATCGTGTAAAGCCCGGTGAGGATGATGACGGCGATGGAACCGATCCAGAAGCTGTCGAGCTGCACCGGGCCAAAGTGCAGGTGCAGCTCGGGCAACAGCGTGCCGAATACCACGCCGCCGGCGAAGATGCCGACGGCGATCTTGGAAACGATGAACGTCAGCAGCGAGGAGATCGAAAGCACGTAGCGAGACTTGGTGGAAAAGCGCCTTTCCAGGAACTCGGGCATCGTGAATACCAGGGACCGGGCGTAGAACGGCACGAACACCCACGCCAGCACAAGCAGGCACCAGGCGTGCAGCTCGTAATGCGCTAGCGCCACGCCGTCCTTGGCCCCGGAGCCCGCCAGGCCGACGATGTGCTCCGAGCCTATGTTCGAGGCGAAGATGGACGCGCCGATGATCCACCAGCTCAGGTTGCGCCCGGCCAGGAAGTAATCGCTCGCCGTATCCTTACGGCGCGACACGACCCACCAGGCGACGCAGAGCAGCACGCCGAAGTAGAGCGCAATGGCCAGCCAGTCCAGGTTAGTGAGCGTGGTGCCGCCGAGAGCCAGCATGGGAGTGAAGGAGGTCATAAATCAAAGGCAGGGAGGCGTGCGAGTTGCGCGGTGCGTGTTCCATGTTGCGTGTGGCGTGTGGTGCGACTTCACGCAACACGCAACACGGAACACGCAGCACGCAACGCGACATGCGCTCATTGCCCGTAAGTCGCGCCCGGGCCGTGCTTGCGCAGGAAATGCTTCTCCAGCAACACCGCCTGCATAGGCTTCACCTTCGGGTTAACGCGCAGCGTCTCGCTATTAAGGCGCGCGATGAATTCGAGCACGGCGGCATTATGGACGGCCTCGCGCGCGTCGGCGCCCCAGGTGAACGGACCGTGGCTCGCCACCAGCACCGCCGGGTGCTCCAGGGGCTCGAAGCTTAGCTTGCGAAACGTCTCCACGATCACCTTGCCCGTATTGGCCTCGTAGTCCCGCTTGATTTCGGCGCTGGTCAGCGCTCGGGTGCACGGCACGTCGCCATACCAGTAATCCGCCTGCGTCGTGCCGAACGCTGCCAATGGGCGGCGGGCCTGGGCCCACGCCGTGGCAAACAGGCTGTGCGTGTGCACCACGCCGCCGATGCTGGCGAAGGCCCGATACAACTCGAGATGCGTCGCCGTGTCCGAACTTGGCTTCAGCCCGCCCTCCACGACCTTGCCGTCTGCCAGCGAGACGACCACCATGTGCTCGGGTTTCATCTCCGCGTAGGGCACGCCGCTGGGTTTGATCACCATCAGGCCGCGCTGGCGGTCCAGCCCGCTGGCGTTGCCCCAAGTGTGCATCACCAGGCCCTGGGTCACCAGCTCCAGGTTCGCCCGGCACACCTTGGCTTTGAGGTCCTTGAGCACGTTCACTTGCGCACGCGGCAACGTATCTCGATCAGCTTCTTCATCACCCCGAACAAATTGCCCTGCCATTCCCTGGTGCCGAATGCGTCGTGCAGTTGCTGGTAGAGCCCGTAGAGTTCCTGGTAAACTGCGTGCGCCTTCGCATTAGGCTGATACACCTTGGGCTTCAAGCCCGTCATCGCCCGTTGAGCGGCAGGGAAATCCTTGTAAGCACCGCCCACCACCGCTGCCGCGATCGCCGACCCCAGCGCGCACGTCTGCGCCGAACGGGATACTTTCATCGGGCGGCCCGTGATGTCTGCGTAAACCTGCATCACCAGCGGGCTCTTGTCCGCAATGCCGCCGCAGTTGACCACGTCATCGATCTTCACCCCGAACTCCTCGTAGCGGTTGATGATGGTCAGCGCGCCGAACGCCGTGGCCTCGATGAGCGCTCGGTAAATCTCCGCCGGCGTGGTGTAAAGGGTCTGGCCCACCAGCAACCCCGTGAGCTGCTGATCAACCAGCACCGTCCGATTGCCGTTGTTCCAATCTAGCGCCAGCAGCCCGCTCTCGCCGGGCTTGAGCTTGAGCGCGCCCCTGGTCAGCGCTTCGTGCGAGCCGGCCACGCGGCCACCCGGCTGAATGTAGTTCACCAGCCAGTTGAAGATGTCCCCCACCGCCGACTGCCCAGCCTCGATGCCGAAATGGCCTGGCAACACGCTGCCATCCACAATCCCGCACACACCCGGGATGTCTGCCAGCGCCGCTGTGTTCACGCGCACGCTGATGTCGCACGTGCTGGTGCCGATGATCTTTACCAGCGTGCCGGGCTTCACGCCCGCGCCAATCGCCCCGGTGTGGGCGTCGAACGCCCCGACGGTCACTGGTATGCCGGCAGGCAGGCCCAGGCGCTCCGCCCAGCCGGGTGTGAGCCGGCCCGCAGCGGAATCCACGGCCAGCACGCGCCGCGGCAGGCGGTCGCGCAACGCGCCCAGCTTGGGATGCAGCTTCGCGAGGAATTCCTTTTCGGGATAGCCGCCCCACGCTGCGTTGTACATGGCCTTGTGGCCCGCGGCGCAGATGCCCGCGGTGAATGTCTCCGGCGCCAGCGTGCCGGTCAGTTCGGCGGGTACATAATCGGACAGCTCCATCCACGAGTGCGCCGCCTCGAAGACCTCCGGCGCGGTGCGCAGGCAGTGGAGAATCTTGCTGAAGAACCATTCGCTGGAATAGGTGCCGCCGCACTTGGCCAGGTACTGCGGGCGGATTTGCCGCGCCAGAGAGGTGATCTCCCCCGCCTCGGCCACGCCAGTGTGATCTTTCCAGAGCCAAGCCATGGCCGCGGGATGCTTCGCAAACCGTTTCTGGAAGGCCAGCGGCTGCCCCGAGGCGTCCACCGGCAACGGCGTGCTCCCCGTCGTGTCCACGCCGATGCCGATCACTTGTGCGGGCTTGAAGCCTTTGACGGCCCGCTTCGCGCCGGCCAGCGCCTGCCGGATACTGTGCTCCGCCCCCGCCACGTAGTCCGCCGGGTGCTGCCGCGCCAGGTTTGGGTCGCGCGACAGGATCACGCCCTGGCTGCCGTGCGCGTAATTCCAGACGGCCGTGGCGACCTCCGCCCCGTTGGCCACGTTGACGATCAGGGTGCGAACCGAGTTGGTGCCGTAGTCCAGGCCGATGGTGTATTGAGCGCTCATTTGCTGCGTGGTGGTGAGATTGAATCAGAAAATGCGTGGCAGCTCAAGGGCAACCGCGAATGTTACGTGCTGCGTGCTCCGCGTTCTGTGTTGAGGAGATCGCGCCGCAGAATGCGCAACAAAGCTGAACACTCTCCTCCTCATTGGCTCAATCCAGTTGTTGGAGCGCCCGCTACAAATGTCCCATGTAAGCGACAACCCCAAATCGTGTAACTTCGTCCACATAGCCGTTGATAAGCCCCAAACACTCTTCCAAATCGCGATACGCATACGGCCCCTCCGTCCGCAGCGAGGCGTTCTCGACGCGCGACGGAAGCAGAATAGACCTCCGCAACGCCGCGAAATCGAAGGTGTCGGCAAGGGGCTTGCAGTCGCCGCGTGACATTTTGCGTCCGGTGCCGTGACTGATGGAGCACAAGATGTCCTCCACATTTGGTGTGGCCCTGACAGCGACAACATCGCCGCACATGTGCGAAGGGATGACCGAGAGCTCGCCGGGGTGAAGGTGCACCGAGCCCTTTCGGATAACGGCGCCACCGTCCGGCAACATCTCATACGTGTTGTGTGGGAGGTCGAGCACGAGTGCGGTCTTGCCGAACACGCTGTCCACCTCCTCATGAATCTTTGCGCGGTTGTCAGTCGCCCACTGGACTACACGCTGAAACTCACGGTCGAACTCGCCCGGTTTGTCAATGAGCGCATCAACGTGGCCCGACTCGCTACGAGAGCCGGTATGAATCAGAAAATGCAGAGGGCCGTCGCCGTAAGGAACCAATGCATCGAGAAAGTGATTGCCGCCTCCCAAGTCACCAAGTTGCCCCTTGTTGGCGCGCAAACGGTCGGCCAACTCATCCCAGCGGGCGAGGTTAAGGTCGGCCGGCGACACAGATGAGCGCAGAAGCCTCATGCCGCAACCACAGTCCGATACGGCAAAGCGCCGCCAATCGGGCTGGCGTGTCAGCACGGCGGTGCCCGTCGGAAGTGGGGACTTGCCAGGGCAAGCGTCCGGCAGAAAGACAATGCAGTCGGCCTCAAGCCCATGAGGAATCCACGAGTGCAACTTGCCAATTGGCTCAGACGATAGATTGACAACGTCCACAGGCGTCAATGGCGGCCCAACCAAGACTTTAGACTTTAGGCTCGAGACTCAAGACCGTACGCGCAATCTTGCCACCGCAGCTCCTGCTGAAACCGACGCAGCTTCGTTTCAGCATCAATGACCACCGCCTCGATGCCCGCCATGCCCGCAAAGTCTTCGAGCATCTCGGTGGTAACCGCCTGGCTGAAACCGGTGTGGTGCGCGCCGCCAGCGTAAATCCACGCGGCGCAGCCGTCCGCGAAGTTCGGCTTGGGCACCCACAGGGCCCGCGCCACCGGCAGCCGCGGCATGGGCTGCTCCGGCGCCACTACCTCCACCTCGTTGATCAGCAGGCGGAAGCGATTGCCCAGGTCAATGAGCGATGCGTTGAGGCCGGGGCCGGCCGGCGTGTCGAAGACCAGCCGCGCCGGGTCGGCCTTGCCGCCGATGCTCAGCGGGTGCACCTGCAACGTCGGCTTGCCCTCGGCGATACTTGGGCAGATTTCCAACATGTGCGCGCCCAGCACCTGATTGCTCCCGGGCTCCAGATGATACGTGTAGTCCTCCATGAACGACGTGCCGCCCGGCAGGCCCGTGCCCATCACCTTCATCGCCCGCACCAGCGCGCAGGTCTTCCAGTCGCCTTCGGCCCCGAAGCCGTAGCCGTCGGCCATCAGCCGCTGCGCCGAGATGCCCGGAAGCTGCGCCAGCCCGTGCAGGTCCTCGAAGGTGGTGGTGAACCCTTTGAACCCGCCCTCCGTGAGGAACGCCCGGATGCCCAGCTCGATCCGCGCCGCGTCGCGCACGGAGGCATGCCGCGCGCCGTCCTTCCGCAAGTCGGCGGCAATCTCGTAGGCGGCTTCGTACTTCCGAACCAGCCCGTTCACCGCCGCCTCGCTCACCGCCTTCACCCGCTGGACAAGGTCGCCCACCCCGTAGCCGTTCACCGCGAAGCCAAACCGGATTTGCGCCCCCACTTTGTCGCCCTCGGTCACCGCCACCTCGCGCATGTTGTCGCCGAACCGGCAGAACCTGGCGTCCTGCCAATCGGCCCAGCCTGCGGCGGCTCGCGCCCAGGCCCCGAGCTTGGCCCGCACCTCCGCGTCCTGCCAGAAGCCCACCACCACCTTCCGGTTCAGCCGCAGCCGGCTCATGATGAACCCGTGCTCGCGGTCGCCGTGCGCCGCCTGGTTCAAGTTCATGAAGTCCATATCAATCGTGGCCCAGGGAATGGCCCGGTTAAACTGCGTATGCAAATGGCAGATTGGCTTGCGCAGCACCTTGAGCCCGTTGATCCACATCTTCGACGGCGAGAACGTGTGGCACCACGTGATCAGCCCGATGCACCTGGCCGAGGTGTTCGCCTCCAGGCATAGGGCCGTGATCTCGGCCGGTCCGGTCAGCACCGGCTTGAACACCACCCGGACGGGAATGGCGGGCGCGGCGTCGAGCCCGGCTGCGATCTCGCGAGAATGGAGGCCGACCTGCTTAAGGGTTGCGGGGCCGTAGAGGTTCTGGCTGCCGGTGACAAACCAGATTTCGGATTGCTTCAGGTTCATAGTTCTGTGGGCAGATAGGAATAAAGGTTACATCAATATGTGAGGGGGAAAGGCCGCGGAATCAAGCCTGAAACCTTGCCCCCTTTTCCCCCGGCGCGACAGTATAGGGATAAGATGAACAGATGGCTTCATGGCGCGCGCGCCATCCCGCGGCTTGCCGCTGTCCTGCTTGCCTGCACGATGATTCTGCCCGCCCGGGCGACCCTGCGTGACGGCGGCATCGACCCCTCCGACCTGGGGAAAGGAGATTGGATATACCAGATGGACCAGGCAGTCGCCCAGTGCAACGGCAATGCCCCTTCGGTCACGGACGTGCCGAGCCTGATGATTTACCTCAAGAACCAGGGCGTTCGCTATATCATCGTCAAAGCAGGCACCGGCACACAGTTATTCTCCAGCTCCGGCTTCAGCCCGCAGTTCACCAGCAACCTGGTCAGCTCGGCGCACGCGGCGGGACTGTGGATCTTCGGCTACAACCGGTCCTATGCCACCAACACAGCCGGCGAGGTCGGCATCGCGAACTATGTCTTCCAGCAAGGGGCGGACGGATTCGTCTGGGACGCGGAGTCGGAATGGGAGAGCGGCGCCCTCGGCTCGCAGGGCTCCGCGCTGGCCATCGCGCAGTGCTCGCAGGTGCGCTCAAACTGGCCGAGCAAGTTCCTGGCGCATTCACCCTTCGCCTTCATCAGCGTGCATAGCACCTTCCCCTACAAGGAGTTCGGCTATTATTGCGACGCCGCCTTCCCGCAGGTCTATTGGGTCGAGTTCGGCATGACCCCGACCGCCGCCGAGCAACGTATGAGCAGCGAATGGCAGAGTTGGCAAAACGGACTCTCCGGCCAATGGGTCAACTCCAAAAAGCCCATTGCCGCCGACGGGCAGGGCTACAACGGCAGCGGCACCGTGACGGCCTCCCAAATCACCGAGTTCGTCACCGCTCTGAAGACGGATGCCAACCCCGCCACTGCCGGCGGCTACAAGGGCGTGAATTACTGGGTATGTGAAGACCATCCGCCGGACGTCTGGAGCGCCATTCGCACCAACAACATAGGCGACGTGCCCACCAACAATGCCCCGGTCATCGGCAATATCTCGGCGGGCAGCGTCACTGCCAGCGCGGCCACGATCACGTGGACCACCGACCAGAGCGCGGACGCCGTGGTCGAGTACGGCCTGGATAGCACTTACGGAAGCGCCGTCACGAACAGCACCCTGATCTACTACCACAGCGTCGGCCTGACCGGCCTCAGCCCTTATACGAGCTACCACTACCGGGTGAAGTCCAGGAACAGCAACAACAAGCAAGGCATCTCCGCCGACGCTGTCTTCTCCACCACCGCCGCCACGGTCACGGATGTGATCGTCGAAAGCTACTTGCCTAGCGGCAGCCTCAACTCGAATCCGCCCTACACAGACTCGGGCTTCGTGGCTTACTCGACCTGCAAGAGTTCGGCGTCCGGTTTGACGGGGCCCGCCAAAGTGCAGTACGCCACCGGCGGCGGCGGCAGCTCGCCGTCGGTGACGTTGCGCCCGACACTCGCCATCCCCGGCGGCACATACGACGTTTATGTGACCCACTGCGCGACCAGTTGCTCCGCCGACATCACCGTGACAGTCGGCCAGGCCAACTGCTCCGGCCTGCCCGCCTCCACGCCGGTGTTTCAGTCCGCCTATGCCAACGCCTGGACGCTCGTGGGCCGCATGGTCCTCAACGCGAGCGTCACCGTTCCCACGATCACCTTCACCAGGTCCGGCGGCACCCTCAGCGGCAGCTCTCGCATGTACAGCGACGGCTACAAGTTCGTCTATGTGCCCCCGCCGCCGACTGCCCCGTCCGTCGCCCTGCCGCCGCAGAGCCAGACCGTCACGCAAGGCTATAGCGCCAGTTTCAGCGTCGCCGCCTCGGGCACGCCGCTGCTGTTCTACCAGTGGCGCTTCAACGGCACCAACACTATCCTGGGGGCGACCGCCAGCGTCTATACCCGCAGCAGCGTTCAGGCCGCCGACGCGGGGAAGTACTCCGTGCTGGTGACCAACGCCTACGGCGCAACCAACACCCAGGACGCGACCTTAACCGTGCTCGTGCCGGCAGAGATCGCTGTCTCACCCACCGACGTGACCACCGCCCTGGGCCAGAACGCCGGCTTCAGCGCCGCCGGCACCGGAACACCCCCGCTGACCTATCAATGGCTATTCAACGGCAGCAATATCGCCGGCGCCACCGGCACCAGGCTGACGCTCACCAACGTCCAACCAGCCAACGCCGGCACCTATGCCGTCGTCGTGTCCAACCTCTACGGCACGGACCAGAGCTACAACGCCTTCCTGACCGTGCTCGTCCCGTCCATCCATATTGACTCCCTGCTGAACCTGCCCGACGGAAGCCACCAATTGCAGGTCAGCTCCGGGCCGGGCACCTTCGGCGTGGAGGCCGGCTCAGGTCCTTTCGGCTGGACCCAGATAAGCAGCCTCACTGTGACCGGGGCCGCGTTCCAGTACACCGATCCCGCCACCAACCAGCCCAACCGCTTTTACCGCATCCATCTCCTGCCGTAGCGTAAGGCCGGGTATGGCACGGCTCAGCGCGGCGTCCGGTGCATCTGCCCGGTTCAACAGCCTTGCCGGCCGGGCGACTTGCTGAGCCGCGGGCCCAGCCAGCGGAGGATCCGTCCGGTCAGGCCTGGCAACAAGGCCTTGCTGACGTGCCCGTGCGGCAGTCGCCAGATGTCCGGCCGCCCCCACTGCTCCCAAAGGTCCTCGATGCCCTCCTTCCCGACGAACAAGTCGTAGTTGGTCTCGACCAACAGGATGTTCTCCTTCGGGATGACGGGCGGGGCCGAGGCCAGATTGAGCGGGGTCCGGTTGAGAGCCTGCCAGGCCGCGCGCTTCGCTGCGTCCTCGTCCCGGGCCATGTGCAGCAAGAGGCTGACTGCTGCCCTGGCCAGCCCGATGAAGAGCGTCACGCAGGACCAACCGCCCACTAGATCCCGCACGTTCGCCGAATTGAAAGCACTCATCGCTCGCTCATCACGACGCCCAGACCACCCTCACTGGTGTCGCGCCAGTAATGCCACGAATGCAGACAAAATGGACCCACGGCATCCAGTGCAGGCCGATAGTTAGGTGTCACTGTCTATGGAATATCAACCGTGTCTCCCCGTCAATGCTCACGAAAACGGCCTTATCACCAGAAACACTCACTACTTTATTAGTCTCTGTCTGCGTAGGGCTGGTTTGAGATTGAATCCGCTCCTGAATAATATATCCGTTCTCGACCCGCCATGTCCCTCTAGCCGTCTCCACACCGTTCATTTTTGCCACTATCGTCCCGTCAGATTTAATCTCGATGACCTTGCCCGGGCGTGAATCCAATGACCACGCCCCAATCAGACGACTGTGAGTGGCCGTATCGCTCGTCGCGGTCGTGCAAGCCGTCAGCAACAAACTCAACGCGAATAGTATCAGTGTGGGTTTCATGTTTCGTATATGGGACTGCGTATGTTGATTCGACAATTCTGTAAGCTATTGCTCACGCTGCATGGTGCCTAACATTCGGGCTCACTGGCGCGGCGCCAACGACCTCCGATATGTAAACTGAAGCTCATCGCCGTGCCCAGTGAAGCCCGCTGGTTGGGCTGGTTGGACGAAATAGTTCGGTCGGCCTCCATTTCAAACTCTCGCTATCGCTCGCTAACGCGAGAGCGCACGAACAAATTCCTCGGGTTCCTCCGGCGTGAGCAGCCACGGCCTGCCGGCGGTGCGCTCAATCCACACGAAACCGTCGGTGCGCGAAATATACATCTGGATCACCCCCCGCCGCGTCGTCCAGAGCCAGCCAAATCCACCCCAAATCCCGCCAGCCCCGACTCGCATACCCCATCCGATCTCCCTTTTGAGCTGTTGCCTGTTAATTACTCGGGCGCTCACGATGCTCTCTCGGGGCATGTGGCGGCGCTTGAGCGGCCAGGTAACCTCGAGTCCACTCCCTTTCACGGTAAAACGGCTCGGTCGAAACCGGACCCACACCCAGGCGTCTATGGCGAGCAGCAACAGGGCCACAGCCCAGAGCTGATGTCTCCCAAACAGGGCACCGACGAGGATTACGGGTGGCAGCACCAAAAAGAGCAGTGTCGACGTCAGCATTAGCGGGGACATCCGCGCCAGCCGGAAACTCTTAGCGCTAATTTGATCGCTCATATGGCCGGCCAGCACTCGCACTCAGGCACGGCGCGCCTGCGTCGATGAATTGGAACCAAGGCACCACCGCGCCGTTGGCTGAAGCGGGGCTGGCCGGCGCTCTCATTTCCAGAGAATGCTTACTTCATACCAGTCGGCTCCGCCTTGTTCATCAGTAAAACAGACGGATAGTGTGCCATCATTCGCGAGGGTCGGCAGGTCGCTGACGACCGCGTCTCCCCGTCCGCTCAGCTTGTTAAACGTAATCTGCTCAGGATGTTTTGGCCGGAAGGCGGGCGCCAACGATTCAAATGGCATGCTGTTGGTGCCGTCCCATTGCGGACGCCAGGCAATCCCATTGACGAAGGTGGGTTGGTTAGCGCCCTTGGGGTCCCCGGGAAAGGCGCCCTGCTCGTGTTCCCACCAGACTTTATTACCCTGGATCTTGATTTCATCCTTGTCATCAATGAATGCCCTGATTCTAATGACATTCCTGCTTGAGGTGATGCTGTGTAAGGCAATGACCAGTGCTGCTGCTGCCAGCAGAACACAAGCGCCGACCATCGCCATTATCTTCGTCCATGACATATTTCCAGGTCTTTCTTTGCTAGGGGTTACCATTGAGCTGTCCGCCCTCGGCGACGCCGGCTGCGGACTACTGGGAGGTTGCACGATGGTTTCCACCATTGTCTTGATTTCACTGACTTGCTGAAAGCGCAGCTCGGGGTCCTTTTCCAACGCGCGCAAGACGACTTCATCCAGCCGCACGTCAATTTGCACCTTCTTCGAGGGCGGTTCGAGCCGCCCATCGGGTCGTTCGCCCGTGAGCAGTTCGTAAAACACCACGCCCAGGGAATAAATGTCGGCGCGACTGTCCACGCGTTGCGGGTGGGCCTTTTGTTCGGGCGCGCTGTAACCCGGTGTGCCAACGGCGCTCTGCGTGGTGCTTTGGGTTGCGGCGGGTCCGCCCGCATTGCTGCTGCCGTTAGCCGTGCCGAGCATTTTGGCAATGCCGAAGTCAGCAATCTTTACGCGGCCGGCGGTGTCGAGCAGGAGATTCTCCGGCTTAATGTCGCGATGAACGATGCCCCGGTCGTGCGCAAATTGCAGTGCGTCGCACAGCGGCGGCACGATGGCCAGCGCCTCTTCGGGGGTGAACTTCCGCGCCCGCAAGAGCTGGCGCAGGTTCGCGCCGTCCACAAATTCCATCAGCAGATAATAAAACCCGCCGGCTTGTCCAAAGTCGTAAATCGTGATGATGTTCGGATGGTTCAGAGCGGCCAGGGCCTGGGCCTCACGCGTGAAACGCTCGGCAAACTGCGGATCGAGCACCCGCTCTGGCGCAAGCAGTTTGAGGGCAACGAAGCGGTTTAAGGTCTTTTGCCGTGCCTTGTAAACCACCCCCATCCCGCCACGTCCGAGGCATTCGAGGATTTCGAGGTGTGGAAAATGCGGCGCAATCTCTTCCGGCGGCAGCGGCTTCTGCGCGGTCTGGTCTGCCCCAGCCTGCGTCGGCGCCATCGCTTCGGCCATCAGGCAGCGCGGGCACAGGCCGGCCGTGGCGCTCGAAGCCAGGGCCGCGCCGCACCTTGGGCAGGCGTTGGAAGATGCCGTTGACTCGCTCATACCTGTGTCCTGACGTAACGGCGGGGTTCGGTTACCAACATCTTTCTCAGCCTCCCAATGCGGCGAACAGAGCGCGCATCTCCCCTTCGACTAGGCCGGGGTCGTCGAGCGTGGCGCAAACTTCTGCCTTGAGCAACTGGCGGAATCGCTGTTTCAACCGATGCACGGCAACCTTCAGCGCATTCGCGTTCATCCCATGACTGGCCGCCAGCGCCGCCTGGTCGCCGCGCGCGGTATCGCCGGTGAGCCACGGTTTGACCGACTCAAAGAAATCCGGGCGACCGTCCGCGATGCATTCGCGCCGGAGGGCTTCCAGCGCGTGCGCCACCACCGTCAGCGCCCATTGCTGGTCGAAAGCGACATCGGGCGACAACACCGCCGCATCCGGCACCGAGCGGCCTTCGGTTTCATGAATGGAAATGTTCTCCACTCCTCCGCCGCGTTTGAGCCGCCGCGACGCCTCGCGCTGATGCGAGAGAAAGTGCTTCACCGCGCCCAGCAGAAAGGAACGAAACCGCCCGCGCTCCTGCTCGGCGCGAGCGATGGCTCCGCCCGCCAGCACGTGCGCGAAGAAGTCATGCGCCAGTTCGCGCGCCGCATCCGCCTCCCGCAACTCGCAACGGAGGAATGCGACCACCGGTTCGTAGTAGGCGTTGCACAGTTCGGCCAGGGCACGGCGTCCCTCCGGCGAGTCGGCTTTTGCCCGGCTGACCTGCGTCCAGCGCGTCGTTCGAAAATCCTCGCCCGACGAGCCCTGCGGCGGGTGGCACGGTGGCGTTTGTGTCGGTTCAGCGCACATCAGAATGTGGGCAAATCATGCCAGAGTTGCCTGACGTGTTGGAAGGGAATGGTTACCCGTTTTAGGGCCGCCCCGGCCACATCCAGACCAAACACAACTCGAGTCCCACTCCATTAGAATCGGCCTGGCTGCCGTCGAACCCGGCCCACAATCGGGTGAGCCGAACACCGCTCCCCAAAACTGCCCTTCCGGACGTTCATATCTGTGTTTATCTGTGTCCATCTGTGGTTTGCACTGAATGGTCACTGCAAGAGGAGAGCTGCGGGGCGAGGGGCACTACGGCATAGGCACGGCCTTGGGAGGGGGTATCTGTTTAACGTGTGAATGCCGCTTTCGGCATTGCGCCTTCACCAAAGCGCGCGGTAGAAGCGGTACGGAATGCCCGGTGCTGCCGGGTCCGTGAAGCTGGCGGGGTTGTTGGTGATGGTGACAAGGCCGATCTGCTGCCAGTCCACGAGGTTGGTCGAGGCCTGCACGGCATACACCTGGCCGGGCACGCCGGACAAGAGGAGCTGCACCTGGCCATCTGGCAGGACGGTGGCCGAGACGAACCGCGGCGGGGGCTGGGTGACGGAGAGCGTGGCCGCGGCGCTGGCCGCCAGGCCGGCGAGGTTCGTGACGAGGACATCGTACGCGCCCGCGTTCGCGAGTTGGGCGTTGGTGAGCGAGAGCGAGGAGGTGGTGGCGCCCGACAGGTTGGTTGCGTTGAAGCGCCACTGGTAGCTCAGCGGGGCCGAGCCCGCGGCGCCGACGGTGAAGGCGGCAGTCGCGCCGACAGCGACGGTTTGAGTGGCCGGTTGAGTGCCGATGGCCGGCGGCTGGAGCGCCGGGACGCTCAGGTCTTCCACGCGCACATTGTCGAACAGGGCAAAGGCATACTGCGTCGGGTTGGCGATGGACGAGAACGGGTCCATGTAGCCGATCATGATGTCGCCCGAGGTGAAGGAGGAGGTATTGGTGCGCTGGGCAACCAGCGTGCCGTCGAGGAGCCAGAGCAGGATGTTGTTGGTCTGGCGCAGTTCGGCCTGCACCCATGTCTTGCCCGGCGCGCCGGCGGTCTCACAGCGGCTGGCGGGAAACAGGTTCTGGTAGATGGCGGCGCTGTGATTGGAGGCGACCAGGCCGCTGGTGTCGGCCGCGGCGAGGTCAATCTGCGTGCCCGAGGGGTTGCCCACATAGGCGCGATAATCGGTCGTGGTACTGCCGCCTTCGCCGTCCATGCCGAACCACACGCCGTCGGAGGACGAGGCGGAGGGGGCGGCCCAGTTCACCTGGGTGCCGAGGTGGTCCAGGCCGAAGATGGCGTATTCGGTGCTGCCGGTGGAGTTGACGCCGCCCGCGTTGCCGGGGTAGTTGATCCAGACGTCGAACTTGAGCGCCATATCGCCGCTGAAGGATTGGCCGGCGGGGTAGATGTTCACGGCCGCGGTGGCGGCGGTGGCGTCGTTGTTGTTGGCCGTGAACCGGACGCCGTGGGTGCTGCCGTCGGGCGAATTCGGCGCCGGGGGGATGACGCCGGTCACCCCGTTGAAGCTGTAGGGCGTGTTGCCGTAGTCGTAGGCCCAGTCGGCGGTGTAGTCGGGGATGCCGTTGGCCGCGCCCCAGAACAGCTTCCAGTTGGCCGAGCTGTTCGTGTAGAAGCTGTCGGCGTAGAGGACGGGGTGGACGTTGGTGTTGATGCGGAGCAAGGCGGGCCGGCTGCTGGCTGTGCCGGAGTTGTTCGAGATAACGACCGTGTAGCTGCCGGCATTCAAAACTTGGGCGTTGCTGATGAGGAGGCTGGAGTTGGTAGCGCCGGCCAGGGGCGCGCTGTTGAATTGCCAGCGATAGGTCGCGGGCGCGTCGCCGGCAGCCAGGACACTGAAGGCGAGGCTCGCGCCGGGCAGCACGGTCTGGGTGCGCGGCTGCGTGATGATTGCCGGGCCCAGCCCTGCGATGGTGTAGCGCGGCAGGCGGATGACGCCGTCGCTGGTGGTGCCTTCGCTCGGCCCCTCGTCGCTGAGGAGCGCGGCGAGTCCCGAGGTGGCCAGCACGTTGGTAACCGTGTTCGGGCTGCCGTCCACGATCATCGCGTTTTGGACCAGGCGGATGCCGTGGCTGTAATCGGCGTAGCCCTGGTCGTGGCCGTTGTAGAGCGGTTGGATGGGCACCCCGGTAGTGTATTGCCAGCCGTAGATGACCACCGGGTTGGGCACCCCGCTGTGCAGGTTCGAGTAGATCATCGTTGAGATGACCACGTCCTTTTTGTCCCCGGCAACGAGCGCGCCCAGGGGGAAGGAGTTGGTGAAGGTGTTGCGCTGCGTGCGGACCATATGGTTCTCGTCGGCGAAGACCGGCACGGTGATCATGTCGGCGCTGGGCGGGATCGGCTGCGGGTTCATTTTCACCGCGGCATTGGTCCAGATCTGGTTGACCATCTTGCGGGTAGGCAGCGTGCAGCCCAGGGCGTCGCACAGGCGCTGAGCCAGCAGGGGCGTCGTCGGCTCGAGGAAGTAATCGGCATCGGTGCCGATGGCGAGGTAGTCGGGCGCGGCGTAGTAAGTCGCGGTGTGGTGCGTGCCGTTGATGGTGGCGCTCACCGTGACCGGCACGAGCGCGCGCTGGAAGTCCGGGACATTGCCGCTCATCACCTGCGCGAAGATCCAGTTTTCGCGCTCGGTGAGCTGCATGGGGGTGATGATGTTGGTGAAGGCCGTGCCGTCCGGCGCGCCGGGCGGCCGCGGCGGCAGGTTCAGAGTTTGCGGGCGGCCGCTCGCGGCGGCCAGCAGCATGAGGCCCAGCCCCAATGTGAGTTTCCGTTTCAAGCAGAGATGCCCGGGCGGCTATAACGCGTTGCGCTCAGCATACGCATACGCGCGGCGGCCTGATCTTGCGAGCGAAAAGTGTGTGACGCGCGGAACCGGCCATAGCGGCCCGGTGGCTCAAATCCGAAATCCGAAGCCCGAAATCCGAAACAAATTCGAAGGCTCAAACGAGCAATGACCAAAACCTGCCAGCCGGGTGGGTTTGGAGCATTTAGGGTTGGAGCATTGGGATCTGTTTCGGATTTCGAGCTTTTGCTGCCTCGGCCTTCCTTTACACCTCCCAGCCGGGGCGGCATAGTGGGGGAGGCTGCGCAGGCGCTCGCGTCAGGGCGTAACACCTTGGCCGTAGCTCGAAGGCTGGAATAGAGGAAACACGCTGATGAGTTGGTCCGACTTTTGGAAAGCAAGGTTCGAGGTCCCGGGGGGAGGCACTCCCGGGGGCGCGGAGGCCATGAATAACTTTACCCCCCGCGCCCAGCAAGTGTTGGCGCTGGCGCGCAAAGAGGCCGACCGCCTGAACCATAACTTCGTTGGCACCGAGCATGTTCTCTTGGGCCTTATCAAACTGAGTCAGGGCGTTGCCACGACTGTGCTGCTGAAGCTCGGCCTCGAGCTTGAGACCGTCCGCTTGGAGGTCGAGAAGCAGGTCGGCAAAGGCCCGGACCAGAAGATCATCGGCAACATCCCTTATACCCCCCGCGTAAAGAAAGTGCTCAAGCTGGCAGAGAAAGAGGCCAAAGCGCTGAATCATACGTACGTCGGGACCGAGCACATTCTGCTGGGCTTGCTTCGAGAAGGTGATGGGGTTGCGGCGCGTGTGCTCAGGGAGCTGGACGTGGATGTGGAACGAACCAGGCAGGAGGTGCTGAAAGAGTTGGACCCGAACTATCAGTCCGCGGGCACGTCGGCGTCGCCGCCGGCGGCCTCAGTCCGCTCTCAGCCGGACGTGGTGGATACCGGCAAGCGCTACGACGTGTATTGCCGTGAGCAGCAGGACGCGGTTGTGCTTTACCGCAACGCGCTTTGGAAGGGCGCCAAGCGGCTCTTCCAGACGGACCCGCACCATGTGTTTTACGACTTTGTGGAGCTGGAGCAGGAGGATGGCCGGACGACGTTCGTCGCGCGGTCTTCCATCCTGAAGTTCTGCGAGCATGTTGCCGGGGCGAGCGGGGCTTAGCCGTCTCTATTCACCAGGAGTTGGGGAGCACGCGCGCCCTCGCGTGTGCTGACCGGCGCCCTCGCCGGTCGGACGGAAGAGGCCTTGGTCACTAATAGGTGAGTGCTTCAGAGAGCGCTGCGTCGTCGGCGAGGGCGCCGCCGACAGCACGCGAGGGGCGCGTGCGCTCCCCACGCCAAGTGCATAGATACGGCTTTAGCCTGCAGAGCATGCAGAGCCTAAGGGGCAGTTTCCCTGCATCCGCCCTGGGCCTGTCGCGCACGGCCATGCGACAAGAGCCCAGTGTTTCAGCGCGGGCTTGCCTGCTCCCCTCGTTGTTGCCGTAAGGAACCGGCCTACTTCGCCGCCGCTCTGGGTTCCAGAGGCGAGGGCGGGGGCAGATTGGTGGAGGTGCCGGAAGCGGTGGACTTCTCGTCCTTCTTCGGCTCCTCCTTCTTTTCCTGCATGAGCTGCGAGCGTTCCTTGAGTAGCGAGTCCACGGTCCAGTTTGACACCAGGTAAATGCGCTTCTCGTAGGCCTTGTCTTGCGCCAGGCGGTCCTCGAGCTTCTGCTGCTTGTCCTTGAATTCCTTGTCGAGCTTGGCCTTGTCCTCGGGCTTCTCGTCCTTGCCGGGGATGCGCTCCTTCGGTATCTCGGCCGATATGGCGACCGTTATCGGGAGGTTGTCATTGGTCTTCTGGCCCACGTTCACGGTGTAGGTCCAGTTGTCGAAGGTCTGCAAGGCAAGCGTGGTGGGCTTGTCGAGGCCGACCTGCGCGGGCTTGGTATCGGCGGGCAACACATCGTTGAAGGTGGGTGAGGCCAGGGCATAGGAGAAGCCGGAGGTCTTGGAGGAATCAAGCTGCTCGCCGGGCTTGGCTTCGCTGAGCTTCCAGTCATTCGAGCTGTCGGTGTCGCGTGCGACCTTCCAGGAGTTGCTGGCCACGGGGTAGGTGACGGCAATGGAGCGGATCTTCTCGACCTTGAAGAAGTCTTTATTCAGCCATTGGTCGGGCTTGGCTTCGATGTTGCTCAGCGGGTCGGAGACAACGGCCACGGTCTTGGCGCCGGCGCCGACCATGACATAGCGGCCATCGGGCCAGCCTTGGCTGTCTTCCATGTCGCCCATGGGCGAGGGCCGGCCTTCGGCCTTGCGCATATGGGATTTGCCGAGCAGCATTGTCTTGAGCGGCTTGCCGTTTTGGTCATTGAACTCGACCAGGACGGCGGTGTTGCTGGCCGGCCCGGGCGGCAGGAGCTTGTAGCGGCCCAGCATCGAGGGGCCGACGTCATCGGTCTGAACGGCCTTAAGGTCGGCCGCCTTGAGCAGGAAGCCGCTGATCTCGGAGTAGTTGGCGGGATAGTCGTCGCGCTGCTTGACCCGCCAGAGGTTGTCCTTCTTCACGAGGTCCAGCTCGTTGGTGCCGCCTTTGATCACAATCGCGGCGACGTCGTTGATGGGCAGGTCGCCGAGGAGCTTGGGCGCGGTATCCTTGCCGGCGCCCTTCCAATCGCTTTGGTTGCTCCGGTAGAGCCACAAGCCGGCGGCGCCCAGCGCCACTACGACTACAAGCAAGAGAACAAGCTGTTTCTGATTCATTTGGCCGACGTCTTTCTGCGGTTAACGACTGCAATAAGCACACCCGTGGCCGCGACCGCCAGCGGCACGGCCAGGATGTTGATCCATTTAATCCGGGTCTGGAGCGAGACGACCTCTTTGCGGAGGTCCTTCTGCACCTGCTTGAGGTGCCTGCGGGTGTCCGCCTCTTCCTTGCGCAGCTTGTCGAGCTCGGCGCGCTGTTCGGGGGACAGGATGAAGCGCTGGTCTTTGTCCTTCTTCTCGGCCTGCAACTCATTGATCTTGCGCTGGGCATCGGCGGCGCTGTCCTCCAGGCGCTTGATCTCGTTCTGGAACTTCTCGTTGGCCGCGGCTTCCATTTCGTTGATGCGGGTGAAGGGCCGGGCCAGCGTGCCGCGGCTGCGGATGGCGATGAGGTTGTTGTCGCCGCTCATCTGCTCGACGATGTTCTGCGCCAGGTTGAGGTTGGCGTTCATCGCGCTTTGCAGGGAGCCGAACGGGGTGTCCACCCGCCGAATCGTGAAGGGGTCGTAGAGCATGTCCGCATCGCCGAACAGCACGACGGTGTTGTCGGTCTTGCATTCCTTGAGCGAGTCCGAGGGCTTCTTGTCCTCGGCCTTCTTTTCGTCCTTTTTGTCGGCTTCGGCCTTGTCGTCTTTCTTGTCCTTGGGCTCGCCGTCGGGGAAGGCAGTCTTGAACTTGCCGGTGAGGCGGATGGCGAGCGCGTAGCTCACGCCGGAGGGCTTGAATTCCTTGAGGATGTTCTCGCCGGAGAAGTTGGCCAGCATCGAGTCCACCAACTGCGAGTCTTTCGAGCTGTGCAGCAGGACGGTTTCCTTGAGGCCGCTGACCGGCGTGCCGGTGAAGGCGCCGCAGAGCGGCAGCCAGATGTTATCAAGCTGGCTGGTGGCCACATCATCCTTGTTGATGGCCGTGGCGTTGAGACCCAGCCAGGCGGGCGCCTCCTGCGGCTCGCCGTTGCGGCCCCGCAGTTGCATTTTGTATTGCAGATCGGCCACCACCTTGGCGGTGTCGAACTGGATGCCCCAGGCCTTGAGCAGCTTGTCGAGCGAGGAGCCGCCGCCGCCCATCTGGGCCATCATCGGGTTCTGCTGCGAACGCTGGTCGGCCAGGCACTGGGCGTCCAGGAAGGCGAGGAGCTTGCCGCCCCGCATGATGAACTGGTCGATGGCATACTGGCCTTTGTCGGTGATGTCCTTCGGCGCGATGACGATCAGCAGCTTGATGTCGTCGTCAACCTTGTCCACGTCCAGGCCGAGCCGCTTCACGTTGTAGTCGTTCTTGAGCTCGGAGATGAAGGCCCAGGGCTGGCTGCCTTGCTGGCCCATCTGCTGCATCATCGGGTTGGACGGCATCCCGAACACGGGCAGCGCGGTCATCACGCCGACCGTCGGCTTTTCCGGCGCCTCGACGCGCGCGATGGCGCGGCTGATGTCATACTCCAGCAGGCGCTCGCGGTTCGGGGCCAGGAAGGGGATGGATTCCTGCTCGTCGGCGCATTTGACGGTCAGGCCCAGGTAGAAGCGGTCAACGCCGGGCAGGGGCGTCGCCTCCAGACCATCCAGCCGCGCGGAATCCTCGGCATCCGAGTCGGGCTGAGGATCGTATTTCTCGATCTTGAGTTTGTTGCCGGCGACTTGTTTGTATTCCGCCAGCAGGTCCTCAACTTTGCGCGCGTAGCCTTTCAGGTACACGGTCTCGGGCGTGGCCGACTCGCTCTGGGTGCAGTAGAACTTGATGGTGACCGGCGTATCCATCTTCCGGAGAATGGCCTTCGTGCCATCAGAGAGCGTGTAAGCCTTTTCCTGCGTCATGTCCGCGCGGGCGCGGACGAACCCCAGGATGTAATTGGCCAGGACCAGCACCACGAGCATGACGACAACGCCCAGGGTGGAGTAGAGGATCGTTTCGAAAGATTTCTTTTGCATCGGTTGTCTCCTTGGCTTAGCCGGCCCGGTGAGTGCGCAGGATTACGCTGGTCGTAAAGAGCGAGAACCCGATCACGGACAGGAAGAAGATAATGTCGCGCGAGTCGAGCACGCCCCTCTGAAAGCCTTCAAAGTGGGTCATCACGCTGAAGCTGGTGACGAAGTCCGCGGCGCGGGCGCTGACAAACTGTTCGAGGACGTTGATGACCGGTGGGTAGCCGGCGAGGATGAGAAAGAGGCACACCATCACCGAGATGATGAAGCTGACGACCTGGCTGCGGGTGAGCGCGGAGGTGATGCAACTGATCGCCAGGTAAGCGCCGGCCATGAGCCAGCTCCCGATGTAAGCGGTCAGGATCACGCCGTTATCCGGGTGGCCGAGGTAATTCACGGTGATTACCACCGGGAAAGTCAGCACCAGGGCCAGGGCCAGGAAGAGCCAGGACGCCAGGAACTTGCCGACAATGGCCTGCCACGCCGTAATCGGCATGGTGAGCAGCAGCTCAATCGTGCCCACGCGCCGCTCTTCCGCCCACAGGCGCATTCCGACCGCCGGGACCAGGAATAGGTAAAACCAGGGGTGCCAGTCGAAGAACGGCCTAACCAGCGAGGCTTCCCGCGCGTTCAGGAACTGGGCCACGAAGAAGGTGAAGAACCCGCACAGGAGCAGGAAGATGACGATGAAGACGTAGGCGATGGGGGACGTGAAATAGGCCCCCAGCTCGCGCTTGGTAATGGTCCAGACGTTACGCCAGGCGTTCATTGGGCCACCTCTTTTACGGTATCGGGCATAGTAATGCTGTGGAAGACTTCATCGAGCCGGCCTTCCTCGGACTGTAGTTGTTCGATCTGCCATTCGTGCGCGGCTTCGCCCACGGCGGCGGCCAGCGCGCCATTGGTCCCACCTTTGGGGAAGGCGCGCACCGTGACGTGCCCGTCCTTCTCGTCCAGGACCGTGACCTTTTTGACGCCGGGGACCAGGTTCAGTTTGCTGGTGACGGCGCTGGCGGCCACGCCTTTGACCCGCAGCGTGACCGCGCCGGCCCATTCGGATTTCTGCCGGAGTTCGTGCGGCGTCCCGTTGGCCACAATCTTGCCACGATCAATGATGATCGCCCGGGTGCACGAGGCGTCCACTTCCTCCAGGATGTGGGTCGAGAAGATGATCGCCTTCTTCTCGCCCATGCGGCGAATCAACTGCCGCACCTCGTGCTTCTGGTTCGGGTCCAGCCCGTCGGTGGGCTCGTCCAGCACCAGCACGTCCGGGTCGTGGATGATGGATTGGGCGAAGCACGTGCGGTGCCGGTAACCCTTCGAGAGGGTCTCGACGCTCTGGTGTAGAACCGATTCGAGGAAGCACATTTCGACTACGCGCGTTACAGCCTGTTTCCTGGCATCGCCGCGCAGGCCGCGAATCTCCGCTGCGAAGTTCAGGAACCCATACACGGTCATGTCCGTGTAGGCCGGGGCATTTTCGGGCAGGTAGCCGATGAGCCGCTTGGCCTGGATCGGATGCTGCACGATGTCGAAGCCGCCGACGCTGACCGTGCCGCCGGTGGGCGGCAGGAAGCCGGTGATCATGCGCATCGTGGTTGACTTCCCTGCGCCGTTAGGGCCGAGAAAGCCCAGCACTTCCCCTCGCTCGACGGAGAAGGAGACGCCGTCCACGGCCCGCTTGGTCCCAAAGACTTTTGCCAGATTCTGAACCTTAATCATAAATACGTATAGCGCTCCTGCATAAGCAGGAGAGACCTGTCCAGATACTGAGTTCAGGCCCGGTTGTAAAATGCATTCTAGCTGCGCCGGTGTAGGGTGCCGGCAATAAGGCGCCCTGTGGCCCGGTTACGGAGTTTTTGGATTATTTTGGCGAAGCGGGCGTTCAAACTTTCTGGAGCAGGAACTCTGTCAATTCGCGCAGGAAAGGCTCGATATCCGTCACCAAACCGATCGCCTGGAAGGTGCCGCGGTCGCTGAGTTTCGTGACCACTGACGGGTTGATGTCCACGCAAATCGTTTTGACGTTCGCCGGGAGCAGGTTGCCCACGGCAATCGAGTGCAGCATCGTGCACATCATGAGGGCGATGGTGACCCCGCCCAGCTTTGAGCGCATCATCTTCTGGGCCCCCACGACATCGGTGATCACCTCCGGCAAGGGGCCGTCGTCCCGGATCGAGCCGGCCAGAACGACATCAACTTTATGTTTGATGCACTGGTACATGATGCCTTGTCGCAGGACGCCTTTCTCGACCGCCCGGCTGATGCCCCCGGCGGAACGAATGGTGTTGATGGCGCGCATATGATTTTCATGTCCTTCGTCGGCCAGCGCGCCGCCCGAGAGATAGACGCCCAGGGAGGTGCCGTAGAGGGCCTGCTCCATATCATGGGCCGCGAGGGCGTTTCCGGCAAAGAGCAGATTCACGTAGCCTTGCTCGATCAGCTTCTCGAAATGCTCGCCCGCGCCGGTGTGCACGATGGCCGGCCCGGCCACCACCAGGATTTTGCCCCCGTTCTGGCGGGCGAGCCTCATCTCGGCTGCCACTTCGCGAATGACGGCGCTCTTGGGCTTCTCGCTCGATACGTTGCTGGCCATGAACTCGAACACACTGTGCCGGTCGGTGGCCCGTTCCAGCGGGTTGACGCGGATGCCGTGGTGGCCCACCGCGATCATCATGCCCTTGCGCACCTGCGAGAACTTCACCGTTTCCGCCTCGGCGCGCTTCGCATTCACCGCGATGCCGCAGTCCATGGACGCCGGGCGCACCTCGATCCATTTGCCGTCCAGGCGCACGAAGGTCTGGTTGTTGGTGGTGACGTAGAAGTCGGGCGGGAACACCCCGTCCGCCAGAGCCTCGGCAAGCTGCACCGTCTTTTGCTCGACCACCTCGGCGCCGTGCTGACGCAGGTGCCGGATAATGTCATCCAGGGCCTCGGGCGATTTTCCCTCGACCTCAATGCGCGCGTAGCTCGGGTCGGTCCGCTGCTTGCCTACCTGGATCTCCTTGATGGTGAACGTGCCGCCGTAGTTCAGGATCTCGTCCAGCACCTTCGGCAGCAGCAACGAATCAATGAAATGGCCGCGCAGCTCGATTTGCTCGGAAAGCATAAGATCTAGTGGCTTAGGTACTCTTTCGACGGGGGAAGGGACTATCAGATCGGTAGCGATTTGCAAGCTAATTTAACCCCCCGCAAAGCAAGGCCCGTGGGGGCAAGTAGATCGGCTCAGGGCACTTAGCCTGCTGGCGAGAGGCCCTGCGAGCCGCCTTTCCAAGCCGCTGAGCCCGGCCTCAGCGCCCTCTCGGCCACCTGCCTCTGGCAATCGGGACACAGGAAGCGCCGGCCATCAAAAAGCACCATAAACGGCACGAACATCTCTTTGCACCGGTCGCAGGTTTCATAAATGTATTCGAGCGGCACCGGCTCTGCCTCTAAATCCACCCCGTGCGTCTTCCGAATGATCTCAAGCTGCCGTGGAACACTGTCCGCCTCGTAGTTTAACACAATCGCTGCGGGCCAATCCTCGGTGAAGAAGAGCCCATTCGCGTCCTGGGCAAGGTATTTACCGCGCGCGTTACGGATGAATACTTTAATGTCCGGCAGCCCGGATGCGGTGTTGCTTTGGCGTGGCATCGGAACCCCGTGAGTTTATCAGGGCGCGCCTGCCTGCGCCAACGATATTCTGACGCGGAGACAGGCGCGCTCCGTGCCGACGCACCGTCGCTTTCACGGTTGCCCCTCGCTGCGCGCTTGCGTACAAACTCCCCGGTGAAGAAGCAAACGGCTCCTGCCACGCAGGAGGAACTCCCCCGCGGGCTGCGCCGCTACCTCTATGTCACGGCGGCCATGACCGGCGCCGCCATCATGGTTGTCGAGATTCTCGGCGCCAAGATGCTCTCCCCCTATGTCGGCCTCTCGCACTTCGTCTGGACGGCCCAGATCGCGGTGACCCTGGTGGCCCTGGCCTGCGGCTACTATGCGGGCGGGAAGCTGGCCGACCGCTCGCAACGGCTGGAGCGGCTCTATTGGGCGCTACTTGCTGCGGCGCTTTACCTGGCGGTGACCGTCCGCGTGTGCGCGCCGGTGGCCTACTGGTGCCTGGATTTCAACCTCGCCGTCGGCTCGCTGCTGGCGTCGGCAATCCTCTTCTTCCTCCCGCTCGCCCTGCTGGCCATGACCGGCCCGTTCGTCGTGCGTGTCATCACGTCCTCAGTCTCCGGCGTCGGTGGCAACGTGGGCCGGCTCACGGCGGTGGGCACCCTCGGCAGCCTGGGCGGCACCCTGCTGATCGGCTACCTGCTGATTCCGCTCCTGCCCAACTCGCTCACGATGTATGGCACGGCCCTGGCGCTCATCGCGGTCTGCGCGGGGTATTTCCTCCTCGCTCGCCGCCTTGGGCAGGCTGCTTTGGCGGTAATCCTGGCGCTCGCGTCCGCTGCCGGGGTCAAGGGCAGCCTGGGCCTGAGGCATGACTACACCTACGCGCACGAAGTCTTCCGCGGCAACTCGCACTTCGGCATGCTCCAGGTTATTGACCGCCTGGACGGTAGCTGCCGGTTTTACCTCAACGACTGCCTGACCCAGAACACCTACGACCCGACCCGCAAGCTCAGCGTCTCCCATTTCACGTACGCCCTGTCTGGCCTGGCGCGCGCTTATACGACGAACATCGCCGACGTGCTCTGCATTGGCCTGGGTGTGGGCATCGTGCCGTCCGAATTCGCGCGGCAGGGGGCCCGCGTGGACGTGGTGGAAATCAACCCCGCCGTGGTGCCCTTGGCCCAGCGCTACTTCGACCTGGACCTGAGCAAGCTGAACCTTACGCTGGATGACGGACGCCACTTCCTAAACCGCTGCCACAAGCATTATGACGTCGTCGTCCTCGACGCATTCCTCGGCGACTCCTCCCCCTCGCACCTGATGACGCACGAGGCCTTTGCGGCCATGCGGCGCGTCTTGCGGCCGGGAGGCACCCTGGTCATCAACAGCTTTGGCAACCTGGAGGCAGGGCGCGACTTCTTTGCGGCCTCACTGAACAAGACGCTCAAGTCCGTCTTCTCATCCGTTGTGGCACACGCCAGCGGCGATGGGGGCATCTTCTTTGCCGCCTCCGACCGGCCCAGCCTGACGTTTGTGCACCCGCCCGACCTCTCCAATGTCCATCCCGAGGTGCTCGATGAGACCAAGGCCACCTACGCCGGCATCGTGGATACGCCGCCCGAGCACGGGCGGGTGCTGACCGACGATTACAACCCGGCGGAGTTCTACGACGCGCGCAACCGGGAGGAGTTCCGTCGCCGGCTGGCGATGGCCACCCGGGCCATGTGAGGCCGGACCCAGCTCCTAGGGCACGCCTTCGTAGTAGCGTAAGCCTCCGGCTTGCGATAGTCGCAACAATCCCCCGGATTGTTGGGCTGGCGGTTTGCGTGCGGCAACCCAGAGGGTTGACGGGACGGGCGCAAGCCGGAGGCTGACGCTACTAGCTGAATACTTACGCGCTCCGAGCAGGCTCCCCGCCCTTCAGATCACCATCCCGTGCGGGATCACGCCGTTCTTCGGCACGATGACAATGCCGTCCCGGATATAGAAGTTGGCGTGGTCCACCTTGTCGGGCTTCCCTGCCGGCGAGATCACCACGTTGTTCCCGATACGCGCGTTCTTGTCCACGATCGTATTCTCGATGCGGCAATTGGACCCGATGCCGATGCGGGGCTGCCCGGCCTTCTCATGCTCGATGATGGATTCGAGGGATTCATAGTAATCGCTGCCCATCAGAATGGTCCGGTTCAGCACCGTGGCTACGCCCACGATGCAGCGCAAGCCGATGATGCTGTGCGAGATAATGGCCCGGTTCAGGATGCAGCCGTCGGAAATGATGGCATGGTCAATCTGCGCCCCGTTGATCTTTGAGCCGGGCAGAAAGCGCGGCCGGCTGAAGATGGGGGAGGACATGTCGAAGAAATTGAAACGCGGCAGCTCGCTGGTGAGGTCCAGGTTCGCCTCGAAGAAGGCGCGGATCGTGCCGATGTCCTCCCAATAGCCCTGGAACACGTAGGAATACACCTTGTGCGTCTGGATGGCGCTGGGGATGACGTCCTTGCCGAAATCCTTCAGCGTGCCGGCCATCAGCTCGCTGATAACCTTGCGGTTAAAGACATAGATGCCCATCGAGGCCAGGAACAATTCGTTCCCATTCTTGATGCCCAGCCGCTCATACCATTCCCGCGGCAGTCGCAACGAATCCTGCACCGCCGGGTCTTTGGGCTTCTCCTCGAAACGCACGATGCGCTGCTCGGCATCGGTTTGCATGATGCCCAGCGACTCCGCATCGCGCCGGCCGACGGGAATGGTCGCGACCGTGATATCGGCGCCGCTGTCCACATGGGCATTGACGATCTCGCGAAAATCCATGCGATAGAGCTGGTCCCCGCTCAGGACGAGCAGGTAATCCCATTCCTGGTTCAGGAAATGGATCATGTTCTTGCGCACCGCATCCGCGGTCCCCTGGTACCACGACTTGTCCGTGTAGGTCTGCTCGGCGGCCAGCAACTCCACGAACCCGCCTGAGAAGTGGTCGAACTTGTAGGACTGCGAGATGTGCCGATGCAGCGACGCCGAGTTGAACATCGTCAGCAGGTAGATGCGGCGCAGCCGCGAGTTGATGCAGTTGGAAATGGGAATATCCACCAGCCGGTATTTGCCGGCCAGCGGCACCGCCGGCTTGGCCCGCTCCTTGGTCAGCGGGAACAGCCTCGTCCCGGCGCCACCGCCCAGAATCACGGAAAGCACGTTGCTGGTGGTGGCATCCTGGCGGCTGGTGTATGGCATGATGGCGTCTGGCTGTCTCGTCTAAGAACCTTACCCTACGTATAGCGCCTCGCACTCGCCCCCGGCAACCAGAAAAGGGTTGTATTCCACCTGACTGGACCTAGCCTGTTACTGTCGCAATGAAGACCTTTGCCGAGCTGAATTTCCCCGGCCGCCTTATCGCCGTCGAAGGCCTCGACGGCTCAGGCAAATCCACGCAGATCTACCTGCTGAAGCGCTGGCTCGAGCTGCAACAACTCAAGGTCTATTTCAGCGAGTGGAACTCCTCCGAGTTGGTCAAGTCCGCCACCAGCAAAGGCAAGAAGCGCGAGCTGCTTACTCCCACCACATTCAGCCTGATCCACGCCACGGACTTCGCCGACCGCTACGAGCGCCACCTGGTGCCGCTGCTGCGCGCCGGCTACATCGTGCTATGCGACCGTTACATCTTCACCGCGTTCGCCCGCGATGTCGTCCGCGGGTGCCCCCCGGAATGGGTGCGGGGCATCTACAACTTCGCCGCGCTGCCCGACCTGACTTTCTTCTTCAAAGCCGAGCTGGAAGTCTCCCTCAAGCGCATCCTGGATGGGCGCCCCCAGTTGAAGTATTTCGAGGCCGGCATGGACCTGCACCTCTCGACTGATCCCTACGAGAGCTTCCGCATCTTCCAGGGCCGCATCCTCGAGCAGTACCTCGCGATGAGCACGGAGTTCAACTTCCTGGTCATAGACGCCCACCAGGTAGTCGAGAAGCAGCAGGCGGTAGTGCGGGAACTGGTGAGCCAGAAGCTGCGCCTGCAGGATTTCCGCCGCGCCGAACGTCCCCATGTCAAGCCCGTCCCCGAGGCGCCAAAGAAGGTCCGCGAGGAGGCGCCGGTCCTGTGAAGGGCGTCGCCCGCAACCATATCGTCGTTCCCCGGCCTACCAAACGCCGCTTTTACGGTCATGGCATCCCGGGAGTGGACCTGGAGCGCTTAGCCGGCAAGCTCATCGTGGTGGAAGGCGCCGACGGCTCGGGCCGCTCCACACAGATCGCCATGCTGGTGCAGTGGCTGGAAGGCACGGGCCACGCCACGACGCAGGTGGGTCTCAAGCGCTCCTCTCTCGTCAGCGAGGAGCTGGAGCGGGCGCAGGAGGGCAACATCCTGAGCCGCACCACTCTGAGCCTGTTCTATGCGACGGACTTCGCCGACCAGATCGAAAACATCATCCTGCCCGCGCTCAAGGCCGGCTTCATCGTACTTGCCGACCGCTACATCTATACCCTCATGGCACGCGACCTTGTGCGCGGCATGGACGAGGCCTGGCTCCGGAACCTGTATGGCATCGCCCTCGAACCGGACGCCGTCTTCTACCTCAACGTCCCGCCGGAGGAGTTGGTGCAGCGCACCTTCGCCAAAAATGCAGCCCTTGATTACTGGGAAAGCGGCATGGACCTGGGCCTTTCACGGGACATGTTCGATAGCTTCATGACCTACCAGACCGCCATGCAGGAGACCTTCCAGCGCATGCAGACCAGCTACGGGTTCACCATCGTGGATGGACTGCGCTCGCCCGAGGCGATCAACGCAGACCTCCAGAAGAAGATCAGCGCTGTATTGGCCGGAAAATCATAACCTCACCCTCTTATGGCAGACGCAGGCAGCAAAGGGGAATACGTCGTAGGCGTTGACCTCGGCGGGACCAAAATCCTCGCCGGCATCTTCAAAACCCCCCAGGAATGCATCGGCACCGCCAAGCTGAGCACTAAATCCACGCGCGGCGTAGATGCCGTCGTCGAACGCATCGCCCGCTGCGTGCAGGACGCGGTGGACGAGGCCGACCTCAGCCTCAAACACGTTGCGGGTGTCGGCATCGGCGCCCCTGGCGCAGTGGACTTCGCCGCCGGCACCGTCATCTTCGCGCCGAACCTCGAGGGCTGGAAGGACGTGCCGCTCAAGAAAGACCTGGAGAAGCTCCTCGGCGTGCCCGTGTTCGTGGAGAACGATTGCAATATCGCCGCGCTCGGGGTTCACGTGGCCGAGCTGAAGGGCAAGCCCAAGCACATGGTCGGGATATTCGTCGGCACCGGCATCGGCGGCGGGGTCATCGTCAACGGCGAGCTCTACGGCGGCTTCAATCACACGGCCGGCGAGATCGGCCACATGGTGCTGGACGTGAACGGGCCCAAATGCGGCTGCGGCAACAAGGGATGCTTCGAGGCGCTGGCCAGCCGCACGGCTATCTTCCAGCAGATCAAGGCCGGCGTGAAGGACGGCGAGAAGACGCTGCTGACCGAGATGCTCGGCGACAACCTCGCCGACCTGCGCAGCGGCGACCTCCGCAAAGCCATCCGCCGTGGCGATCGCTTCGTGGAGAAGGTTGTCGAGGGCGCGGCCGAGTACATCGGCATCGGCGTCGCCAACCTGGTGAACATCCTCAGCCCCGAAGTCGTGGTGGTCGGCGGCGGTGTCCTCGAAGCGCTCTCGGACGAGATGATGAGTGTGATCGTCGAGACCGCGCAGGACTATGCCATGGCCGGCACGATGAAGGGCGTGGAGATCATCCCCTCCAAGCTCGGCGACAGCGCGGGCATCACCGGCGGCGCTGTGCTGGCCCGTCGCGAGACGAAGTAGGCTCGGCCCACAGCTAGTAGCGTAAGCCTCCGGCTTGCGCCCGTCCCGGCAACCCTCCGGGTTGCCGCGCGCGGAACAATCCAGAGGATTGTTGCGACTATCGCAAGCCGGAGGCTTGCGCTACTGGAATAGGAGGCTTACGCTGCCTGAGTAGCCAGCACGCGCAACACGGCCCTGGCCGCCCGCTCGCTGGCGCCCGGCCCGCCCAGGCTGGCAACCACCTTAGCCAGCTTCTCCTGCACCTCCGCATAACGCTTCCGGTCTTCCAACAACGCTAAGACCGCATTGGCCAGGTTGTCCGGCGTGGCAGCGCCCTGCACGAATTCCGGGTAAACCGTCTCGTCCGCCAGCAGGTTCGGCATGGCCAGATGCCTCACGCGCACGAGCGGCCGGCCCACCAGGTAGGTCACCAGCGAGGTCTTGTAAAACACCACCGCCGGCACGCCGAAGTAGGCGCACTCCAGCGTGATGGTGCCCGACTTGGCCAGCGCCACGTCCGTCGTCCGCAGCGCTTCCTCCAGCCCGCCCACCTGCAGCTCAAGACCCGGCACCGCCTGCTCGAACGGCCTGGCATACGCCAGCAGTTCCTCCCGCGGCAGCACCACCCGGAACCTCGCCTCGCGTCGCGCCCTGATCCGCTTCGCTGCTTCGGCAACCACGGGCAGGTGCCGCCGCAATTCGCCCGACCGGCTGCCCGGCAACAGCAGAACCATCGGCGTGCCCCCCGCCGCCCGCGCCTCGCCTTTGGCCGCGGCCGCCTTCCCATACCGCTCCGCCATCGGATGCCCCACGAACTCCACCCGCAGCCTCGGCACGCGCTGCGCAAACCACTCCTTCTCGAAAGGGAAAATGCTCAGCAGCAGATCGCAGTCGCGCTCCAGGGCATAGGCCCTCCCTTCGCGTGAAGCCCAGACCTGCGGCGACACGTACCGGATCACCTTGGGCGTCCAGTCATGGAACCAATCATGGCGGCGCCGCACATACCGCTTGATGGCGGACGCGAAGTGCATGTTGAACCAGGAGAAGTCCACGCAGATGATCGCGTCCGGCTCCCGGTGCCGCGCCAGTTCGAGCAGCGCCCGGAACAGCCGGCGAAACATAACCACGCGCTTCACCGCCTCCGATAGCCCGATCACCGAATGCCTTGTCAGGTCGAACGCCAGGTCCACCCCGGCCGCTGCCATGCGCGGCCCGCCCGCGCCGAAGAACCGCGGCTCCAGGCTGGTCGTCAGTGGCTGCGGATCATTCGTGAATACAGGCGCCGCCTTCTCGGTTTCGCGGCGCAAGGCCTGCACCAGTTCCGCCCCCAGCAAGTCCCCGCTCGCCTCCCCGGCGATCAGCATGAAGCTCTTCGGCCTCACCCTAGCGTCCCTGCGGCTCGGGGCTGAGCCCCGCCTCCTGCACCTGCCGCGTAATCTCGAACGCCAGGTCCAGCGCCCGCTTGGCCGACTCCCCGCTCACCAAAGGCGTGCGGTGCGCCTGCACGCACTCGATGAAGTGCTGCAGCTCCAGCTTCAGCGGCTCTCCCTTCGCGATCGGCACCGGCTCGCGCACGATGCGCCGGCCGGCGAATTCACTCACGATGGCCGAGTCCTTCGCCCGCAGCAGCTTCTGCAGCCGCGAACTCTTTTCCTCCCCCTCGCGCGCGATGCGGTGGATGAAGCCCTCCTGGGCCCGGTAATCCAGCGAGATATAGCTCGGCGCGGCGCCGCCGCTGAACACCCGGATCTTGCGCATCCGCTCCGGGCTCACCCGGCTGGCTGCCAGGTTGGCTACACAGCCGTTGGCAAACCGCAGCCGCGCGTTCGCCACGTCCTCCGATTGGCTCAAGATCCGGATGCCCACCGCGTCCACGCTCGTGACCGGCGACTTCACAAACGCCAGCACCACGTCCAGGTCGTGGATCATCAGGTCGAGCACCACGCCGATATCCGTGCTGCGCGCCGGGAACGGCGAGAGGCGGAGCGTCTCGATAAAGCGCGGATCGGTGGCGACCTTCTCCAGGTAATTGAGGACCGGATTGAACCGCTCCACGTGCCCAACCTGCAGGATGCAATTGTGCTGCCGGGCAAGCCGGATCAACTCGGCAGCCTCTGCGGCGTTGTCCGTCATAGGCTTCTCGACCAGCACATGCCGCCCCTCTTCGAGCAAGACCTTGGCCAGCGCGAAATGGGTCGTAGTAGGTGTAACGACGCTCACGGCATCGCTCGCAGCGGCGGCTTCCTGCACCGAGGAAAATGCGCGCACGCCGTACTTCTGCGCAAAGCGCTGCGCCGTCTCCCCGATCTTGTCGTGCACGCCCGCGAACTCCACCTGCCCCGCCGCGGCCAGCTCGGCGTAAATCCGGACATGCTCCTTGCCCAGTGATCCGGTGCCCACAACGGACACCTTTACACGGCCAGAAGGCTGGTTATCGAGACCTGCACTCATCCCCAGCATTGTGCCATTTAGCTGAGCCAAGTGACAACCGGCGAATACGGCGTGGTTCTGAGCAGGGGTGCCGGACGGTTAGGAGCCCACGTCGGCAGCTTCAGAAGTCTCACGCCAGGCGGAGGGGGGGATGCCAACGCGAGCCGTGAAGACATTGCGGAAGTGGTTGGGATTGGTGTAGCCCACCGCGTAGGCAACCTCAGAAACGCGGTTGACGGGATCACGGAGAAGGTTCTTGGCCTTGGTGAGCCTCAATTGTTCCAGGTAGTGGTGGAACGTCACACCAACGGTCGAAGAGAACAAGTAGCATGCGTAGCTGGTTCTCAAGTGCACGCTGTTCGCAAGGTCGCCGAGCTGGATCGAGCGGGCGTAGTTTGCGTGGATGTAATCCAGCATGCATTGAACCACTTGCTGGCTATGCCTGGACGCCTGTGGTTCGCTGCCGGCCGTGGGTCGTCCCACAGCGCATCCCTGCGTGAAAGCCTCTGCAGCAGCCGGCAGCAAGCGAGCTTTGGGTCTGGGCCCACACCCGCCCGGCCAGGGTTCGCGTGCAACAGAAGCCAGTCCAAGCTGTTGCTCGGGATGTACAACTCCCTCGCCGCCTCGCCCCGCCTCAAGCGTGGCTTGCAGGTCGTGAACAACCAGTCGCATCAAGTGCACTGCACGGAGGAAAGCTCGCTGCCGGACAGGGGAAATCGGTGGCGCCTGCTGCACGACGAGCGTCACGGCTGGACGGCCCACGACGCTGATCCAGGCACAACAGGTCGCGGCTCCGCACATGCCGGAAAACCGCCTCGTTGTCGGTGCGGGGGCCAACGCCCGACACCACCGCTTTCGGAGGCAGGCCTGGCATTGCGCTTCGACCTCACCCGCAGAATCCCGCCTCCCTCCGGGACATAAGCTGGAGAGATCGCCGGGTTGCACGCCGGTCGAACCGTCATGCCAACAGGCGTGAATCCGCAGCCCGGTCAGCTCGCAAAAGGCGTCCCGCAACGACCGAGTGAGGCGACGTTTGAGCACCTGCTGACACTCCTTCAAAACCAGCGTGCTGCACGCATCCTTTGCTTTGTCCGTGCCCCGTTCTGGCCGCTCGACTGGGGGACGCCCAAGAGGCTTTCCTTGAAAGGACGCCCGTCCTGCCCCAAAAGATTCTGATCCAGCCCTATGCATGTCCTGTACCCAGATCCCCAACCCTGATTACCGGCACCCGTTTCCGCCGTCGGGTGAGAAACCGACGGCGAGAGCTTTAACGATTCCGCAGGACGCAGAAAATCACCCGCGGCTCAAGTCTGTAGGGCCCAGTATGGGCCACGGGGCAGAATGTGTCAAGCCTCAGAGGGTAACGTCAGGGGGCAGCGGCGAGCAATGCGCGGGACGGACCCCGGGCCGTAGGCTGGAGCGGCACGGGACCTAAGCAGGCGACCTCTGGATTGCCCGGTCACGGCGTGCGGGCGCGGTAAAATCGCTGTGGGATGTTGCTGATAGAGTAGTCTAGCACCCGTTCCGGGCTTTGCGTTAAGACGAAGTTGCTCAGGATGGTCCAACTGCCCGTGGGAGGCAGGACTGGGGTGTACTCCACCGTGTACGATACGTTCGTCTGACCGGTCACGCTGACTACCGCCGCGTTGCTGATCATACTCGCGCCCACGCTGGGTGGTATGGGGCAGTCCTGGGTTGTAACAGGCACGAGGTATTCGGTGGTGTGATGCAAGTCGGGATCGCACTGGAGCACGGCGCTGTCCTGCGCCCACAATCGGAGGACATAGGAGCAGGCCGGCAACCTGGTGGTGTCCCACACACCCAGCACGCCACTCTGGGACGCAGAGGCGGAAATGATGGTGACCCAGCTATGGGTATCCGGGTCGCTATACTGCAGCAGCCACGTCCCCCAGTTGTTATCGGCCACGGCCCCGACCACCGGCACCAGGCCGCTGACCCGTGTGCAGGATTGCGGCGAGGTGATCGTCGCTATGGGCGGCGTATTGTCCACTATCACCGTGAAGACGGGGTTGGTCACGCAGTTGCCGCAGCAGTTGCAGGTGGTGACGCGGATATCATACTTGCCGTCAGCCACCAGCGGCACACCGGTCGCGTCCGTCGTCTTCCACCAGGCCAGCACGTCGTTGTACACGACACTCGTATAGGTAGGATGGGCTGCATCCACGGGCTGGAAATTGCCGACGCCCGCAGGACGGTATTCCACGACGTAATACGAGAAGCAGGTGTCCCAAACGAAGCCCTTGATGCAGACGGACCCGCCCACGACGCTGCCCGCTACAGGCCAGCTCACGCTGTGGTCGCTCATCCCCGTCCCGCAAACATAGACGTACGCGTCGGCAGTAGTGCTTAGGTTGCAGTTGTTGGTCACGACCAAGTGCAGATGGTAGGAGCCTGCGGGCAGCGTGCTATTGTCCCATACCCCGAGCAGGCCGTTGACTACGGGCCCGGACCCGGAGGCAAAAGTCATCAGAGGCCCGGGGGCACTGTTCCAAGGCAGATACTGATACTGCAGCGTGTAACCGACGGGGAGCCCGCCCGGATCGGAAGCCGATCCCACGACGTTCACCATGCTGCAAACATTTGTCGACGAGGGCGAGGTAATCTGCGCGGTGGGCGGGGTTGCCGACGAACAGGATCGCGTGGTGAGCGCGAACGACATGTCGATCCCCGGCAGGGGAAGCAGGTTCCACGCCCCAACAGCTCCGCTACCCCAATGGTTGCTCGAGCACTTCCAACCGAACTTACTGTTGCTGCCTGTGTACCATTGAGCTATTCCCAGCCAGTAGGTGACAGGCGCGCTGGGGGAACCCTGCTGCACGAACGGGTTAGTGGGATAAAAGTTGTACTGCCACAAGTATTGGGAGCTGCCGATGACCTGACCCATGTTCCAAAAGGCCTCAGTATTCGTGTATACTTTGCGCGCGGTGTATTGTCCGGGCCCAAACACCTGAGACCAGAGGTCTGAGGGCGCGAACGCATTCGTCGCAATCCAAACGATGAAGGTGGCATTGGTGTCTATTTGATCATTCAACCACGCGCCCCACACGTGGATGTCGGTGACGGGTCCGGCGCTGTAGCAAGGAAAGTCGTCCGTCACTTCGCTATCCAAGACGTCGATATCGAGGGCGTTGGTGCCGGAGGCGGTCGTGATAGGGTACTGCACCCACTTCGTGGCGTTGGTGTTCGGCCAGTCGGCCCGAGCAGGCGCCACTGCCAGCAGCAGGAGTGTCGCGAGCACGGCGCAGATAATGGACGGCTGGGCGTAGCCTGCGCAGGCAATGAGCCTGCTGTCGGATGTTTGTGACTTCCTCATACGTTTGACTCATGTTGTCCTGCTTGTCATTGACTGGCTAAGCAGGGGGTTTTTGGCTGTTCGCTTTACAAAGAGCGGCTCCGTAGTATGGGCCATGTTTTACCTCAGTCGGCGGGTGGCACCAAGCGGCGCAGCGCGACGGGAGCCTGGTCCCCGAGGGCTAGCCGGCGGACGCTGAGTTAAACCAAAGCACTCGCCAATTGAAGCGATTCACGCCCCCCATAGCTTCGCGACGGGGTGGCAATGCGTGCAACGGAAGATTCTTTCGAAAAGCACACGATTCTTTCTATCCGCCGATGACAGGGAAACGGGCGGTTTTGGCCAGCACCGGCTCGGCGATACTCCAGCGGGCCCGTGAGAACCCCTGAGGCGGAAACTCGAAGGTCGAAAGCAGCCAGAAGTCCGAAAGCGGAAAGGGGCACGGTGAGATCATCTCTTTTCTCCTCCACCCAGCCGCTTCGTCCGGGTTCGGTATTCGGATTTGCTTCGGATTTCTACCAACTGCGGTCGCGGATTTGGGCTTTGAACTTCAGGCACCGGATTCATACAGTGCCGCCGTGCCAATTGTTTGCCCCGCCCTCATGCTGCTCACGGCTTACCTGCTGGGCTCCATTCCCACAGGTTTCGTGGTGGCGAGAGCCAAGGGCGTGGACATCCGCACTGTCGGGAGCGGGAACATCGGCGCCACCAACGTATTCCGGATTCTCGGCAAGACCGCGGGAGCCCTGGTGCTGCTGGCCGACGCCGCCAAGGGCTGGCTGGCGGTGTTCGTCGCGGACAGGTTCTTCGCCGGCTGGGGTAGCCCCGGCGCCGGGCCGGCACGCCTTGAGTGGTTCAGCATCGGTGCAGGCATCGCCGCCATCCTGGGCCACAACTACACCTGCTGGCTCCGTTTCAAAGGCGGCAAGGGCGTCGCCACCTCCGCCGGCGTGCTGGTCGCGCTGGTCCCGCTGGCCCTGCTGGTCGGGCTGGGCATCTGGATCGTCATTTTCGCCGCCACTCGTTACGTCTCCCTCGCCTCGATCAGCGCCTCGTTGGCCCTGCCCTTCGCCGTCTGGGTGCTTGGCTACAGCGCGGCGCTCATTGGGGTTACGGGCGCCCTGGCCCTGCTG
>DATKNZ010000074.1:0-3421 GCA_035541055.1 Candidatus Acidiferrum sp. | reverse complement strand
GTTGAACTAAACCGCTTCGGGTAGGGTCTTCGTTCGTTCGTTTACTTTCGTTCCGCTTTCTGGTTGTGGTGCGCGGTCGTAGTGTCGGCGCACTATGACACCTCTCCGACAGCGATTGATCGAGGAGATAGCCCTGCGCGGTTACTCTCCTAAGACCCAGCAAGCCTATGTGCATGCGGTGGCGTGCCTGGCCCAGCATTATGGTCGGCCCCCGGATGCACTCAGCGACGAGGAGTTGCGGGCGTACCTGCTCCAACTCCACCGCAAGGGCGACAAAGCTCGCAGCACACTCAACGTGGCGGTGAGCGGCTTGCGCTTTTTCTACCAGCGAGTATTGCACCGGCCGTTCACGCACTTGGAACGCAACCTGCCTCGCCCGCGCCAGGCCAAACGGCGTCCCAAAGCCTACACGCGAGCCGAAGTCAACCGCTTGCTCGCTACCGGTTGCCCCAACGCGAAGCATCGCGCCTTCCTCATGACCGTTTACGGTGCGGGCCTGCGGCTCAACGAAGCCTGCCGTTTGCGGCCCGAGCATCTCGACCGTAGCGCGGGCCAGATCCGGGTCGAGCAGGGCAAAGGCCGCAAGGACCGTTACACGGTGCTGCCGGAGCGGCTGCTGCGGGAGTTGGAAGCTTACTGGAGGATGTACCACCCGCAAGGCGGCTGGCTCTTCCCCAGCACTCGCAATCCGCAGGAACCCATGCCCGACGGCACCGGCCAGAAGATCTTCTACGAGGCGGTGGCGCGCGCCGGCCTGCCCGACAAGGGCGGTATCCATTGCCTGCGTCATTCCTTTGCCACGCACTGGATGGAAGCGGGCCTGCCGCTCTTCGTGCTCAAGCGTCTGCTGGGCCACACCAGCCTCTCGACCACCAGCAAGTATCTGCACGTGAGCCGGGAGCACCTGGCCAAAATCAAGAGCCCGCTCGACCAGCTGGCCGATCCGTCGCCGCCCGCTCGGGCGCCCAGCCCCAAGCCGTCTGCGGCTGGGCCCTGGCTCCGGCGGAGCCCAGTGGTAAGCCCCTTGGACGAATTACCCGCCCGTTAGCCCGCGGGTGCCGGGCGGTTGTCCAGAAGCGGGGACCGAGCGGGTCGCCGGTCCGCCCCCGTTGCTGCTGGCCCAGGTGTTGCGCGCCGGCCTGCCGGACTATGCCCGGGCGCATCGGCTCCCGCCGCACCACTGGAAGATCCTCAACGCCATCCAGGTTTGCCGCACGCCGCTGCTGGGCGGACACCAATACCAATGCGCCCACTGCCGCTGTGCCCACTTCGCGCCGCACGCCTGCGGCAACCGGCATTGCCCCACCTGCCAAGGCATTAACAGCCAGCACTGGCTCGCGGCCCAGGCCGGGCTGCTCCTGCCCATCCCCTACTTCCACGTGGTGTTCACTCTGCCCCACCAGTTCAATCCCTTGATTGGGCAGAACCAACAGGCGCTCTACGATCTGCTCTTTGCCAGTGCCGCGGAAACACTGCTGAGCTTCGGCCGCAACAACCTGGGCGCGCAGTTGGGGGTCACCGCCGTGCTGCACACCTGGAGCCAAACCTTGCTGGACCACTACCACCTGCATTGCATCGTCAGCGGCGGCGGCCCAGCCCTGGATGCCAGCCGCTGGGTCCATTCGCGGCCGGACTACCTGTTCCCGGTCGCCGCCCTGAGCACCGTCTTTCGCGCCAAGTTTTGCGAGGGCCTGCAACGGCTCTACACCACCGGGAAGCTCCAGGTTCACGGCCAGTTGGAGCCGCTGGGAGTCGAGCGGGAGTTCCAGAAGCTGATGCGGGAGGCCACTCGCCAGGGGTGGGTGGTTTACAGCAAGCGGCCCTTTGCCGGCCCGGAGCAAGTGCTGGCTTACCTCTCGCGCTACACCCACCGGGTGGGCATCAGCAACCGGCGTTTGCTGCAACTGGACCGCAGCGCCGGCACCGTGACCTTCGACTACAAAGATTATGCCGACGGCGCGCGGCACAAGCCGATGCAGTTGGGGCTGGCCGAGTTCATCCGGCGGCTGCGGCTGCACTTTTTGCCGCCGCGCTTTGTCAAGATCCGCCACTACGGCCTGCTGGCCAACCGTGGGCGCCAGCAACGACTGGAGCGGGCGCGGGCGTTGTTGCCCCCAAGCCCGCTGGCGGCGCTGGCTCTGGCGCCCACGCCGCGCTCGCTGCCGATTTGCCCGCATTGCGGCTGGGCGGCGCTCTTCCTGGTGCAGGTGGTGCCGCCGCAACGGTTCCCGTCCCCGCCCGCCCTGACCGATTCCACATGAACGCAGCGCGTGCCACCGCCAGCCCAGTGACCCGTCCAAGCCAATCTTCCCGAGCGGCGGCAGGTGATTTTTTGTTTGCCTCTGCCCCGGACCGGGCACAGGCTGCTGCCGATGGCCAGCCGCAGCCCCATCCGGGTCTCCGCCAGAGCCGGGCAGTCACTTTCCAGGCTCGCCTCATCGCCACGCACACGGTCGGGCTCAGGGCCGGGCGGGTGTTCGGACGATACTCTACACTGTAACTCGGAGGTCGCGGGCTCAGCGGTTCAGTTCAACAGCAGTGTATCCGCCATGCCCCCGTCGCCCTCACGAACCTTCGCGACGCCTGTGCATCCGGGCACGGCGGATACACTGCTTTTACGTTCCCCGGGCACGAGGCGCGAGCCAAAGATGAGATGAATTTACTTTACAGCCGCGGGTTGGCGGACAAGAATCAGGCCCACGCCGCCGGAGGGAAAGAAAGCGTCCGCTCAACAGAGTTAGAGCAGACGCTTTCTTTCCCTCCGGCGGCGTGGGCACACAACCAGGCGCAGCGGACCCCGCGGGTTTTTGGGCGTCACGTTGGCGGACGCGCTGGGCTCGTGCCCGGAGAACAATGGCGCTACAGGCGCCATTGGGAGCACGCGCTCAGCCAAACCGAACACCCTTGGCCCAATGCGCCTGAGCTTTTCCGTTGGGGCTAGCCTATGCGCGGTTCTGCAATCCTTGTCCTCGTGATGTTGGTATTCGGGTGTGCCAAAGCTCCTGAGCATGGTTCTGGTGACCTCATCAGCTTCCTGATGCAGGCAATTCCTAAGAGCGGTGGACGCATCAGTATTCCAGGACAGCTTCCGAGAGCGGAGACAACTTGGACGTTCACGAGCAGCGGAGATCATCTTGTAGTCAATGCCGTAGGCAACCACATGGACACAGTGAATGCCTTCCTGAGGGCAGGTTTTGGGCCGCGAAGCGTCGCGACCAATGATGCCCAGGGCCAGAGCCACTGGATATACCGTTCCGATTGGACTGGAACTGTGATTGAGTGTGCTGGAACCACCAACGGTTTCAGGCTCGTCTGTACGACGCCCAGAAAATGAGCAGCCGAAGCCCCAACAAGTCGGTACAGGCGACGGCGGGTTAGAGTTTATGTTTGCGTCTTTCTCCATAGTTGCGTTCTTGGTTAT
>DATKNZ010000073.1:0-6221 GCA_035541055.1 Candidatus Acidiferrum sp. | reverse complement strand
CAAAGATCGGGGCTCGCGGGTACGCTCGCCCTCCCGGGCCACGACTCAAGACTTTAGACCCAAGACTCAAGACTCCTTCCCTTCCGTTTGGCCTTCCCAACGGCCCGTCGGGCGGTATGTTGCCGTTATGGCGTTGGTGCGCATTCTGGTGGATGGCTACAGCCTGCTGCACAGTTGGCCGGCGCTGGCCAGCGGGCGGCCCCGCCATTCCGCCGCTGCGCGCGATGAACTCATCCGCCGCCTCACCCTCTACCAGGATGCGTGCGGCACCCCCATTAGCGTGTTCTTCGATGGCGCCGGCGCCCCAAACGGCACGCCTGCTGCTGCATCTACCCCCCAAATGGAAGTGCTCTTTTCGCGCCGGGGCAAAACGGCGGACCAGTTGATCGAGCGCGCCGTCCACCGCCTGGCGCCCTTCGGCGAAGCGCTGGCGGTCACGGATGACCACGCCGAGCGTGAAACCGTGCTCAGCCTGGGCGGCAGTGTGTCCAGTTGCTGGAACTTCATCCAGGACGTGGAAAACACCCTGGCCGAGCAGGCGCAAGACATCCACCAGCACAACCGGCGCGAGAAGCACCGGTTCCAACGCCGGCGCTAGATGAAACCGCCACAGCCCCCCGGTCCCTTGCCGCACAGGAGCGCAAGCTTCAGCCTGCAGAGCGTTCAGCAGCGTGTTGCGCGTTGCGTGTTGCGTGGACGCAGAACACGCAACACGCGAGACGCGACACGCAACACCCTTCGGGCACTTCTCCTCCGCGGGCACGCCCGTGCGCTGCGGCTGCCCGGCCGATGGCTTCTCGGGCTGGCTCTCGCGCATGCCATGATCTGTTGCGCCCAGCCGCCCGCCCCTTCACCCGAGCAGCCCTCGAAGCGCTTCCTGATTATCGTGGACACCTCCCGTGCCATGGAACCCCGCCAGCGGGTCATGATCAAGACCGTCGAGGAGCTCCTCAAATCGAGCATGGGCGGCCAAATGGCACCCGGCGACACACTCGGCGTGTGGACCTACAACGCCAATTTCTACGCGGGCCGGTTCCCGCTGCAACGCTGGTCGCCTGCAGGGCAGAAGGCCATCAGCTCCCGTCTCATCGCCTTCCTCAAGGGCCAGAAATGCGAATTGCTGCCGGTGCTGGATAACGCCCTGCCCGCCCTGGGCAACGTCATCCGAAACTCTCACAACATCACCGTGATTCTGGTTACCGCCGGCGATGGCGCCATCCAAGGCACGCCGTTCGACCACTCCATCAACGAATTCTGGCAGCGCTGGCTCGAGAAGCAACGCCAAGCCCGGATGCCCTTCGTCGTCGTGCTCCGCGGCCAGGAGGGCGCGCTAGTGGACTACTCGCTCAACCTGCCGCCCCAGCCCGTGCTCCTGCCCCCACTGCGGGCAGCGAACCAGATAGCCGCCGCCTCGTCGGCGCTGCCGGCCGCTAAACCTGCTCCGAAGCCACAACCTCCAGCCGCCGAACCGCTCGTCATCTCCGTTAAGAAAGCGAAGGCCTTGCAGCCCCCCAAAGCCGAGGAACCGCCTTCGGCCCGGTCGCAATCCGCCGCTCTCGACACGACCAACGCGCCCGCACCTGAACCGGCCAAACCCTTAGCTGCCGCAGAAGTCTCGAGTGTTGAGTCTAAAGCCTTGAATCCAAACTCGCCGGTGGCGACTCAAGACTCTAGACCCAAGGCTCAAGACTCATTTCCGCCCAAGCCGCCCCAACCGACAAACGCCGCGGCCCCCACGGCAGGAGTGCCGGGTCCCGAGTCCAAAGTCTTGAGTCCACCCTGGCAGCCGAGGACCCAGGACGGCAGACCCAAGCCGCAAGACCCATTCCCGCCCGGGCCCGTGGCCGAGAAAGCCAAGCCGGAAGCAGTCTTGAGCCGCGAGCCTAAGGTCTCGAGTCCAAGCTCGCAGCCGGCGACGCAAGACGTTAGACCCAAGACTCAAGACTCATCCTCGCCCGCGCCCCCGAAGGCTGCCGAACAGCCGCCCGCAAAGCCCCTCGCGGCGCAGGTCGCCCAGACGCCGCTTCCCCCTCCACCTTCAACCCCGGCGTCCACGCCCATCGAAGCACCCAAGATCGCGTTCGGCCCCAAACCCACGTTTGACCCTGCTGCCGCGCGCCCTATCGCCGTTACCTCCGCGCCCCCGGCCCAGGCAGCCGCGTCAATCCCGCAACCGCTCCTCACGCCCACGACGACCAACCCCCCTGCGCAGCCGCCGCGGCCAGTACCGTCCCGCGCCCCGCCTGCATTACCCGCTGTCGCCGCCGCGCCGGTTGCGACAAACACCAGCGCGAGCACTGCGTCCGCCGCCCCGCGCGCCGCCCCTCCTGCGTCGGCGCCACAAACCGTCCCGCCCGCGCAAGCGGCTACCGCCACGCCTTCCCAGGCCTTCCTGACTCAGACGAGCACTTGGGTCGCCGGCGCCTGCCTCCTTGCTACGGCGGGCGGCTTCGGCTGGTTGGCCTGGCGTCGCGCCCGTGCTACGCCGCACGCCAGCTTGATCACGCGATCGCTCGACCACGGCAAAAAGCGGCGCAAGGAACGGAACCCCTCCAAATGAACCGGCGCGAATTCCTTAGAACTGCAGGCTCACTCGCCGTGATGGCCACGCTGGCGCCCACCCTGCCGCTCGCTGGAGCCGACCTTCCCGCCGCGAGCGCCCGCCACCTTCCGCGTTGGCGCGGCTTCAACCTCCTGGCCAAATTTGTCAAACGCCGCTCGGGCAACCCCCCATTCGCTGAGAGCGACTTCGCCCTGCTCGCCGAGTGGCAATTCAATTTCGTGCGCCTGCCGATGTCCTACCGCTGCTGGAGCGACCCCGAGGACTGGCTGACCATTCGCGAGGCTGAACTCAAGGATGTTGACCAGGCAGTCGAGTTCGGCAAACAGCACGGCATCCACGTCAACCTCAACCTGCACCGCGCTCCCGGCTATTGCGTGAACCCGCCCAAGGAACCGCTGGACCTCTGGACGGACCCGAAGGCGCTCGAAGCTTGCTCGCATCACTGGGCGCACTTTGCCCGGCGATACAAAGGCATCCCGAGCGCCCGGCTCAGCTTCGACCTGCTGAACGAGCCGCCGGACATCCCCGCCGACACCTACGTGCGCGTGGTCACGCGCCTGGTCGAGGCCATCCGCGCCGAGGACCCGGAGCGGCTGGTCGTCGCCGACGGCCTTAGGTACGGGCGCGACCCCGTCACTGGCCTGGCGGGGCTGGGCATCGCCCAAAGCACTCGCGGCTACGAGCCTTTCCATATCAGCCACTACCAGGCGGGCTGGGTCCAGGGCTCCAACACCTGGCCCGAGCCCACCTGGCCCCTGCACGAAGGCGCTAAGCGCGTGGTGGACAAAGAGACGCTGCGCCGGGAACGCATCGAGCCCTGGAAGAAGCTGGAGCGGCAGGGCGTGGGCGTGCACGTCGGCGAGTGGGGTGCCTACAACCGAACGCCGCACAAAGTGGTGCTGGCCTGGATGGGGGACAACCTGGACCTGTGGAAGCAGGCAGGCTGGGGCTGGGCGCTGTGGGAGCTACACGGCGCCTTTGGCGTGCTCGACAGCCAGCGCGCCGATGTCCAATACGAGGATTTCCACGGGCATAAGCTCGACCGGCAGATGCTGGAGCTGCTCCGGGAAGGGTGAGACGAAGTCTGTTCAGCCTACCCGCAGCCACAGTGTCTTGAGGTAACCGGGTTCGGCGCGTGAAATCGGAAAGTCCGGCGGCTGGGGCGCGTAGTGCTTTTGCACGACCTTCCTGCCGACGCGGGCAATCGCGGCCATTACCGTTTCTACGAAAGCCTCCGGCGTCCACTCCGCCGCGTTCGTCGAGGCGAACAAAACCCCGCCCGGCGTCAACAAAGGCAGTGCCGCCGCCACCAGCTTGCCGTAGTCCTTCTCCGCACGAAAGGCCCCGGACACCTTGGATTGCGAGAACGTCGGTGGATCCAGCAGGATGACCTCGAATTGCAGCTCGCGCTTCGCTAACCGGCGCAGCCAGTCGAAGGCGTCCCCGTAAACAAAGCCGTGCGCGTCAGGGTCGAGCTGGTTCAGCCTGAAGTTGGTTTTGCCCCACTCCAGGTATTTGCGGGAAAGGTCAACGCTGGTCGTGCGCGCGCCGCCCCTGGCCGCACACACCGAGAAGGCGCATGTGTACGCAAACAGGTTCAGGAGGCGAAAGCTCCCGGCTTGCCCGCCGTCCTCGGTCTGCACGAGGGAGAAGTCCGCGGCAATGTGGCCGGTCAGCAAGCGGCGGCGATTGTCGCGCTGATCCAGAAACAGGCCCACCGAATAGCCTTCGGCCATGCTCAGCGCGAACTGCATTCCATTCTCGCGGACGACAAAGCGCTCAGCGGCAGCTTCTCCAAGCACGAGTTGCGGCGAAGCCTCAGCCGCGCCGGTTCGGCGCAACTGGCGGGTCAGGATCTGGTGATACGCTCCGCACGCCGAAGACGCCCGAGCCATCTGGCCCAGCGCCTCCGCTTGGCCGGCGCTCAATTCCCGGGCGCTCTGCGAGAGCAGGCAATCCTGCAGCCGGTCCACGTACCAGCCCGGCCAGCCATCGCTCGCGCCGTGCACGAGGCGCCAGGCGTCGGTGAGCGCGGGGTCTAGTAACGCCTGGCGCAGGCATTGCCGGGCGTCGCCCTCGAAATCCGCCGGGGCCGTCCAGGTCATCGCCTTCGCGGAGGCCGGATGTGCCAGGGTGATCTCGGAAGCGTGCAAGCAGACTCGGGGTGCCGGCGTGCCGCCGTAAAGCGTATCCCCCAGGATGGGAAAGCCCGCCTGCGCGGCATGCACCCGGATTTGGTGCGTGCGCCCGGTGAAGGGTCGAGCCTCGATGAGAGTGGGGCAGGCGTCCGGCCTGCCCGGTATCGGAGACACCATGCCACAAGGGTCAGGCGAGACGCCTGCCCTACTCTCGATCCGCCGGAATCGCGTCTCCGCTTCTTCGCCGCCTGCGTGCAGCGGCCGGCTTAGATATCTCTCCCCCGCACGGACCAATGTGCTCTTCACCACCAACTCCTTTGCAGGCCCCGGCCGGTCGGTCAACAGCAGGTATGTCTTTCGCACCCGGCGCTGCGCGAACTGCTCGGTGAGGGAGCGGTTGGCGAGGGCGGTCTTGGCGAAGACGATCAGGCCCGAGGTCTCCTTATCGAGCCGCTGGATAATAGCCAGCCGGCCCCAGCGCGGCTCGCGATGCCGCAGCCAGTCGTAAAGCCCCTCCCCGGCGAACGGCCCCGGGGCGTGGGTGTTCAGGCCGGCGGGCTTGTTCACCACCAGCAAGTGCTCGTCCTCGAAGACCAGGCACGGCACCATGGCCGGCCTCACCAGAAGGTCCAGGCGCCCTTCCACAGAATCCAGAGCCCCAGCAGCAAGTTCGTTAGGCCGTGGGCGGTCATGGCATCGCCCAGCCGGTCCTTCCGCACGACCAACCACTGGTACGCCAGGCCACAGATGATACCCGCCACCCAGCGATCCGGGTGCATCAGGCCGAAGATGACCGACGTCACCACGAAAGACAGCGCATGGAACCGGCCCAGCGGCATGCTCTGAAAATCGAGCTTCACGAAGTAGCGGTAGAGGAAAGAACGGTAGAAAAGCTCCTCCACCGGTGGCACGATCACGGACATCCCCACCAGGTGCACAGTTACGTAGAACCAAGCCACCGCCGAGCCCGCGCCGAACTGGGCGAAGGGGTTCGTCCCGGCATCCAGCTTCGTGAGCCGGGGATAATAGCCATCCAGCCCAACCCAGATCACGAAAATGGCAACCCCCACGACGACGGCCTCCCAACTAATCCGCCAGCGCATCTCCGGCAGGCACGGGCGCAACTCCCAAAGCACCCACGCCCCAATGAAGGTCTTGGCTATGTAGGCCCAATACCGCGCCTCGGGTCCAAACCTGCCCTGCACGACCCCGAGCAAGGCGTACACAGCAAACGGAGCGACGCGGGCAAACTCTGGCGAGCTGGCGGCTTTCTTACGCAGGGACTGCATTGGCGGGCCATCATCCGGGTACGACCAGCCAGCGCCAAGCCAAAACTGCTGCGCCGGAGCGCGCCGGGCGCATCCGCGCACTGCCCCCGATTAGATAGGGGTAGGGATGGCGTGGTTAGCGCCACCCCTCCCTCCGAACCGGACTGGCGGATTTCCCGCATCCGGCTCTCCAGTCAGTGGTATCTCGGTGAGACTAACCATAAGCACAAGAGCCGTGTTCCAGACTGAACA
>DATKNZ010000072.1:0-8713 GCA_035541055.1 Candidatus Acidiferrum sp. | reverse complement strand
TTGGTTGGACGAGCTGGCGCCGCTGAGCATCGCCTGGCCCGATGGCCGCAAGCTCAAGCTGCTCTACCCGGCGGAAGCGCGGGACGAGGACGCCCAGGCCAATGCCCCCGAGCTGCAAGTGAAGCTGCACGAGTGTTTCGCGCTCCGGGAGCACCCCCACATCTGCGAAGGCCGCCTGCCGGTCAAGCTCTGGCTCTGCGCCCCGGATGCCAAGCGCCTGGAGGCCACGTTCAACTGGCCCGCCTTCAAAGCCAATTCCTACCCGAAGCTGAAGCCGACGTTGCTCAAGAAATACCCCGGGATACCGTGGGTGTGAGCGGCACCGCGGGGGAAAGAAGGCCTTGATTCCAGCCTGCCGTAGCGCTATGCCGGCTCCCCGGCGTTTTCAGTGGCATCGGGTGGCCAATCCCGAAGCCCGAAGGCCGAAGGCCGAAAGAAGGCCGAAATCCGAAGCCCGAAGCGCCTCATTCCATTGCTACCGTGGGACCTGAGTGCCTGGAATCGAGGTGATCTTGCGATTCGGCCCTAAAACCGGGCCAATTGACCGGACCGCGGCCGAGCGGCTTCGGGCTTCGGGTCGGCATGGTGGGCATCGAGAATACCTTTGTCGTGACCCCCAGCGGCGGCAGAAGCTTAACCGGCACCAACCCCGGCTTGATCACCGCCGGGTAAGTGGCCCCCGAGGCAACAACCACCGACATCCAGCATCCAACCACCCAACCCGCGGCGGCCATTGGGCGTTAGATATTGGATGTTGGATGTTGATTGTTGCCATTCGGTCTTGATTCCCCGTCCTGATGCAGGTTGAGGTCAGCGCGTGGGCTCCCCGCGCGCACCCGGTTTTCGTGCAGGTCTATGGCCCGCATGCGCGGCCTGAAGCGGTTGGCCCTGGCCAGCCCCTCCGTATACACACCGTGACCTCTCCGTTACCACACCGTAGTACCTCTAATAGCCTATTAGAGGTACTACGGTGTGGTGACGGAGAGGTCACGGCGAGGTTAGGGAGGGGCTCCGGCGCCGTATCGGAGCGATTGGATTTGCAACTCGCTTTGGTACAATGTGTTGCGAATCCAATCCCCGGCAGCGGTTGGGGAGGCTACAGTTGGCGCCCTCGGATTTCGGACTTCGGCCTTCTTTCGGGTTACGGCCATTGGCCTTCGGATTTAAGGGGAGCGTTCTTTTTCTCTGCGTGCCTCTGCGCTCTCCGCGTCTCTGCGTTAAAAGAGGCGCCAACCGGCGGGTTCGGGCTTCGGATTTCGGCCTTCTTTCGTCCTTCGGCCTTCGGGCTTCGGATTTCATCCGCCCTGCCCTTGCCCACTGGGAACATCCAGGAGCCTGTCTAAGCTGTTTCCTCTCCGCGGTAAACGCACCTGGCCGTGCAGGTTTCGGCTACGTCCACCTCGGTCAGCAGGGGCAGCCTGGGTTTGAGCTTCCGCCAAATCCATGCGGCGATGTTCTCGCTGGTGGGGTTCTCTAGGCCGGGCACCTCGTTGAGGTAGAAGTGGTCCAGTTTCTGCCAGATCGGCTTGAAGGCAGCGGTGATGTCGGCGTAGTCCATCAGCCAGCCCAGCCCCGGATCGCACTCGCCGGCGACGACGATGTCTACCTTGAAGCTGTGACCGTGCAAACGGCGGCACTTGTGCGACTTCGGCAAATGCGGCAGCAGGTGCGCCGCCTCGAACTGAAAGGTCTTTCGGAGTTCCATTCTCATGTCACGGGTGATTCGCGTGGGCTTCACATCTCCCAATCCGTCCAGCGGACGAGGTCGGCCAGGCCAGGCCGCCCATCGTGGCGCCAGGCGAGGGGAGGGTTTTGCATCTGGCCGAGCGGGCACACCCGCGCCACGCCCCAGCGCGCCAACTCGGTCGCCAACTCATGCGCCTGGGCGTCCGGCGCGGCCAGCCCGACGGTCGAGACCTTGCCGCGGACGCTGTCGGCGTTCTGCAAGGCCTCGGCGAGGTGCTGCACGCTTTTCACATAGATAAAGCGGTTCAGGCAGGAGAGTTGGAACCGGGGATCGGCTTCATAGACGACCGTCCAGGCGGTGGAGTTGCGGCTGACCCATTGCCGGGTGTCGGGCGAATGGGCGGCCCGCACTTCATAGAGCGAGCGCCGGGAGGCAATGGCGGCGGCGGCTTCGACCGGCAGCTCGCCTCGCGGCTCGTGCGCTTCGCGCTGCTCCAGCTCCTCGGCCAGCGCTTCGGCAAAGCGCTCGGCGGTGAGCGAGCCGCCCTGCTCGACATAGATCAGGTGCGGGGAAAGGCAGCCGAGTTGGTTCCAGGCCACCACATCCGCCGCCGCGCGCTCCACTACCTTTCTCGCGCTTTGCCCGTGCAGGACGCGATGGGATACGAATGCGAAACTGACCCGATGCCCGTAAGCGATGAACCGCGCGCGGGCCGGCAGCCGCATCCGAATGGACTCCAGCGTCACATCCGTGCCGGTGGCGGTGACGCAATCGGCTTCGTTGAACAGCGCATCGGACAGCGTATGATCTCCGCCCGGCCAGGCGGCGATTTCGAGGCAGGCGCCCAGCTTCGGCTCGGCCTCATACAGCGAGTGGGCGAATAACCGGGGCAGCAACGTGGTTCCGGTAGCGCATTTCACGAACTGCGCCGAGCGGACCAGCACGCCCAGGACGATGCTCATGAGCGCCGGCACGGGCAGGTTGCCGGCGGCAATGTGCACCAGCAACTCCGGACCCACGGCTATGGCGCTGCGGTTGGCGCCCTGCTCGACCTCAGCGGCCACGATCCGGTCCAGCCGGTGCACGTGTCCCAAATCCTGCTCCAGCAGGGCTTGGAAGTTATCGGGTGTGAACTGCCGGAAGAAGCAGTCCAGGCCGCTGGCGAGCGTGGCGGCGGAGAAGCCCGTCGCGGCGGGTCCCTGCTCCAGCGCGAGCTTGCGGAAGGCGTTATCGGGTTCCAGCCACCCCTGGGCGACGTCGCACAACAGGCTTACGAGGCTGTGCGTGGAGCGGTGGGCGAGGTAGCGCTCGCGGTTGTGTTTCAGCGTTTGGCAGGCATCGCCCAGCATCGCGGCGGACAGCGTCGCCTCCGGCGGCAGGTCGGCGAGGAAGTAGTTGGGCAAGGTCATAGTGGATCTACTAACCGGAATCCTTCACCCCAAGCTGTGTCAGGCTGCAGGGTAGGGACGCCTCGCCGAGGCGTCCGCCGCTACGACAAAACGGCCGCCTCGGCGAGGCGTCCCTACCAATATGCGCCGTCCCTGGCTCGGAGTGCACAAGTGCTGGGCGTAGTTTCATGGCGCGTCCGGTGAGTGCAGTGCGGACAGCGGGGCGGTTGCCGGGCCGCTGGGTTGCAGGTGCTCCCGCTTGCGCAGGCCGCGCAGAAACGGCAGCGCCGTGAGCGAGCACAGCATCAGCAGCGCCATCGCACCGTAGAGGGGCAGGTAGCGCGAGGGGAGGGACGCCCCCGGCCCCAGCCGGTGCACCCAGTCCCCCACCAGCCAGTGCGAGAGGTTGCTCACCAGCCCGCTCACCGTGGTGAACAGGCCGAACACCCGCCCGCGCACCGCGTCGGGCACGGCCTCCATCAGCCCCGCCTCGGTCATCGGGTAGCTGCACATGACGAAGAACCCGTAGGCAACCAGCACGGGCACCATCCAGGCCACCGGCACGCGCGGGAAGATGCTGATCAACGCCGCCGCCATCACCAGGACGAAAGCGATCCACCGAATGCGCCCGCTGTCGCTCAGCCGCCCGAACAACGGATTGCTGATGGCGGAAGCGGCGAAGATGCCCGACAGGGCAATGCCGGTGAGCTTGGGACTGAAGCCATGCGCATTCTGGAGGAACAGTGACGCCGAGGTCGGCACCGCGCTGCCGACGAAGTCGCGCAGGCTGAAGAGGAAGCTCGCGGCCAGGAAGAATGCCCACAGGACCGGCGTGGGGAAGAGTTTATCGGCGTGCCCGGCGCACGATAAGCCGTTGCGCATGGCGGCGGGCCGCATTGCTCCCGCATCCCGCTCTTCTTCGGCCAGCCAGGTAAACAGTGCGGCGGCGGCCAGGCCGGCCACACCCAATTCGAGCACCGGTGCGCGCCAGTTGCCGCAGGTCACCACGCGCCAACCGCTGTAGATCGGCCCGAAGAAGAACCCCGCACTGGCGCCAATGCCCGCCAGCCCCAGCGCGCGACCCCGCGCCTCCGGGAACAGCCGGGCGATCAGGGCCGTCGCCGCTGGATGATAGAAGCTGCCGCCGAAGCCCGCCAGGATCACGCTGGCCAGCGCCCAGGCATAAGTGGGCGCAAAGGCCAGCCCGACGAAGCCCAGGCCGTTGATGGCCAGCCCCGTCCCCATCAGGCGCTTGCGGCTCCAGCGGTCTGCCAACATCCCCAGCGGGTAGCCGGGCACGAAATACGCCACGCCCATGACCGTGACCAGCAGCGTGGCCTCCTCGACGCTGTGCAGCCGAAAGTCCGATTGGATGCGCAAGTAAAGCGGCATCAGCGCGACCTGGTACATATGGGTGAAGCCGTGCAACGTGCCGGCCAGCCAGAGAGTGCGGGTGCGGTGGTGCGCGTCGGGCTTCATGGCGCTGGCTTGGGCGGCAGCTCCGCCAGCCGGGCCTTGAGCGCCGCATAGAGGGGCGTCGTCCATTCGGGCAGCCGCGTTTGCTTTGGCACGGCTGCGCCGGTGCGGAAGTCCACGGGACACAGGAGGACCGTCAGGTTGTCCAGCCCCGTATCGGCAGCCAGGATGAACAGGTCTTCCGCCGCCTTGTCGCCCATCGCGAGGCAGCCGATGGATACCGAGCTGCCGTGAATCATGATGTCGCCCCCGAGATTCGTGCGGCCCTCGGCCTGCGCGTGGGCACGATCCTCCGCATTGGGGTAGCCGACTCTCAGGGCAAGGTGGAACCGGCTGTTGGGGTTGAGCAGTTCGACGGGGTAAATGCCTTCGGGAACCTGGCGGTCGCCCTCACGCAGCTTGGGGCCCGGCCCGCCGCTGGCCGCCAGGATCGGGTAGGCGCAGATGAACCGAAAGCCGTTGGTCGGGCCGGCGGCATAGACCTGCAGCCGGCGCTCGGCTTTCAGGCCCACCAGCGCCACGCGCCTGGGCGGGTAGGGCACCTGCGCGCGCTGAAAGTGCGGCAGGAGCCGGCCGCGCGCCCGCGGGCCGTATTGCTGGACACGCTCGGCGATCGTGCGCGGCTTCTCGAACCGCTGGAGGATCGGAGAAAGCGCGGCGCGCACATACGGCAGGAATACAACCGCCAGCACGGCCAGCACCACCAGGAGCGAGATGATCAGGGTCCTTTTCATGCGCGGAGGCTTATGACGCCATCAGCGAACACCCGCGCGGCTCGGCGGACGCCGCGCGCCCAAGCAGCGTGAAGCCTTCGCCCTCGCGCACTCCCAGATCTTCGGTTTGGATAGCCATGACGGACCACACATTCGCCAAGTCGAAGATGCGAATCAAACCGGTTTCGCCCTCGGCCACCTCGGCGCCGGTTTCAGGCGAGATGATTTGCACCCGCGCCCAGGGCGGGAAACGGAAGCGGCGTGGGCCGGGAGGCGCTTCATCCCTGGCGGGGATGGCGCAGTCGTAAGCCTGCGAACTCAGCTCGCACATGCCGTATTCGCAGACGATGTGGTCGGCGGGGATGCCGAGGCGCTGAGAGACGAGCGTATGCAGCGCGGCCTTGGGCATGGTGCGGGAGCGGCCCTTGTAGCCGCCGGTCTCCATCGCGGATGAGCCCGGCGGCAGCGCAAAACGCAGCCCCCGCTCGGCGAGGAAATCCAGCAAGTGCACGAGTGAGAACGCGGTGCCGAGCACCAGCAGCGGCTCATTGACCGCGCTTGCGTCAGTCAGGCACTCGCGGGTGGCTTCGGTGTCCAGCGCCCACCCGCCGTCCTCGCAGCGTGCTTGGGAGGGCGAGCGTCCCCGCGAGCCCAAACTCTTCCTCTCGTCCAAAGATTTTGGGCTCGCCGGGACGCTCTTAGCAGCTTTGCCGACGTAAACGGAGTCGCTTGAGCCCAGCTTGCGCCGGAGCGTCTTAAACATGTGCACCAGGGACGAATGCGGCGCCTGCTCCGGCGGAGGCGTCAGGATCAGCATTCGTCTGGCGGAAGCTCCGGCCCCGCGGAATGCAGGCGCATGGATGCCATTAACCCCCTCACCCGCCTGCGGCACCCTCTCCCCATCCAATGCGGAGAGGGAAGCGGTGAGGGGGGCGGACGCCACTTCTGCGCAGGGCATGGAAAAGTGAGCGCCGAACCACGTCAGCGCCGACGCCTCATAAAGCGCCAGCGATGCTCCCGTGTGGAAATGCCGGCTCGGCTCCTGCCCCGTGGTGCCGCTGGAACAGAACATGGCCGTCCGACCCTCCGGCCGCAGGCAGGAGAGTTCCTGCTCCTTGAACGCGCTGGTGGGCACGGCGGGTATGGATGTCCATTGGGCGACGCTGCCCGGCCGCACGCCACGGGCCACGCAGAATTCCCGGTAGAGCGGATTGTGTTCGAATTGCAGGCCGAACAGTTCGAGAGCCAGTTCGTCAAAGGAGCCCTCTGCTGCCGGCGACTGTGCTTCTCCCTTCCCCCATGCGCCGATCACCCCGCGTATGCGCGTGGTGAACCCTCCCAAGTTGCTGGTGGAACTCATGCGGTTTTGTTGGCTGGTTATCCGCCACAGCCTGAAGTACATAGCTACCCGAGGGCGGCCTCCGGCGCAAGGCCCGTGTAACGCCGCGCAGCAGCTCGGGGGCTTCTTGCCGCTGTCCTTGGCTGGGTAGGGACGCCTCGCCGAGGCGTCCGTTTCCGGTGCACCCGGACGCCTCGGCGAGGCGTCCCTGCCTGAACAAGGACAGTCGTGAGATGCACCCCAGCTCGATGCGTTCAGTGGGCAGGGACGTGGCGGCTGAAATCCGAAGGCCGAAGGCCGAAGCCCGAAAGAAGGCCGAAATCCGAAGTCCGCGCCCGGCCCGGCCGCGATCCAGGCACTCGGCCCGCCCTGGGGGCCGGACGGCGCTCACACCGCACTTGCAGCACTCGACTTGCCCCAGCGCCCGGGCATCAGGGTCCTCGGGTTTCGGGCTTCGGCCTTCGTTCGGGCTTCGGCTTTCGGCCTTCGGACTTGTCTGCCGGAGCGGCGGATCCAGTCGCAGCAGGCCTGTTCCGTCCGGATGGCCTGGTGCTTGACCCGCAGCACCTCCCGGACCTGGTCAATGAGTTTGAACTTGGGATTGGAAATGACCAACTCCGCCCCCCTGCGTGATCCGTAGCCCGGAGCGCTGGTTCTTTTGTCTTGCGCGTGGTACTCCAGTCGCCTAATATCGCGCCATGGTCAAGGTCAGGGCAAGTAATTCCGCGTTTGTGCCCCAATACGCACTTAGGCCGAATTCTTTCCGCATAAACAAATAGTTCGGCTTAGCCGCGATATGTTGCGAATCGGCTACATCCTGTCGCATCCCATAGAATCTTGTGGCAGGTTCTGGCGTGCATCCACCGGCACGCAGTCGCAGGAAGATCTCATCGAGCAAGAAGAGGTGAGGCTGACCACTCTGGTCACCGCGATATTCCTCTACCATGCCAAGTACGGCCGATATCCCGCGATTCTTCGGGATCTGTGCGACAACAACTACGATGATCCGGAATGGGGCGGGCCATTTGTTCCCTGGGATGGAGAGGATACTTTCCGAGACAACTTCGGATACCGATACGAGTACGAGGCGGCGACCGGGCGCGCTAAGTCCCCTGGCCTTCAACGCGCAAAAAGGCGAGCCGCCGAACCTGGCGCTCCACCGAATGGCGGCCCGGCGGAGCCGCTTGGCAATTCGGGCGTCAGCGGCGGGCCGCCATCGGTGAGCTAAGCGTTCGGCGTGAGGTATGAGTGAGCGACCGGAAAAGCGAGTTCCCAAGACCCAAGCTGCCTCCAGCGGTGGGCCACCCAAACCTCCCAAGAAGACGGCGAGGGGACTTGAGGACGAACCACCGGGCGGTGGGAAGTTGTCCCCGCATGAGCGGGCTGAACTGGCCATTTGGCTGCGGAATCAAGCCCGGAAGAGCACATGATTATCGCGCCGAACATCTCGGTGCAGGCGACGCTGGTTTACGCTTTCTGTGAGCTCGTGAGTCAGGTGCCCGGCGCGCCTGACCGAGGGCGTTCGGCGGCACAGCGCGACACGTGAGCAGAGAGACACATTTCGCCTTAGGTCTCGGGCTTACTGTAGCCTGCTTCCTCTGGGGGCTGATCGGGGTTGTAGGCTTGATCGGGAACGGTCTCGGCAAGGACCCTAATGGCAGGTTCTTTGATGCGGGGTTCTTCGAAGCTTCGCTCTTCTGGGTCGCTGTCCTATCGGCGTTGATCTGGGGCGTGGTGCGGTGCTTCAGGCGAGCGAGACTGCCTCAGACGGACTCAGGCAGTCAGCCGTCGCCGGGGCCAGCACAAACACCTCCACCTGCCCAGAGTCCGACTACGCCGGATGAGCGGCTGGCACATCTTGTGAAGAAGGCATGAACCCGAGGCCGAACCAGATCACTGGAGCGAATGCGGGCGGGCCACCTTGGTTGCGAATGGGGACACCCTGGGCCGCCCGCATCGCTCAGTTTTGTCGTTCGGCAATGTGAAGCCGCTATGCCTAGGCCACGACTTTGCACTTACTACAGCTACCTGATTCACGAATGGGCGGAGCCTTTCCCGGCGGTTGTTGTTATAGCAGCGGGCAGCGCGATGACCCCTGCCGACGTCCGCC
>DATKNZ010000071.1:0-32597 GCA_035541055.1 Candidatus Acidiferrum sp. | reverse complement strand
CTTCGCTGACGAGGAGGGCGTGCGCTATCAGACCGCTTACCTGGGCAGCAAAGCCCTGGCGGGCGGCTTTGATGCAAAGGACCTGCAACGCCGGGACGGAAACGGGCTTACCATGGCCGATGCCATCCGGCGCTTCGGCGGGAACCCCGGCGCCTTGCGGCAAGCGCGGCTCAGTCCGCGCAACCTCCTCGGCTATTTCGAAGCTCACATTGAACAGGGACCGGTGCTGGAAAAGCGCGGCGTTCCGGTCGGCGTCGTGAGCGCCATCGCCGGACAGAGCCGGGTCAGCCTGGAATTCAGAGGCACGGCCGGCCACGCCGGCACGGTGCCGATGGGCTCCCGCCAGGATGCCCTGGCCGGCGCCGCCGAGTTTGTGCTGGCCGCCGAAAGGTGCGGCGTGATCGCCACGGTCGGTGTCCTCGAAATCAAAGGCGCCGCCAGCAACGTGATCCCCGGATGCGTCCATCTGACGCTGGACGCGCGCGACGCCAACGATTCCCGCCGCCGGCTGGCCGTGAGCAGGCTGCGGCGCGAGGCCCAAGCGATTGCCAAACGCAGGGGCCTGCGGGTTCAGTGGACCGCTGTGCAGGCCACGCCCGCGGTGGCCTGCGACAACGCCCTGAGCCGCCGGCTCTCCGAATGCGTTGCCAGGCAAGGCATCAAGGTCGTGAACCTGCCGAGCGGCGCGGGCCACGACGCGGCTGTCATGGCCTCGATCACTCCGGTCGCGATGTTATTTCTGCGCTGTGCGGGGGGCATCAGCCACCATCCTGCCGAATCGGTGCAAACCCGCGACGTCAAGCTGGCGCTGGACGTGATGGTGGACTTCCTTCACGCAGTGGGACGCGCTCTCGATGAACCGCAGCCTGGCGCAGACGCCCCTCACCCCTTCCCTCTCCCCATCGGATGGGGAGAGGGTGGCCGCAGGCCGGGTGAGGGGTTGTCTCATGCTGCCAATGCAGGACCAGAGCGTGCGCGGGCTCTCCCGGGCCAACGCCACTCCGCGCCCGCCCGCAGGCACTCCTGACCCAACTTACAGTATGAGCGAACTATTTGGACTCACACGCGACGTCGTAAAGACCCGCTACGCCTTGCGCACGCCCAGCGGATTCGTCACGAGCACGCTGCCGGACTGGGCGGGCGCAGTTTGCATCGTGCAGATCTCTCCCGAGATGGGCTCGCGCTTCTGCCAGGTGCTCATCAAGCTGGAGCCTGCCAGCGAAGGCAAGGGCAACACCGGCCGCAACGAGCACTTCCTGTTCGTGCTCGCCGGCGGCTGCAGCGCCAGCCTGGGCGGCATGACGCGCACGCTGACGGGCGGCAGCTATGCCTACTTGCCGCCCGATACGGATTTCCGCTTCTACGCCGCGGCCCCCGGCACCCAGTTGCTGGTCTTTCAAAAGGCCTACCAGCGAGTTAAGGGCATCAAGGAACCGGGCCCCATCAACGGCCACGAAGGCACCGTGGCGGGCAAGCCCTTCCTGGGTAACCACGATGCCCGCCTGCAGGTGCTGCTCCCAGAGGCGCTGGAGTTCGACATGGCCGTCAACATCTTCACCTATCAGCCGGGCGCCACGCTGCCCTTCGTCGAAACGCACATCATGGAGCACGGACTGCTGATGTTGAAAGGGCAGGGCGTGTATCGGCTGGACACCGACTACCACCCGGTGCAGGCCGGCGATGTGATCTGGATGGCGGCTTACTGCCCGCAATGGTTTGTGGCCATGGGCAAGACGCCCGCCGCTTATATCTACTACAAGGACGTGAACCGCGACCCAATGTCATGAAAATCCACGTGGACAGCCAGCGGTTGCAGCGCGAGATTGAGGAACTGGCCCGCATCTCCGAGGACACACCGCCGGCGGTGACCCGCGTGCTCTTTTCCGAAGCGGACCTGCGCGCGCGCAAGTTCGTCAAAGGCCTCTGCGAGGAGGCGGGCCTCGCCTGGCGCCATGACGCGGTCGGGAACCAGTTCGCCCGCCTGCCGGGCCAGCGTCAGGACGCCGCGCCCGTCGCGACCGGCTCGCACATTGACGCCATCCCCAACGCCGGAAAATACGACGGGGTGGTGGGGGTGCTCGGAGCCATCGAGGCCCTGCGCGCCTTGCAGCGCGCCGGCTTCCGCCCGCAGCACCCCATCGAGCTGATCGTCTTCACGGCCGAGGAGCCGACCCGCTTCGGCATCGGCTGTGTCGGCAGCCGGCTCATGTCCGGAGTGCTCTCGCCCGGCAGAGCGGCGGACCTGAAAGATGAAGCCGGGCAGCGACTGGAGGACCTCCGCAAGGCCGCCGGCTTCACCGGCCCGCTCGACGCCGTCCGGCTCAAACAAGGCGCCTACGCCGGCTTCATCGAACTGCACATCGAGCAAGGGCCGCTCCTCGAACAGGAAGGCCTTGCCATTGGCATCGTGGAAAAGATCGCTGCGCCGAGCACCCTGCGCTTGCGCCTGACGGGCGTCGGCGGCCACGCAGGCGGAGTGCTGATGCCGGACCGGCATGATGCGCTGCTCGCCGGAGCCGAAATCGCCCTGGCGGTCGAGGCCGCCGCCCGCGGCAGCGGGAGCCCCGACACGGTCGGCACGACGGGCGTTTTCCGCATCCAACCCGGCGCGGTCAACAGTGTGCCCTGCGCCGCCTGGCTGGAGGTGGACTTGCGCGATACCCAACTGGCCACCCGCGACGGCACCCTGCAGAGAATCGAGCGCGCCGCCCAGGAAGCCTGCAAACGGCGCGGGGTTGCGCTGGAAATGGAACGCCTGAACGCGGACCCGCCCGCCATTTGCGATCCCGGCCTGATCCGCGATGTGACCGAAGCTTGCAAGCAAGTCGGCGCGAGCCATCGCCGAATGATCAGCCGCGCCTACCACGACACGTTGTTCATGGCGCAGCTTTGTCCCGCCACCATGATCTTTATCCCGTGCCGGGGAGGCTTCAGTCACCGCCCGGACGAGTATGCCTCCCCGGAGCACATCGAGACCGGGGTCCGTGTGCTGGCCGGCACCCTCGCGGCTGCCGCAGGCACAGGGGACTTGAACCGGTCCCAAAGCAGGGCACCATTCGCAGCGCCATGAAAGCTATTTGCACCATCGTTGCCTTCCTGCTTCTCGCCGCTTCAGCCGCCCTGTCCCAGGCGCAGTCCCGCAGCACGCAGGTTCCGCACGAGGTGCTGGCGTTCTATTACACCTGGTATGGAGCGCCGCGCGCCGACGGGCATGCCCTCCACTGGAACCGGGTGGACGCGGGCAACCACGACATCTCCGACTCGACGCATTATCCCGCCTCCGGGGCCTACAGCTCGCAGGACACGAAAGTCATTGACCGCCAGATTGATGAGGCCAAGTCCCACGGCATCACGGGCTTCATTGCGACCTGGTGGGGGCAGGGAAAGTATGAGGACAAGGCGTTCCCCCTGGTATTAGGCGAGGCGGAGGCGAAGGGCTTCAAGGCGACCGTGTATTGGGAGACCGCCCCGCACAAGGGTCAGGCGCAAATTGACCAGGCAGCCAATGATTTGGTGTACCTGGTCAGCCGCTACGGCAAGAGCAAGGCGTTCCTGAAGGTCAACGGCAAGCCGGTGATCTTCGTGTATGGCCGGGTGATGGGGCAGGTGCCGGCGGCGTCCTGGCCGGCGATCACCAAAGCCGCCCACGCCGCGGCGGGCGACTTCCTGCTGATCGCGGACGGCTACACCGCGGACCATGCAGCGTTCTTTGACGGCGTTCACGAGTACAACATTTGCGGGGCGGTGAAGGGCAAGAACACGGAAGCGCTGCGGGCCTGGGCGGCAAGCCATTATGCGAACGCGGTCAGCCTCGCGCGCCGGAATGGCCGGATCAGTTGTGTCACCGTCATTCCGGGCTACGACGATACGAAGATCCGTCAGCCCGGGCTGAAGGCCGAGCGGTTGGACGGGGAGGTTTACCGCGTGCTCTGGCAGGAGGCAATCAAGGCCAGACCGGACTGGGTGCTGATCACGTCCTGGAATGAGTGGCACGAAGGGTCGGAGATCGAGCCGAGCCTGGAGTTCGGCAATAAGTATCTGCTGCTGACAGAGGAATACGCGGGGCGGATGACCGGAGGCCAATAGGCGAATGAAAGACGTGAAGCGCATCCTGATTCAACGCCTTCTGCTGGCGTGCCTGGTGGCGAAGCTTGCGCCGGCCTGCGGCGTCGCGGCGGAGGACCCGGGGAACTGGCCTCGCTGGCGCGGCCCGCACGACAACGGCAGCGCGGCGCCGGGCGTGTATCCCGTGCAATGGGATGCCACGAATGTCCTCTGGAAAGCGCCACTGCCCGGCAAGGGGTGCTCGACGCCGATCGTTTGGGCCGGGCAGATCGTGCTCACGGCGCCTATCAACGGCCTGGACGCGGTGCTGGCCTTCGACTGGGCGGGCAAGCCGCTGTGGGAGCGAACCTTCGGGCCGGAAGAGGTCGGCAAGAATCGGAACGGCTCGGGCAGCAATCCATCGGCGGCGACCGACGGGCAGGGCCTGTTCGTTCATTTCAAAAGCGGCACGCTGGCGGCGCTGGAGATGGACGGGCGGGTGCGCTGGCAGACGAACCTGGTGGCGGGCCTCGGGCCGGTGCACCTCTATTGGGACGAGGGTACCTCGCCGGTGCTCACCGAAAAGGCCGTGGTCATCGCCCGGGTGCACCACGGCGAATCCTGGGTGGCGGCGTTCGACAAGGCCAGCGGGAAGCTCCTGTGGAAAGTGCCGCGCAATTACGAAACACCCGTCGAAGGCGACGAGAGCTATGCGAGCCCGCTGGTGCTGCGGCAGGAGGGAAAAGAGGCCGTGCTGGTCTGGGGCGCGGAGCACATCACGACCCATGACGCGGCGGACGGACAGGTTCTTTGGTGGTGCGGCGATTTCAACCCTCGCGCTATGGGCAATTGGCCGACGGTGGCTTCGCCCGTGCTGGCGGGAGATATCGTGGTGGTGCCGGGTGGCCGGGCCGATCGCGCCCAACCCCGCCTTTACGGCATTCGCCTGGGCGGCAAGGGCGACGTGACGGCGACGCACCGGGCCTGGAAGCGTGAGGACGTGGGGACGTTTGTGCCGACGCCGGCGGTGGACAAGGGGCGCGTCTATGTGCTGCGCGACGACGGGACCGTAGAGTGCATCGAGCCGGGCACGGGCAAGACCCTCTGGCAAGGAGCCTTCCCGAAGGGCCGCGCCAAGTTCCATGCCTCGCCGGTGATTGCGGCGGGAAAGATTTACGCCGCCCGGGACGACGGGGTGGTATTTGTCGCCCCGGTGGAAGGTGAGTTCAAGGTGCTGGCCGAGAACCGGATGGAGGAGCAAATCATCGCCTCCCCGGTGCCCGTGTCCAATCGCCTGCTGCTCCGCGGGGAGAAGCACCTGTTCTGCGTGGGAGAGAAGTGAACCGAGTGCAGGCGGATTAACCGCGAGGGAGACTCCCTGCGCCCGCCCTCTCCCCATCTGATGGGGAGAGGGAAGGGGTGAGGGGCTGGTGTGCCAGGCTTCGGCTCAACGAGATGGTGTCCCGCCTCAGGAGCGGTTCAGCGCGCTGAGCACGGCGCGGACCGAGGCCAGCTCGATATTGGTATCCACGCCTGCGCCCCAGCGCGCCCGGCCATCCGCGTGCTTGATCTGGATGTAGGCGATGGCGGCGGCTTCCTCGCCCGCGCTCAGGGCGTGCTCGCTGTAGCTGGCGATCTCGAACCGCGGCACGCCCGCCTTGCCGAAGCCGTGCACGAGCGCGGCCAGCGGACCGTTGCCTTCGCCGGCGATCTCGACCGGTTTGCCATCCCGGAGCAGGCGCGCGCGGCAGCGCACCTTGCCGTCGCGGCTCTCGGTTCGGAAGCCCTGGAGCTGCCACGGGGCCGTGCGCTCGATGTATTCGCGCCAGAACATGGCTTTCAGCTCGGCCCCGCTGACCTCGCGCGCGAGGCGGTCCACTTCCTCATTCGCAATGGGGCCGAACTCGCGCTGCATTTCCTTGGGCAGCTCGATGCCGTATTCCGTCTCCAGCAGGTAGGCAACCCCACCTTTGCCCGACTGGCTGTTAACCCGGATGACCTCGCGGTACTGGCGGCTGATGTCGGCGGGGTCAATGGTGAGGTAGGGCACGTCCCAATACTTCTGCCGGCCCGCCTCCCACTCGGCCAGGCCCTTCTTGATGGCATCCTGGTGCGAGCCGCTGAACGCGGTGAAGACCAACTCTCCGGCGTACGGATGCCGCGGCGGAATGGTCATGCCCGTGCAACGCTCGTACACGTCGCAGATGGTATTGAGGTCGGTGAAATCAAGCCGCGGATCAACGCCCTGCATGTAAAGGTTCAGGGCGACCGTCACAATGTCCAGGTTGCCCGTGCGCTCGCCGTTGCCGAAGAGCGTGCCTTCCACACGGTCGGCCCCGGCGAGGAGGCCCAATTCCGTGGCGGCAACGCCCGTCGAGCGGTCGTTGTGCGTGTGGAGGCTGATGAGGAGCGAGTCGCGGTTCCTGATGTTGCGGCACGTCCATTCGATCTGGTCGGCATAGACGTTGGGCGTGGCCACCTCCACTGTGTCCGGGAGGTTGAGGATCATCTTGTGCTGCGGCGTGGGCTTCCAGACGTCCATCACGGCTTCGGCGGCGTCCTTGGCGAACTCGACCTCGGTCGCGCTGAAGCTCTCCGGCGAGTATTGCAGCCGGACTTCGGTGCCTTTGAGCATCGGCAGGCGCTCGTGGATCCAGGTGGCGCCGCGCACGGCCACGCGGAGAATCTCCTCTTTGGACATGCCGAACACCACGCGGCGCTGCGCCGGGGAGGTCGAGTTGTAGAGATGGATGATGGCCTTCTTCGCCCCGGCCAGCGACGCGAACGTGCGCTCGATCAAGTCCTCGCGCGCCTGCACGAGCACCTGGAGCCACACGTCATCGGGCGCGCGGTGTTCTTCGATCAGCCGCCGGTTGAAGGTGAACTCGGTGTTCGAGGCCGAGGGGAAGCCGACCTCGATCTCCTTGAAGCCGCATTTTACCAGGAGTTGGAAGAGTTCGAGCTTCTGGCCGACGTTCATGGGGATAGCCAGGGCCTGGTTGCCATCCCGGAGGTCCACGCTGCACCAGATCGGCGCGCGCGTGAGGGTGCGGGTGGGCCACTGCCGCTCGGTCAAATGGACCGGCGGGAACGGGCGGTATTTGGCAGACGGTTCTTTAAGCATGGTCGTTTCGCTTTCTAGGTAACACTGCCGGGCGGCCAGGGAAATGAAAACCCCACTGCCGCCTGCGGCAGTGGGGTTAAGTAGATTCCAGTGAAAGGCTACAACCCGACTGCCGCGCGGCGCAGCAGCAGCGCGCTCGATAGCAGCAGGTTCAGTTTGCCATTCACAAGTGCAAACTAGCAAAAGCGGGCAGGGGCGTCAATAGCGCTTTTTGGGGAGCCCGCATGGCCCATGGCCCCGCCTTGGGACCATCAACCTGAGCGTAGCGGCGTCTCGGCAGAGCGCCGCTAACTTTTCTCGCCGTGCGCCGCAATCATTCGCGGCCAGGGTGCTCGCTCGTCATTGTCCCTGGAACGCCATCATCCAGGTGGCAGCAGTTAGGTCAGTCTGGCGATAGCGGCATTGGGCGATTCGAGGCCGCCTCAGGAGGTTCGCCGCTTGGAACTTCGTGCCTCCCGTCTTCGCCCGGAATCACTCCTCGCAAGTTGCGCCGCCTGTACCGCTCCCTCCAAGCTTTCAATCTCTCGCCAGAGCTTTTCCAGCCGCAGCCGGTGGAGTTCCGATGCGTTCAGCAAGCCTGCCAGCTCTCGGCGGATCGCCTCGGCTCGGGGGGTTCCACAGTCGTCACTCATCGCCAGAAAGAAAAGGTGGCAGCCCTGCCGTCATGCGCAATGGGGTCGGGACCCTAGCGTGGGGCATCCTGCTCACCACGAGCGGGGCGGCGGCTGTGATAGATGCGTAGCGTGTGATGGCCTTGTGGCCAAGGCAGATCACGAGCGGCACCTTAAGCCAAGGGGGCACGTCCGAGCAATCCAGGCCCAAGATAGGCTATGGCGGCAGCCTGGGAACCGGGCTATTAGTGGCTAGGTGAGATCCGACCTCCGCGTAGCTTCGCCGCCCGCAAAGCCGCTCATGATCTATGACGGCGATTGCTGCTTCTGCTCGCTCTGGATTCGGCGCTGGCGCCAGGCCACGGGCGAGGCGGTGGAGTATTTGCCGTTCCAGGACCTGCGCATCGCCGAATGGTTTCCGGAGGTGCCACGGCAGCAGTTCGAGACGGCCGTGCAGTTGATCGAGCCGGAAGGGGCGGTCTTTGGTGGGGCCGAAGCGGTGTTCCGGACCCTGGCGCATAAGCCGCACGAGCACTGGCTGCTGGACCTGTATTACCGCCTGCCTCCCTTTGCCCGCGCGGCGGAGTTGGGGTATCGGCTCGTGGCCAGGCACCGCACGTTCTTCTCCGCGCTCACGCGCTTCTCCTGGGGGCATAACCTGGAGCAGCCGACCCACTTCCTGGTGCGCTGGGCCTTCCTGCGGGCGCTGGGCATCATCTACCTGATCGCCTTCGTATCGCTCTGGACGCAGATCATCGGCCTGGTGGGCCGCCAGGGCATTCAGCCGGCTGGGGAAACCATGTCCGTGCTGCGGCACCAGGTGGAAGCGGCGCGGATCGGGCTGGACCGGTATCACCTCGTGCCCACGTTCTGCTGGTTCAACGCAAGCGACAGATGCCTGAAGGTCCAATGCGCTGCCGGGACGGTGCTCGCGGCGCTCCTGATCCTCGGCATCGCCCCGGCGCCGTGCCTGTTCCTGCTGTGGCTCATTTACCTCTCGCTCAGCACGGTATGCGTCGAGTTCCTCAGCTTCCAATGGGACATCCTGCTGCTGCAGGCCGGGTTCCTGGCGATATTCCTGGCGCCGCTGCAAGTGTCGCCGCGATGGCTGGTGCGCGGGCCGGCGTTGCTGGCCGCGGAAACACCCCCTTCCCGGGTGGTGCTCTGGCTGATGCGCTGGCTGCTATTCCAACTGATCTTCGAGTCCGGCTGCGTCAAGCTGGCCAGCGGCGACACGACTTGGCGGCATCTGACGGCGCTGGATTACCATTACGGCACCCAGCCGCTGCCGACCTGGATCGCGTGGTATGCCAACCAACTGCCGGCCCTGGCCCAGAAGGCCTCCATCGTCATCATGTTCGGCATCGAGCTAGTAGTCCCGTTCCTGGTCTTCGCGCCGCGCCGGCTGCGCCAATTCGCCTGCTGGGCGCAGCTCTTCCTCCAAGTGCTCATCATGCTGACCGGCAACTATGGGTTCTTCAACCTGCTCACGATTGCTCTCTGCTTGCTCCTGCTCGACGATGCGGCCCTGACGAAGGTCCTGCCGCGCCGAATGAGAGCCCAGCCTCCCTCTCTCCATGAACCTCGATCCGCGTCGCACGCCCCTCACCCCTTCCCTCTCCCCATCGGATGGGGAGAGGGTGGCCACAGGCCGGGCGAGGGGTGGGTTCATAGTCCCAATGCAGGACCACAGGCCGCCGGGGCTCCCCAGTCTTCGGCCCCGGCACGCCGGAAATGGCCTTTGCAGGTCACGGTGCCGCTGGCGTGCGTTTCGGTCGTGCTCGGCCTGATGCACATTGACGCTCTCCGGGGGCGAATGCTGCCGTGGCCTATGCCGTTCCTTGCTACATACATATGGGTGTCCCCATTTCGCACTTTCAACAGCTACGGCCTGTTTGCCGTCATGACGACGACCCGCCCGGAGGTCATCATCGAAGGCAGCAACGACGGGGTGAAGTGGCTGGAGTACGAATTCAAATACAAGCCGGGCGACCTGAAGCGGCGTCCGGCATTTGTCGAGCCGCACATGCCCCGGCTGGATTGGCAAATGTGGTTTGCCGCCCTCGGTGATATCCGGCGCAATCTCTGGGTGCTGAACTTCTGCGGGCGCCTGTTGCAGGGCTCGCCCGGCGTCCTGGGGCTGCTTGGGCATAACCCCTTTCCCCATGAACCGCCGCGATACATCCGCGCCGTGCTTTATGACTATCACTTCACTGATTTCGCGACGCGCCGCAAGACCGGCGATTGGTGGCAGCGGCGGAAGATAGGAGAGTACCTCCCCGCCATTTCCCTGCGCGAAGAGCCGGCGCGCCCTGGGAACCAGGCAGCGGCAACCGCGGCACCAGCGGGGCCGGGGAAGGCAACTCCAGCCCGCCCCCGTTTCCTTTGACAAAGCTCCGGGGTGGGGGGAACTTTGGGCGCATGGAAGGCCGAACCGTTCCAGAGGGCGGCGTGGGCGAGCGTCTTGCTGCCGTATGGGTGCGTGCCAACGACCCAAGCGCGACTCGTGACCTCCGCCAGCACATAGGATCGTGCCGTTCGGCGCGCAAGACCCGATTTAGATGACAATGAACAGGACTATAGGACCCTTGCTCCAGTTGCGCGCAGCCGCCCTGCTGGGACTAGCCGCGTTAGCCGTCTCGCCCATTACGGGCTGGTCGAAGCCTGTGGCGGCCACCAACAACCCGCCCGCCCGGCTGAAGGTGGATGACTCGCCCTTGCGGCACGAAGTCAAAGCGGCGACGAGCTACGCCCCGATCATCAAGAAGGTCGCTCCCAGCGTGGTCAATATCTACTCGACGCTCACCGTTCACGAGCAGGCCATGCCCTTCCTGAATGATCCGATGTGGCGCCGCTTCTTCGGCGATGAGTTCGGCGATCAGGGCCGTCCCCACACTTTCCACGAGCGAGGACTGGGCTCGGGCGTCATCGTCTCGCCCGACGGCTATATCCTAACCGCCAACCACGTGGTCGAGGGCGCGGACAAGGTTAAGGTCTCCCTGGCCTCAGGCGAAAAGGAGTTTGACGCCAAAGTGGTCGGCACTGACCCGGCGACGGATACGGCGGTGCTGAAGGTCGAGGGGCACGACTTTCCGGCGATCACCCTGGCGGACAGCGACAAGCTTGAGGTCGGCGACCTGGTGCTCGCGGTGGGCAACCCGTTTGCCGTGGGGCAGACCGTGACGATGGGCATCGTGAGCGGCCTGGCGCGAGGCGGCTTCGGCATCAACAACTACGAGAACTTCATCCAGACCGACGCCGCCATTAATCCCGGCAATTCGGGCGGCGCACTCGTGGACGCTGAAGGCCGGCTGGTGGGCATCAACACGGCCATTTTCAGCCGTAGCGGCGGCAACCAGGGCGTGGGCTTCGCCGTGCCTATCAACATGGCCCATTACGTCATGGAGCGCCTGATTCGGGAAGGCAAAGTCACGCGGGGCTACCTGGGTCTTTCATTGCAGCCGGACGTTACGCCGGAGCTGGCCCGGCAGTTCGGCCTCCCGGGGGTCGAGGGGGCGTTGGTCACGAGCGTCCAGCCTGATTCTCCTGCCGCCGGCGCGGGCGCCCGGGAAGGGGACTTCGTGATCGAGTTCAACGGCCACAAGGTCATGGATATGCGCCAACTGCGCCTGCTGGTCTCGCAAACGGCGCCCGGCACAAAGGTCAGCCTCAAACTCCTGCGGGACGGCAAGGAGAAGACCCTGGCGCTCACGCTGGGCACAATGCCTGACGACCTCATGGCCCAAGGCAGCCGTGCTCAGCCTGCGCCGCAGCACAGCCACTCCGACATGGACTCGCTCGACGGCGTGGAAGTCGCCGACCTGGGCGATTTGGACGCCAGCACCCGCCGCCAGGCTGAAATCCCGAAGAGTGTCCAGGGTGCTTACGTCACGAGCGTGGCGCCCGATTCCAACTCCGCCGAGGCGGGGCTCAAGGCGGGGGATGTCATTGTCGCCATTAATCGCGAGCCGGTGAGTAGCGCCAACGAGGCCGTCGCTCTGAGCGACAAGGCCAAGGGCGATACCATTCTCCTGCGTGTTTGGCGCGGCGGCAGCAATGGCGGCGGCGGCATGCTTTATCTGACGGTGGACAATGCGAAGCGGAAGTAGGCGCGGAGCCGGCAGGGAACGGGGGTAACGCAACGTTTGCGCCGCGCTTTCCGCAACTCGCCGCCCCGCCCGCGCCTTTCAGACATTGGAGTAGCCTATGGCACTGAAATGGAATCTGACGACCAAGGGCATGCGCCCACATGGGCAATTGCTGTCCAAGCTGGAGCAGAAGGTTGCCAAGCTGGAGAGCCACCTCGAGCACTTCCCTGCGGATGCCGTCCATCTGCAAGTTAGCCTCGAACGGCATCCCAGAAAGCCGCTCTTTGCGGCGGCCCTCACCCTGCGCCTGCCATCCAACATCCTGCAGAGCGAGAAGTCCGGGGCCGACCCCGTGCCGGCTTTCGACAGGGCCGTTAAGGCACTGCTGCGAGAGGTCGCGCTCTTGAAATCCTCCCTGCGGCGGGAAAGCGACTTCCAACGCGTGGCGCAGCGGAAGCTTTGACGCCCCAAAGGCTTTTCTCTGGCATCCGCAGACACTTTCTGCCGTAATCCCCGGCATCGCTTATGCCAGTCCAATATAAGGATTATTACGAAACGCTGGGCGTGTCGCGCACGGCGAGCGATACCGAGATCAAGAAGGCTTTCCGCAAGCTGGCCCGCGAGTACCACCCCGATGTGGCCAAGAACAAGAAGCAAGCCGAGGAGCGCTTCAAGGAAATCAACGAGGCCTACGAGGTTCTGGGCGACCCGGCCAAGCGCAAGAAGTACGATGAACTGGGCCCCAATTGGCAATCCGGCGCCGAGTTCCATCCGCCGCCCGGCTGGGAGTCCTTTGCGCGCGGACGCACTTCCGCACGGCGTGGGCCTGCCGGGGAGGGATATGAATTCCACTTCGGCGGCACGGGGTTCAGCGATTTCTTCGAGCAGTTGTTCGGCTCCAGAGGCAGCCACGGGGCAGGGAGCTTCGGGCAGGCAGGCCCGTTTGCCGAAACCGACTTCGGCGTCGAGCGCGGGCAGGATATCGAGGGCGATATCATGGTCACGCTGGAGGAGGCGATGCGCGGCTCCGTGCGCTCGGTCTCAATTCGGCACGCGGTGGTCTGCGACCAGTGCGGCGGCACCGGGCAGCGCAACCGGCGGCCTTGCCCGGCCTGCGGCGGCACCGGGCAGCTTACGAAGACCGAAACCTACCAGGTCAAGATTCCGGCGGGGGTCACCGAAGGCCAACGGCTGCGTGTCGCGGGGCGGGGCGAGGCAGGAATGGGCGGAGGCGCTGCAGGCGACCTTTACCTGCGCGTCCGCCTGGCGCGGCACCCCGACTTTGACGTGCAAGACCACAACCTCATTTACGAGGCGGAAGTCGCGCCTTGGGAGGCAGTCCTCGGCACCAGCATCTCCGTGCCCACCCTGGGCGGGAATGTCCGCATCAAAGTGCCTCCCGGCACGCAGAACGGGCAGAAGCTGCGCGTGCGGGGTCGCGGCCTGCCCCAGCGCGGGGGCGGCAGCGGCGACCTCATTGTCGCGACCCGCATCGAGGTGCCGAAGCGGGTCACGGACTCAGAGCGCAAGCTGTGGGAGCAACTGGCGCGCGAGTCGCGCTTCAATCCGAGGGAATAGGCGGCTCCGACAGCTACCCGTGCGGCGTGGCTAGCCTGGGATTGGCACGCGCCCGGCGCTTTCGACCCAGCCTTTCGAGATAGCGTAGCGCGTAAGCCCCGCCACGTCGTGGATGTTGAGCTTGTTCATCACCTGCTGCCGATGCTTCTCGACGGTCTTGATGCTGATGGACAACTCGGCGGCAACCTGCTTGTTCGCGAAGCCTTCGGCAATAAGCTGCAGCACCTCCGACTCGCGTGAGGTCAATTCGCCGGCCTTGCTCGGGTGGTGCCCGTTGGCCACGAACGCGTCCTTGATATCCCGCATTCGCCTGGCCACGGAGGGGCTGAAGTAGGTCCCGCCGTGACTGACCTCCCGGATCGCCTTCAGCAGATCGTCCGCGGCGGTTTGCTTGATCAGGAACCCGCTGGCGCCGGCCTGCATTAACTGCGCCACATACTCGTCGTCACCATAGGATGTCAGGCCCAGCACCTTGGTCGCCGGGAGGTCCTTCGCAATTTGGCGGGTGGCTTCGATGCCATTGAGTACCGGCATGGCGACATCCATCACGATTACGTCCGGCGACGTTTTCTTGGCCAGGCGCACGGCCTGGCGCCCGTTCTCGGCCTCGCCCACAACCTTCAGGTCGCCTTCGCTTTCGAGCAACGCCCGAAGCCCTTGCCGGACAACCGTGTGATCGTCCACCAGCAAAATCGCAATGCGCTTCATAGAAAATCCTTCCGTCGTCCGCACGTTCAGCCCTCTCGCGGCTGAACCTACAGTCCCCTATGCGCGGCGCTTTTCAAGTTAAAACAAAGCCGCCCGGAGCGCGCCCGCCCTCGGGCGCAGCACGCCAAAGCATCTGAGCGCGCCGCCAATGTTGGACGTGCTGCCCCCCGAGGATGGGCGCGCTCCGGCCGAGGCCTCACATTTCATTATACTAAAGGTCCCCGTACGGGTGTCGTATAAGGTGACAGCGAAGATCGTGAACCTGGAAACCAAACGGCTGATCTGGGGAACCGAGCCTGGCCTGCGTGTTCTTGAACCCGCCCGGTTCATTCGAAGCCGCGGCACTTTTTAGCGTAACTTTTCTCCGTGGCTGCTTAATAAGTAGTAGGGAAGCATTGGCTGGCAGGAGTGTGAGCAAGCACGGGCTGAGCTGTCCAATGATCTGGGTGGTGGTGCCCGAATGCAGGGAACAGTGTGTTAGAGGGTCAATTTTATGAATCGGAAATACATTCGCATAGACTGGTTGGTGCCCGTTGCCGGTGCGGCGATCGTGTTGGCCGGGATGATCGGCGCAGCCTCCTACATCGGCCTGGAACGCCAGGTGGAGTCTTCGCAGACGCTCGCGGTCACCCTGGATCGCCTCCACGCGGACCAGACCCTGAGCCTGGCGCTGCGGAAAATCCAGGACGGACGCGTGGCCGAAGCGACGCGGCAGTTGGATGTGTTCCTCTGCGACGACGTGCTTCAGCTCGATACCCAGATGGCGGCGGCTGACGAGCTGACCCAGGCCTTCGTGAAGGATGCTTTTCGCCGCATAGCCAGGACGCGGCCCGCGGTCCAGGAGCCGCCGGCGGGCGCACAGGCATCGGACGTGATGAGTGACCAGATCGCCGCGCAACGCGTTCTGGCGTTGGCGCTGGTTGACCGGCCGGGCGCGGCGGCGAAGAGTCCTGGCATGTGATTTACACCGCGCCGGCGCTGCTCCAGGCGCCGAGCGCAGCGGACCATTATTCGCCATGAACGGCAGCACAGGAAACACACGAGAAGGTGGCTGAGCATTGCGGTCGGGCTTCGAGGCTTGTTTTTCGCTACTGTGGCGTAGCGGGGAGGGGCAAGTCTCGGACCGGCGCGAGCGGCTGAAGCTCGTGTGTTTCTTGTGCTGCCGTGGCTCTCTGACCAGGGCCGATTCATGAAGCGTGGTAAGGAGGCATCCCACCGCGTCCCTGCTATCTCGGGAAGATGGGGACCCGGTGGAACGCGTCCCTACCACCCTTCATGAATTGGCCCTGCTCTCTGACGCACAGGCGCGTTCTGTCCTTGAACACGGCCTGGCGCCCCCCTTATTCTCGGACGCTTTCGATGTGTCCCGAAGAGCACACGACGCAGTAACACATGCACTCAATTCAACAACTACGAAACAGGAGACTCCATTATGTCCAATAGACCTCTCAATGTCGGCCTGGTCGGCGGCGGGCGCGGCGCCTTCATCGTCCATCCGCACCAAAAGGCCATCCACTTTGATGGCACGAGGCGCGTAGTCGCCGGCGCGCTGTTCCCCGACGCCAAGATCGCCCTGGAAGAAGCCGCCAATTGGCCTTACCCGATCAAAGGCTACGGCTCGTACGACGAGATGATCGCCGCCAATGCTAAGCTCCCGGAGGCCGAGAAGCTCGACTACGTCCTCATCGTCACTCCCAACTTCGTCCACTACGACCCGGCCATGAAGGCCATGAAGGCCGGCATTGCCGTGTTCTGCGAGAAACCCCTGTGCTTGAACCTGAAGGAGGCCGCGGAGTTAGTGAGCACCGCCCGCAAGCTCAAGGTTCCTTTCGGCGTGGCGCATACCTACCTCGGGCACTGGACCAGCCGGTTCAGCCGCTACATCGTCCGCAGCGGCTTGCTTGGGGACGTGCGATGGGTGGACAGCTACTACCTGCAAGGCTGGCTGGCCACGAAGCTCGAAGACACCGGCCAGCAGCAGGCCTCCTGGCGCGTTGACCCCAAGCGTGCCGGCGGCTCCGGCTGCGGCGGCGACATTGGCACCCACGCCTTGATGCAGCTCCGCTACGTCACGGGGCTGGAAGTGTCGGATCTCAGCGCGCAGCTTGAAACCTACGTGCAAGGCCGCCAGCTCGATGACCACTTCACCATCTACTGCAAGCTCAGCAATGGCGGCAAAGCCCTGGTTCGCGCCTCCCAAATCTGCATCGGGCACAAGAACGACCTGGGCATCGAAGTCTCCGGCACCAAGGGCACCCTGGTTTGGCGGCAGGAGGAGCCCGAGGCGGTCACAATCATGCTCTCGGGCCAGCCCGACCGCGTGTACTGGCGCGGCGCGGTCAGCCCAGGCGACGGCTTCCTGCCCAAGGACGTCCCGGCCGACCTGATGGCCGAGCCCACGATCCCGGCGGGTCATCCCGAAGCGTTCCACGACGCCTTTGCCCGGCTGCACCGCTGCTTTGAGGCCGACGTGCGCAATTGGAAGGCAGGCAAGCCCTTCAAGAGCGACGGCTCCAAGTACGCCAGCGTCGAGGACGGCTGGACCGGCATCGCGTTCATCGAGACCTGCGTCAAGAGCAGCCAGAAGAAGGGCGCCTGGACGCCGATGCCCAAGCCGGTATAGCCGCCTTCTAACTTTTCAACCAGTAGCGTAAGCCTCCGGCTTGCGTCCGTCCCGGCAACCCTCCGGGTTGCCGCACCTGACGCGTCCTCCGAACAATCCAGAGGATTGTTGGGACGAGCGCAAGCTGGAGGCTTACGCTACTTCCTTTTGGCCGACGCTCAGAGCCGAACTCACGCCACTTCTGCCACGCGGCGCAGGTAGTCGAACGAGTAAATGCCCGTCGCGTGGCCGTCGGCCCAAACAGGCTGGAGGCCGTAAGTGCCCACCGGGTCCACGCGCACGAGTTGGAAGGCGTTCGCGGCCAGGGACTGCTCCGGGCCTTTGTACAGGTTGCCCATCACGTCCATCTCCCCTTTACAGCCAGCGCAAGGGCAGGCGCGACGCAGCTTCTCCAGCGGGATGAAGCTCTCGGTGCCGTCCTCCCAGCGGATGGCGAGTTCCTGGCCAATGGGCTGAATATCGGTGGGGCGCACGGGTTGGGCTGCGGGGATCAGATCGCTTCCAGCATCCGGTGCAGCTCGGCATCGGTATTGTAGCAGTGCGGGGACAGGCGGATGTATTGCGCGCCATCGCGAGCGCCGCGAAGGGAGGTGACGATGCCTGCTGCCTCCAGCTTGCTATGGAGCGCCGCCAGGTCCGCCCCGGGCTTGCTGAAGGAGACAATGCCGCTGGCCGCTTCGGCGGGCATCTTCGGTTCCAACACCGCGAAGCCCTTGGCCTCCAGGGCAGGCACCAGCAGCGCCCGCTTGCGCAACAGTTCGCGGGCAATGTTCTCGACCCCAAGCTCAAGGATCAGCTCCATCGCCGCGACCAGGCCCACGATGCCCAGCAGGTTGTGCGTGCCAGCCTCGAACTTCTGCGCGCCGGTCCGTAGCACGATATGCTCCTGGGCCACGAAGTTCGGGCACTGGACGTTGTGCCAGCCGTAAATGGGCGGGTTGACCTTCTCGTGCAGGCCCTTGCGCACGTACAGCAACCCCGCGCCGCACGGCCCGAGCAGCCATTTGTGCGCATCGGCGGCCAGCGAGTCCACCTGCTCGACCGTCGTGGGGAACGCGCCGAGGCTTTGGATGGCATCGAGGCAGAACAGGATATTGCGCTCGCGCAGTTCGCGGCCAATGGCCTGATAATCCAGCCGGTAGCCGCTGATGAAATGGCAGGAGGCCAGCGCGACCAACCGCGTGTTCTCGTCCACCTGCCCCATCACGTCCCGCGGGCGTATGACGCCCAGCCCGCGCGTGTTCATCAGCCGCACTTCGACGCCCTGCTCCGCCAGCGCAAGCCAGGGATACACATTGGAGGGGTAGTCGTCGAAGTAGATAAGGATGTTGTCGCCCTTGCGGAACCGCAGCCCGCTGGCAATGAAGCTCAGCCCCAGCGAGGTGGGGCCTACAAAGGACACCTCCTCCGGCTGGCACTGGAGGAGCTGCGCGCCGATCTTGCGTCCCTTTTCGAGAATCGCAGGATAGACCACCCGCTCCTGGTCGCCGTTAGCCGCCTCACGCGCGTAGCCGGCCACGGCTTCCGCAACCCGCCTCGGCAGGGGACAATCCCCGGCATGGGCGAGAAACACTTTGTGCTGCACCACCGGGAACTCACGGCGGCGCAGTTCTTCGTCGCTGAGAATGTCGGCGAGGGTCATGGGCGATCAGGCTACTTCAGCGCCTCGCTGCGGAGGACCACCTGGAGCCTTGAACTGCCCCCCGGCGGGAGAGAAATGCTGTTGGCGGCGATGTTGCCGGACTCGACGCACAGCATGCGCTCGTATTCGTCGTTGCCGAAATCCGGCATCTGCTGGGACTTGGATATCCAGGGGTTCCAAAGCACCGTGGACGCCGAGCCGCTCTTCTCGACGTGGATGCGCCGGCCCAGTCGCGGGTCCAGCACCTCGACCCGCCCGGTCGTATTCAGATAAGTGCGGTCCACCTCCGAGCCGATGCGGATGGCGTCGTTCGTTTCGGTCTTCTCCAGGAAACTGGCCAGCTTGTCCTGGTAGGTCGCTCCCGCCAGGCCGCTGACGGTTACGGCAGTTACGTCGCTTACCGCCAGGTAGGTATGCAGGCACTCCTCGAACAGGAACTCGTGCTCCGGCGAATCGTTCTTCACGATGAGTTGGAGCGTAAGGGCCTGGTTGACGGTGACGACGTATTCCGCCGTGAACGGCGGAAACCCGCCCGCCTCGGGGCATTGCGGGAGGCGAAACCGGACACTGACGCTGCCGTCGGCGGCCGGGGCGAACTCCTTCAAGTCCCAATCCACCACGCGCGCAAAGCCGTGCTGCGCCAGCCCCTCGCGCGGCCCGAACCACGGGAACACAATGGGAATGCCGCCCCGGATCGGCTGCCCCGGGCCGAACCGGCTGCATTGGCTCAGGAACAGCAGCGGCGCCTCGTCCTTCCTCTGGAAATGCGTGACATGCGCGCCGTGCAGATACATCTCAGCCGTGCTCCATTGGGTTGTGACCTGGAGCATCGGCAGGTCGCCGCGCCCGTCCAGGAACGCCACCCGCCCGAGGACCTTCGGTCCGCCGCTCATACTGGGGTCGCCTGTTTTCATCGTAAGCCTCGTCCTTGCTTATACCACCACCGCCGCCGGAAGCCACGCAAAATCGCAATCCCCGGGTGCGCGCGCTCTTCGGGAACCCACCCCGGCGAAGGCCTGCCGGAAAGGCCCCGCCATAGTCCCACCTGAGCCCCTCCCTATGCTCGCCACTACCCCTCCATATGCACAAGATAGATAACAAAGTTATCTATCTTGTGCATATGGAGAGCATAAGGAGGGGCTCAGGTGCAGTCCCGGTCGGGTTGGAATGGGCACGTGTCCTGATTTGGACACTGGGCGGGGCAGGGCCTGGCGCTTGCGGGGACGCCCAGGTGCAGTGGGCCTGGTATTACTGCACTCGGGCGCGGAAGAATTGGCTGGCGAGGGTTGGATTAATGGCGTTGGTCAATGAGAGAGTTGGACCGCTGACCGTATTGGTTTGAATCGGCGTCCAGTGTTGGAGATCGCTGGAGATCTCTACGACCACCGTCTCCCCGGTTGAAAGGCCTGACACCACGGTCTGCAACCCGGCCCCGCCGATACATGGGCCGCCGAAACACGGAGGCGGTGGACTGTACGTGACGGGGATCTGCTTCTGGGTCGAGTTGTTGAGAGAATCCTTGGCTGTCACCGTGATCAGGTTGGTCCCGCAGTTCAGGGTTATCGTCGCGCTCCAGTTGGCCGTGCCCGCGCCGCTGGCCGTGCCCCCGCTGGCGCCGACCCCGTTGACCGTCACCGACGCGACGCCATTGTTGCCATAGCCGCTATCGCTGGCGGTGCCGCTCACCGGCAGGGTGGCAGAGGTAACCGTTGCGCTGTTAGTCGGCGAAGCAATTACCAAGGCGGGTCCTGTCGTGTCCGGTGGCGCATAGGTCACGGTTAGCGAGGAGATGGTAGAATAGTTGCCCGCGACGTCCCGGCTGCGGACGTAAATGGTGTTGGACCCGGAATTCAGCGATACAGAGGCGCTCCAGGTATTCGTGCCGGTCGCCGTCTGCCACGTGCCGCCGGTGCCGTTCATCTGCGCCTGGACCAGGCTCACGCCGGTGCTGGGGCAGCCCGCATCACTGGCCGTGCCTGTGACGGATATATTTGAAGTGGAGAAGGTCTGCCCGTTGGTCGGGCTGCTGGTGGCCAGGGTCGGCGGGATCGTGTCCGCCTTGTCGAGGATGTGGATTAGGTGCCTCACGAGGTTTGGCGTAGAGCTCTGGTAATAGGTACTGGCCGATACGTCGAGGTGCGAGGAGGAATGAGCCGCCAGCACGCCGTTGCCGAGGTAAACTGTATCGTGATCGAGGTTCGCAAGGTTGGTGTCCCCCTCCCAATTCCAGCCAATGACATCGCCCGGCGCCATGCTGCTCAAGGAAGACACCTCTACCGCCAGGCCGGCCGCCAGCAAGGTGGTCTGGACCAGGTGCGCGGCTCCGGGTTCCCCGTAGCTTGGAGGCACCCGGCTGGCAATGGAAAGCCCGCCCCCCTTCAGGTGCGACTCGCTCCCGATGCAGCAGGAGACGAAATGCGCGCAATCGTCTCCGACCACGTAATTGGGCACGGGCGTTAACCCGACCGTGCCTGCGTTGGTCCAGCTCCCGCCGTTCGTCCAGAAGTAGCCGTCGCTGCAAATGTAAGCGGCGCGGTTGTTCGCGTACGACACGGCTTTGGCGCGGTCGTACTGCCCGCTTGGACCGGCTCGTTGCACGACGACCTGCACGGAGACCGTCGGGCCGAACGCGGCGCCGCTGGCGTTGGCCATTTGCAGGAGGTCGGCATACGTGCCGACGGCTTCCGGCGCGATGAAGGCCATGCTGAAAGTGCCCGACGCCCCCGGGGCAACCGAGCTGCCGCTGTTGATCGGCGCGGCGGGTGGATAGGGTGTGCTGTAGGGACTCGCCGTAAGCGGCACGGCGCCCAGGCTGTCCGTGCCGGCGAGGTTCAACGTGTAGCCGCTCGCCGCCGGTGTCCAGGTCGTGGTGCCGGTATTCTTCATGGTCCAGGTCTGAGTGAAGGTCTGTCCCGGCGCCATCACGGTGTTGCTCAGGATGGTTTGTGATATGAAGCTCGCGCCGTCACTGGCGCCGGCTTGCAAGACAGTGGCCAGGACGAGCGCGGCAGCGAAGGCTGGGATGACGAGGCCCCGGCCGGCTTTCATCGCCAGCGGCTGGTTGCGGCGCATGGCTGATTTGCAAACGAGCACGGCTATACCATGAGCCAGCCTGGTTTGGTTCGCAAGAGAAAGACATCACACCATGTGGCATGTCCTCACGAATTCCGGCGCTTGCTGCGGCCTCGTCCAGGCTGGCACTGGGGGCAAAATGGCGCTACCTTCGGGCATGTTCATCACGGGGTTAGGGACTGCTTCACCCACGCAGCGCTACACGCAGAGGGAATGCTGGGGGGCCTTTCGGGAATCCGCTTTGAGCCGGCAATTGGCCCCGCGGTCGTGCGCCCTGATAAGGAAAGTTCTGACGGGCGATAACGGCATCCGCGCGCGGCACCTGGCGCTGAATTCATTGGATGAAGCCTTCGATCTTACGCCGGATGCGCTGCACGCCCGTTTTGCGCGGCATGCGCCCCTGCTGGCTGCGCAGGCTGCGCAACGAGCTATGGCGGAGGCGGAAGTCCAGCCGCACCAGATAGACGCGCTGCTCATCAGCACGTGCACGGGCTACCTTTGCCCGGGCCTGACCAGCTACGTCTCCGAGCGGCTGGGCCTGCGCCCAGACGCGCTGGGCCTGGATTTTGTCGGCCAGGGCTGCGCGGCGGCGCTGCCGAACTTGCGCGCCGCCGAGGCCCTGTTGAAATCGGGCCGCGTCCAGCGCGCGCTTTCCATCTGCGTGGAGGTGTGCAGCGCCGCGCTCTACTTCGACGACGACCCGGGCGTGCTCATCAGCGCCTGCCTGTTCGGCGACGGCGCGGGCGCCGCCGTGTTGACAGCTTCCCCGAACGGCCAGCGGCGCGTCGAGTGGAAGACCAGCGCGGCTCTGCTATGCCCCGAGTCGCGTGACGCGCTGCGGTTCGAGCAACGGGCGGGCATGTTGCGCAACGTGCTGCGGCAGCAAGTGCCCGCGCTGGCTGCGGAGCACGCCGGCACGGTGCTCGAGGGCGTGCTCACCGGGAGCGGCATTGGGCGATCCCAACTCAGGGGCTGGGTCCTGCACCCCGGCGGCCGCGACGTTCTGGCAGCGCTGCGCCAGCAACTGGGGCTGGAGCCGCGCGATGTGCGCTGGAGCGAGGCCGTCCTGCAAGAGTACGGCAACGTGAGCAGCGCGTCGGTGTTCTTCGTGCTCGAAGCTGCCCGCAACGACTCGACACCCGGGGGCTATTGGTGGATGTCGTCCTTTGGAGCCGGGTTCGCCTGCCACGGGGCTTTGCTGGAAGTGGAGTGAACGCCGCCTGTTCATGACGCGCCGCGTTGAACCCGAACTGCTGGATGAGCTGTCGCCCGCGGACCCGTATGCCGTCGGATCGCGGCGGGACATTCTGCGCCTCAACGCGTGGATGGGCCACAGCCGCCTCATGGCGCGGACGCTGGCGGCCTGCGAAGCGCCCTCCGCGCTGGGCCCAGGCGCCGCAGAAGCGCGGACTGCCTCGGGCGCCCCGGCACTCTCGCCGCGGGCTCATCCGCGTCGGGTGGTCGAGCTGGGCGCTGGCGATGGCAGGTTCTTCCTGGACCTAGTGCAGCACCTGCCGCGGGCCTGGGGCGGCGGCACTGCGGTGCTGGTGGACCGGCAAAGTGTGGTCTCGCCGGAGACGCAGCAAGCCTTTGAGGCGCTGGGCTGGCATACCGAACTGGTGGCGGCGGATGTCTTCGATTGGATCAGCCGTCCAACCGTCGGGTTCGCCGACGCCGTGGTCGCGAACCTCTTTTTGCACCATTTCTCCGCCCCACGGCTGACGAAGCTGCTGGCCGAGGCCGCGCCCCTGTGCAGGGTCTTCGTGGCTCTCGAACCCCGCCGGGGCGCCTGGCCCCTCACGTGCAGCCGCCTGGTTTGGGTGATCGGCTGTAATCGCGTGACCCAGAACGACGCCCCGGTCAGCGTTCGCGCCGGCTTTGCCGGTGACGAGCTATCCCGGCTTTGGCCGGCGGACGGAGCGTGGGCGCTGGAAGAGCGGCCTGCCGGCTGGGTCAGCCATTTGTTTGTGGCGCGGCGCAACCATCCCGGCCAGGGATGAAGGCCAAGCCCATCACCATCGTCGGCGGGGGGCTCGCGGGCCTGACTCTCGGCATCGGACTGCGGAGGCAGGGCGTGCCGGTGACGGTCGTGGAGGCCGGCAGGTATCCTCGGCACCGGGTCTGCGGCGAGTTGATCAGCGGGCGGGGACAGGCAACGCTGGCGCGGTTGGGTTTGCGCGAGCACCTGGTCGGGGCGGGAGCCGTGCCGGTGAACACAGGCGCTTTCTTCCTGGGAGAGGCTCGTTCGTCCGTGCGGCCGCTGCCCGCACCGGCGCTCTCGCTGTCGCGCTTCAACATGGATGCCTTGCTGGCGAAGCTGTTCCAGGAGGCCGGAGGCGAGTTGCGCGAGGGCGAGCGCTGGCGCGGGGACGGCTGTGAGGAAGGGGTTGTGCGCGCCAGCGGGCGGCGGTTGGAGAGCGCCAGCAACGGCTGGCAATGGTTTGGCCTGAAGGTGCACGCGCGCAAGGTAGCCCTCAGCGCCGACCTGGAGATGCACGGCACGCGGGACGGCTACGTCGGTTTGTCTCGGCTGGGCAATGGAGAAGTGAACGTATGCGGGCTGTTCCGTCGCCCCGTTCGCCGACAGGGAGGATGCGTCATGTCGTGGCGCGACCAACTGCGCGGCCAGGCCGGGACGCCGTTGTGGCAGCGCATGGACAACGCCCAACTCGATGAGACGTCCTTCTGTGCCGTGGCGGGCCTGTTTCTAACGCCGCAGCGGGCCGTGAGGCGGCAGGATTGCTCGATCGGTGACGCGCTCACGATGACCCCACCGGTCACCGGCAATGGCATGTCCATGGCCTTTGAAGCTGCGGAGATGGCTGTGGCGCCCCTGGCCGCCTGCAGCCGGGGTGAGATCACGTGGACAGCCGCGCGGCGGGCAATCGCGCGCGCCTGCGACGGGGCCTTCGCCGGGCGCCTGTCCTGGGCACGGTGGCTGCAGTGGATGATGCTCACACCCGTCTTGCGCACGAGCCTGGGCGCGCTGGCCCTGAGCTCGGATTGGCTGTGGCGGACGATGTTCGCGCGGACACGATAGCCCTCCTGGGGCGACCACCGTCAACCCTCTGCCTGGCCCCTGCGCCTTGCGAGTCCCCGGTGTGTCTCCCATGTGGTCCGGGCCCCATGGGAGACACACTGGGCACTCGCTACGGCGCATCCCGAGGCGCCAGGGAGAGGGTGGGGATCGGTGCCGGGGGCCTGGAGTGCACAAGTGCCTCGGATAACGGTGGTTAAAAAGGAGACTCCCCTGCAAGCATCCTTCGCTGCGGACGGCGATATGGGGTGAAGACCCCATGTGTCCGTCCGGATGCCGAGCTTAGGTTGATCCATGCGAGGCCCACCACAAAGAGCCCGTTTGACGCTCACCGTCTCGCGCCGGTTCGGAGAGGCCGGGATGCTGCGGTTTACGTGCGAGCCGGTGGTGGTTGCCGCATTGGCCGAATCCGGATCTCGTGTTGAACCTCCCGCTACTCTTGCGAAGGTCCTCACCTTGTGCGCGGCTTTGTCCTTTGCCGGAACCACGATCCCGCGAGCCAACGCGGATGGAAGCACCGGCCTTGCCTCCTGGTACGGCGAGGAGCACCGCGGCAAGTTGATGGCCAACGGCAAGCGTTTCGACCCCGACAAGTTCACCGCCGCGTCGTGGTTCTTTCCCTTGGGGACCAGGGTGCGGGTGACGCTGGCTTCGACCAGCTATCAGCAACGGAGCGTGTTGGTGACGATAACGGACCGCGGGCCGGCGATGGAATTCGTGCGTGCAGGCCGCGTTATTGACCTCAGCCGCGCGCCGTTCAAGCGGCTCGCTCCGCCACAACTGGGGCTGGTGGCCGTCGCGGTGCAGGCGGTCAGGTAAGTCCGAAGGCCTTCCGACTTCGAAGCTCCGGCTCCGCGTCTAGCGGGGGCTTGAACTACGGCCCACAACTCGCTACAGAGTGGGGCAAAGATGATCGTTCACTAAGCACCGCTACAACCCCCTATGAAAGCACTCAACGTCGGCCTCATCGGCACCGGCTTTATGGGCCGCGCCCACGCTAACGCCATTCGCAAGGTCAACAACTTCTTCGACCTGGAGTATCAGCTTGTTCCCAAGGCCGTCTGCTCGCATGACGCGGCGCGGGCCAAGGCCTTTGCGGCGAGGTGGGGCTATGAGTCCTGCGAAACGGATTGGCGCAGGCTCGTGGCCCGCAAGGACATTGACCTGGTGGACATCACCCTGCCGAACGATATGCACCGCGAGGTCGCGACCGCGGCAGCCCAGGCCGGCAAGATGATTCTCTGCGAGAAGCCGCTCGCGCGGACGGGCGCGGAAGCCTTGCCGATGGTAAAGGCGGTGGAGAAAGCCCGGGTGCCCAACATGGTCTCCTACAACTACCGCCGTATCCCCGCCGTCACGCTCGCCAGGCAACTCATTGATGAAGGCCGGCTTGGGCGCATCTACCATTACCGCGCGAAGTTCCTGCAGGACTGGACGATCTCCAAAGACCTGCCGCAGGGCGGCCCCGGCCTGTGGCGACTGGACGTGAAAGTCGCAGGCAGCGGCGTCACCGGCGATCTGCTGGCCCATTGCATAGATACTGCGCTGTGGCTCAACGGCAGCATCGAGCAAGTGACCGGGATGACGGAGACGTTCGTAAAGCAGCGCAAGCATGCCCTCAGCGGCAAGGTGGAGAAGGTCGGCATTGACGACGCCTGCGCGTTCCTGGCCCGGTTCAAGAACGGCTCGCTGGGCACCTTCGAATCCACGCGCTACGCCCGCGGGCACAAGGCGCTCTACACCTTCGAGATCAATGGCGAGCACGCCTCCATTTTCTGGGACCTGCACGACCTCCATCGTTTGCAGTACTTCGACCACCACGATGAGGGCCGCGTGCGCGGCTGGCGCAGCATCCACGTAACCGACGGCGATCATCCCTACATGGGCAAATGGTGGGTGCCCGGCCTGCAGATCGGCTACGAGCACTCGTTCGTTCACCAATTGGCAGACTTCCTCGAGGGCGTGGCCAAGGGCAAGCCAGCCGGCCCGACCTTCCGGGAGGCGCTGGAGACTCAGTACGTCTGCGACGCCGTGCTCAAGTCGGCGAAGACGAGCCGGTGGGAAGTCGTTCCCAAGGCGAGGTAGCGTGGGGCGCGCGGATCAAACCCGAAAGCCGAAGCCCGAACCCGCCGGGTGGCAGCTCTTTCAACGCAGAGACGCAGAGAGCGCAGAGGAACGCGGAGAAGAAGAACTTTTTCCTTTCACCCTCTCTGCGTGCCTCTGCGCTCTCTGCGTCGCTGCGCTTAAATACTCCTCTCTCTAGCGCCCAACGCCTCCAGGGTTCGGCCTTCGGCCTTCGGATTTCGGCCTTCGGCCTTTTCTACCCCACTCCCATGCTCAGCAGGAACTCGATGTTGCTGCCGGTCTTCTTGAGCTTGTTGAGCACCAGCTCCATCGCCTCGACCGGCGGCACCCCGGTCAGCGCCCGGCGCAGGATGACGACCTTGTTGTATTCGTCGGGGTGGTAGAGCAGCTCTTCCTTACGCGTGCCGGAGCGCTCGATGTTGATGGAAGGGAAGATGCGGCGGTCCACCAGCGCCCGGTCCAGGGCGATCTCCATGTTGCCGGTGCCTTTGAACTCTTCGAAGATGACCTCATCCATGCGCGAGCCCGTGTCCACGAGGGCCGTGGCGATGATCGTGAGCGAGCCACCTTCCTCGATATTGCGAGCGGCGCCGAAGAAGCGCTTGGGCTTGTGCAGCGCGTTGGCATCCACGCCGCCTGACAGGATCTTGCCCGAGTGCGGCTGCACCGTGTTGTAGGCGCGGGCGAGACGCGTAATGGAATCGAGCAGGATGACCACGTCGCGCTTGTGCTCGATCATGCGGCGGGCCTTTTCAATGACCATTTCCGCGACCTGGACGTGCCGCTCGGGCGGCTCGTCGAAGGTAGAGCTGATCACTTCCGCACCGCGGCAGGTGCGCTCCATGTCCGTGACTTCCTCAGGCCGTTCGTCAATGAGCAGGATGAAGAGGTAAGTCTCGGGGTTGTTCTTGAGCATCGCGTTCGCGAGCTTCTGCATGAGGACGGTCTTGCCGGTGCGCGGAGGGGCGACGATCAGGCCGCGGCTGCCTTTGCCGATGGGGCATACCAGATCCAGCACGCGGGTGGAAAGCTCGTCCGGCGACGTTTCCAGGATGAAGCGCTTGTTCGGGAACAGCGGCGTCAGGTTGTCGAAATGCGTCTTGTCCTTCGCCTTGTCCGGGTCTTCCTGGTCCACAGCCTCGACCTTCAGGAGGGCGAAGAAGCGCTCTTTCTCCTTGGGCGGGCGGATTTGCCCCGTCACCAGGTTGCCGGTCTGGAGATCGAAGCGGCGGATTTGGGAGGGCGAGACGTAGATGTCTTCCGGGCAGGGCAGGTAATTGAAGCTCTGCGAGCGGAGAAAGCCGAAGCCTTCGGGCAGCACTTCCAGCACGCCCTCGGAGAACATGACACCGGCGCGCTCGGCGTTCTTCTGCAGGATATGGAAGATGACCTCGTGCTTGCGCATCGTGCCGAAGTTCTCGACCCCCAGCTCGCGCGCCATCTGGTTCAGGTCGTTCATGGACATGGCCTGGAGCTTGGCGATATTCACCGAGCCGGCGGCTACACGGTCCTTGTCCTTGTCTTTCTGAGCGGCGGGCTGGCGCTGGGGTCGGTCCGTTTCGGCGGGTTCCACCGGGGCGGAGGGCGGCTGCAGGTCGGTCACGGGCGGCTCGGCCACCGCGGTCGCGGTCATGGAAGCAGCCGGGGAGTCCAGTCCCGGCGCTCCGTCAGGGAGCGGTCTCGCGTTGCCAGCCTTGGCCTTCTTCTTAGGTCTTGGCATAGGTCAATAAATCTAAATCGGTCACAATAGGAGAGATTATCTCGTCGCTGGTCCACCAGCCTTGCCCCACAATTGGACGATCAAGCGTCTGATAAGTTCAAACTGGAATGGCTGCCAAAAGGGAGCTGTGCGGCAAGCTTCTCTGTTTTCCCTGATTACAGCAAGGAGAAATTTGCAGCAACCCTTGCACTCGTACAATCAACCCTTTGCGCGGCGAAGTCAACCCCAGCGCTGCGAGGCGTCCCTGCCGGCTCAGTAAGGCAGCATGAACCGCGCGGTCAGCTCCCGCACCCGCTGACGGACCTTGCCGATCGCGGCCAGGTTCTTGATGTCCAGCAGCACCTCGCTGATCATGTCGGCGATGGCGGCCATTTCCGGCTCCTTCATGCCGCGGGTCGTCACGGCAGGCGTGCCCAGCCGGATGCCGCTGGCCTGGAAAGGCGAGCGGGTCTCGAACGGAATAGTGTTCTTGTTGACGGTGATGCCGGCTTCATCCAGAGCGGCCTGGCATTCCTTGCCCGTAAGACCGCGCGCGCCGACGTCCACCAGCATCAGGTGGTTGTCCGTGCCGCCGCTGACCAGGCGGAAGGAGTTATGGCTCATGCCCTGCGCCAGCGCGGCGGCGTTGCGGACAATCTGCTCCTGGTAGGCCTTGAACTCGGGCTGCATTGCTTCGCGCAGGCAGACGGCCTTGGCCGCGATCACGTGCATCAGCGGCCCCCCCTGGATGCCGGGGAACGTCTGCGAGTCCAGTTCCTTGGCGTATTTCTCGCGGCATAGGACCAGCCCGCCCCGCGGGCCGCGCAAGGTCTTGTGCGTCGTGGTGGTGACGAAATCCGCATGAGGCACCGGGCTGGGGTGCAGCCCCGTCGCCACCAGGCCGGCGATGTGCGCGATGTCCGCCAGCAGCAGCGCCCCGACTTCGCGGGCGATCTCGCCCATGCGCTGGAAGTCTATGATCCGCGGATACGCGCTCGCGCCGACGGTGATCATCTTCGGCTTGTGCTCGCGCGCCAGCCGGGCCAGTTGATCGTAGTCAATGCGCTCGTCCTCCTTGCGCACGCCGTAATGAACGATCTCGAAGAAGCGTCCCGAGAAATTGGCCTTGTTCCCGTGGGTGAGATGGCCGCCATGGGACAGGTCCATCGTCAGCATCTTGTCGCCCGGCTTGAGGAAGGCGAAATAGACGGCCATGTTCGCGCCGCTGCCCGAATGCGGCTGCACGTTCGCGTGCTCGGCGCCGAAGAGCTTCTTGGCGCGGTCAATCGCCAACTGCTCGACCGTATCCACGTTCTCGCAGCCGCCATACCAGCGTTTCCGCGGATAGCCCTCCGCGTATTTATTCGTGAGGACCGAGCCCTGCGCCTCCATGACGGCGGGGCTGGTGAAGTTCTCGCTGGCGATGAGTTCGATGTTCTCCTGCTGGCGGTGCCGCTCGCGCTCGATGGCGTTCGCGATCTCCGGGTCAATGGCCTGCAGGCGCAAGTCGGTAGGGATTATTCGTATTTCCATTTTCTTAACTCGGCGCAGGTGGCGCCCGCCTTCAAAGGGCGTATGCAGGAAGGCGTCCACTATCTTGCTGGCCAGCCCCGGCGGGATCGTGCCGGCCAGGCACAGCACATTCGCGTGGTTATGTTGCCGGGCCAGGATGGCGGACTGCTCGTCGCTCACCAGCGCGGCCCGGGCGCCCGGCACCTTGTTCGCGGCCATGCTCATGCCCACGCCCGTAGTGCAGATCAAGACGCCAAACTCGGAGCTGCCCGACGCTACGCTCTCCGCCACCGCGTGAGCGAAATCCGGATAGTCGCTGGCTTCGGGCGTCGGCGCTCCGAAATCCACAACGCTAACGCCCTGCTCCTCCAAGTGATGTTTCAGGGCCTGCTTCAGCTCGAAACCCCCATGGTCCGCGCCGATGGCGACCGCCGCCGGCCCGCCGGGCACGGCGCCCTTCTCAATGAACCGGAGCAACGAGGCGATTCCCTGCTCGATCTGGTCGCGGCAGGTCAGGTAAACGTCGTAGGACCCGCCTATCGGGTCGCTGATGTCCTTCTCAAAGTAGTCGAGCGTCTCGTCGAACTCCCGCAGCAGGAAAGTCTTCTCGGCCGCCTGCGGATACAGCAGCATGACCGTCTCGACATGGTTATGGGTCATGCCGAGGATGTAGTCTGCCTGCTCGGCCATCTCGCGGGTCAGCATCCGGCTGCGCACGTCGCCGATGTCTATGCCCAGCTCTCTGACGGCCTGCACGGCGAACGGACTGGGCGGCTGGCCTTCCGCCGCGCCCAAGCCCGCCGACAGCACGCGGTAAGCCCCGCGGTGCTGGGTGGCCTGGCGGAAAATGCCTTCGGCCATGGGGCTACGGCACAGGTTGCCTGTGCAAATAAAGAGGACGGTCTTCATTCAGCCGGTCTTCATCCCCCGAAGTCTGGCGGCCCCGCTAGTCTCGTCAATGCGCAATTCAGGAACGGGTCTGGCGCACCACCGCCAGCCCTTTCAGCAGGTCCAGGGCCCGCGCCAGGGCAGGATCGTACACCACGGGCTTGTCCGCTTCATGATCCTTCGCTCCCGTCATGTCTCCTTCGCTCAGACCTTCCCGGCGTTCCCGCACCAGTTCCGCCTCGTTGAACCGGGGTCGGCGGGCAACACGATTCGTATTGCCGACAGCGTTGGTCAGCGAGAGCCCCGCGCTGGCTGAAAGGTCGGTCTTTCCCGGGAGCCGGAAGGCGTCGGCGTAGTAGGCCCGTTCTTCGTCGCGGGTGACCTCCACCGTAATGTCGGGCCGGACGCCGTGCATAGATAAAGCGGCGCCGTCGCCCAATTGCACCGGGGCGGTCGCGATCCGCAACTGGTCGCCATTACTGAGCGGAAAATCCTGCATCACCATCGCCTGGCCGGCGGTCCGGCGGCCCAGGATGAGCCCCGCTCCGCTCGCACGCAACGCCGCCGCCAGCGCCTCGGCGGCTTCTGACGTAAAGTGATTCACCAACACGGCCGCCGGCACCAGGATGGGGTCCGGCTTCTCCTTCGACCGCACGGTGCCCGCGCCCCAGTTCAGCAATGGCACATCCTTTTTGAGGAACAGGTCCGCCGTCCCGGCGGCGGCGGCATAGTCGCTGCCGTCCGCGTAGCGCAGGTCCAGCACAATCCCCTGGAGCTTGTTGCTGTGGCTGAGCGTTTCCCACGCCTCGCGGACCGCCTTCGGCAGGCCCTCGCCCACGCGCTCGATGCGCACATAAGCGATGTCCCCCTCCATCAGGCTCGACTTGCTGACGAGAGGCGTCGTTGCCGAGGCGCGAGAAGCAGAGCCGTTGGTCACCAGGATCACCCGGGGCGCCAGTTCCGAAAGCAAGCCCTGCACAGCCGCCTGGTTCAACTCCGCCGGGCTGATGCTCGAGTGGGCCTTGATCGCGTCATAGATTTCCCTGAACTCCGGCGTGCCGCCCGCCTCGCCTCTCGCCTGGCTCAAAACGCCAAGCAGCAGAGCTGAAAGGAGCGAAATAGTCCCATTTCTAATCATGTTGGCCTAGTGTGCACGAGGAATGGGATAAAGTAAAGAAGGGCAAGTCCTGGGCGCGCAAGCCGGGCGCCGGCAGTCCCACCGCGCGCCGGCCGACCCGGGGAAGAATCTCCTGGGGCTCAAATCACGCGCTTCGGGGGCATCCCAGTTTCTGAGGAGCGCGCACGTCTCCCTAAGGCGCTGGGGGGCTCCGCGAATTTCATTAACACCCCGCTTCAGCGGGGTGGAGGAGCGGCCCACGCCCGGCAACCGCTTTAGCGGTTTATCGCGTGCGGGTAAGCCGCTAAAGCGGCTGTGGCGCCGTTGCACCCACTTCCACCCCGCTGAAGCGGGGTGTTAATGAGATCAGCCGTGCCGGTGCGCAGCAAGTGAGATGCGCCCACTGAGGCGCGGGAGGTTTCGATGTTCCCGGAAAGCTAGTGGCGGCGGGCATCACGCCCGGCGTCAATGTCCATCAACGAGCAGCTTCTCTATGCCATCTTTCAGCGCCAGCAGATGCGTGGGCTTTTGGATCACCAGGTCCAGGCACCTCGCATCGTCCGGGGCCATCCCGGTATACATGAGCACCCGAGTAGAGGGAGAGCGCATTTTGATGATGTGTGCCATCTCCGCGCCCGTCATTCCCGGCATTGAATTGTCGGTCACCACCACGTCGTGGGTCTTGGGATCGAACAGGGCCAGAGCTTCCTGGGCGTTGCGCGCCGTCTCGACTACATAGCCGAAGTTGCTTAGAAACCACTTTGTGGCG
>DATKNZ010000070.1:0-12204 GCA_035541055.1 Candidatus Acidiferrum sp. | reverse complement strand
TATTTGTGCTCGGCCCGCGTGCTCACACACAGGTTACTCGGGCGGTTGTCCACGCAATTCCCATTGCGATGGTGGATCTCCTCGGTCGGGCTCAACGGGCGGTCCAGGCACAGGGAGGCAATGATCCGGTGGACCTTCCTGACACCGGGAAGGAGTCCGCAAGCCCACAGCCTGGCAACGCTGGTGACGTAGTAGCCGGTGCTGTGGACCTTAAACCGGCGTCGGAGAATAAGCTCCAACTGCCGCCGGGCCCTGGTCCCCGGCGCGGGCCAGGGGAGGCCTTTGGGTTGGGGGGGAGTGTAGGGCATAGAGTCTAAAGTCTTGAGTCTTGAGTCTTGAGTCCAAAGTCTTGAGTCTGCCGAATGCGAAGTCCGGCGACTCAAGACGCGAGACCCAAGACTCAAGACTCAACCCTGTTCACGGCTTCCCCGCCACGGGGGGGACGGCCGTGCCAAAGGTCTGGATGATGGTGACCAGGCCGGTGGAGCTGGATTGCTGGCTGAACCCGGCGGTGCTGATGCCGGCCTGGGCGGTGTCGTTGGTGCCGCCCAGGTAGGTGACCCGGGTGCGACCCAGCACTTGGCCGGAATCGAAAAGGGTCACGCCGCAGATCGCGCCACCTTTCTCGACCCGGTTGGTTCCGGCGCCGGCCTGGGTATAGGACCGCGCCCACATGGCGGTGCAGCCGGCGCACAGGACCAGGGCGCTCAGCAACCCGATGAACAGGAGGAGGATCAGCGGGCCGGCGATCATGTCGGCTGCGGGGTTGCCCAGGCGGCGGCCGTATTTGTCGGTGCCCGGGCAGTTTGGGGGGCAGTCGGTGGCGTGGTAGCCCAGGAGAATGAACGCGGCCGCCGCGGAGATGATCAGGGCGGCGCGCAGCCAACCGGGCAGATCGGGCAGAGCTTGCAGGGCCGTGGCGGCGCCACCCAGCGCGCCACAGAGAGTGGTCTTGGAACGAGTCATAGGATTTGCGATTTACGATTTACGAGGTGGCAGGCGAAGGGGCGCGCATTCTCGATTCAGCGGCGCTTCTCCAGCCGCTTTGATCTCCGATTGGCGAGCCAGTGCCCGGCGGGGCGCTGGGCTCGTAAATCGTAAATCTTAAATCGTAAATGCGCAGCCCGGCTTCACGCTCCGGCCGGGACCAGGGCGGAGAAGGTCAGGCGCTGGCCCTGGAGGCCGCCGGCGCTGCCGTTGACCTGGACGAACACGCGCGCGCCCACCGGCGGCACGCCGAACTTCTGCACGTAGTCAGGGGTGATGTCGCAGTAGCCGTTCTGCGGGGAGTCGAGCTTGCCCAGGAGCCGGGGGCTGACGGCCCGGCGCACGCCCGAGTTCGCCCAGGCGCAACCCCAGAGCATCGTGTTGTCCGGCGGGGCGCCGGTGGTGTGGAGCTTGAGGGTGATTTGGCCGTTGGCGTTGGTGATCTGCAGGGCGTCGATCGGCAGGATGCCGATGTTGGTGAGCGCCGGGGGCACGTCCACCGTGGGCGCGCCGATGGCCAGGAGCGCGCAATTGACCTTGGTGTAGAACTGGAGCCCCGTCAGGGCGCCGCTCTGGCCCAGACGTGGCTTGGTCTTCAGGGCGGCGGCGGCGCTGATCCAGGCGTCCTGCTGCGCCTCGGTCAGCGCGTCGTAGGCCTGCGCCGTCGAGCGCAGCCGCTGCCGGACGAGCTGCTGGTCGAGGGTGTTGGGGTTTTTCGGGGTCACTTTGGTCCGGCGAATGAGCCCAGTGCGCCCGGGGTAGGTCACGGTCAAGCCCAGCTTGCCGGACTGCGGAACGTCAACGATCTTCATAGTTTGCTTTCGACTTGGCGGTTCCACGCCCCAGGGCGGAGCGCGTGCGCCGCATTTGCCTGGGGGAAGTGAAACCTACCGGTTTTCAGCGCGATTATGACACGGGCTGGGCGCCGGGCAATAGGTGGGGGAACGATTGTTAACCGATCTGCGATTTACGATTTACGATTTACGATTTACGAGTCTGACCCCGGGGCGGCAGCGGGTTTGCGAATCGGGGATTCCCGAGTTGCGAGGCGCTCCTTTTTAACGCAGAGACGCAGAGGAGCGCAGAGAAACGCAGAGACGGGATGTTGTTGAAGCTCTGCGTCTCTCGGCGATCTCTGCGTCTCTGCGTTGAAGTTCGGCGGCGGTTTACGAGTTCACCGCCCCAACCGATTTACGATTTACGACTTCCCTGGGAGGGCGAGGCGCTGGGCGGCTTGAATCCTGACTTCCTCGAGGAGCGCCAGGGCCAGGCGGTCCAGGCGCAGGGCCTGTTGGGGTGTGCGGGAGCCGATCCGCTCGCCATTGAGGGTGATCTCGTCAATGTCAATGAAGCCGTCGGCCATGGGGTCGGCGGGATCCGGCGGCTCCGACGTGAATCGGATTTCCAGGGTGAGGGGGCGCGGGGTGGGGCGGGGGTTCACGGCAGCCGCTTCCACGGTTGGGCGCGGAACACTGGGCTCTTTAAACGCAGAGACGCAGAGAGCGCCGAGAGACGCAGAGAAGCTGAAACCCAAGACTCCTTTCCGTCTGCGTTCCTCCGCGGTCCGTGCGTCTCTGCGTTGAGACAGGCACCCGCCGACTGGTTCGAGCCTGCGGTCTTCACGGCAGCCGTTTCCACAGGTCCACCGCCGCGGCGCCGGGGACGAAGCCGATGCGCCGCTCGCGGATCATGCCGCGAATCTCGGCCAGGACCGTCCGGGCCTTGTCCGGCCTTTCGCGGAAGCGCAGCCGCCACCAGCCACCCCAGTTTTCCACTTCCTTCTGCGCATACTCCGGGCTGTAGAGCAGCATGGTGTCGAGGACCTGCTTGAGGAAGCCCGCTTCTCCCTCGAGCTGCTTTTTATGCGCTGAAGGACTGAGCGTTGAGAGGCGACGCGGTAAACGTTCAGTCGCGTTAACGCTCTTGGGTACACTCTTCTCCTTCTCACCCTCACCTTGACTCTTACTGGCAGCAGGGGAGGTATGGGAAGTGCGGATGGGAGGGCCATAGGGGGGGCATGGAGAGTGCCCCTCCTCGGGCACGGCAACGTCCGCCGGGCGCGGGGCTGCGCGGTCGGCGGCAGCGTTTGGCTCGAGGTTGGCTGCGGCGCGCGAGGACGGGCGCGCTCCGGCGGCATCGCTCGCCCAGCGCCTTTGCGCGCCGAGCTTTCCGCCGCGCTGCGACCGGACCAGGGCAAGGCGGGCCTCGCGCAGCAAGGCCAGGGCCGCCGGATGGGCAAAGAGGCCGCGCTGGCGCGTCCACCCGGCCTTGAGCAGCGCGGAGTGCACGCCGGGCCAGGCCCGCTTGCTCACCCGCGCCGCGGTGCGCAGCTCGTCGGGCGCGGCCCGCGGGCAGGCGCCGTTGGCCAGGATGAGGTCCCAAAGGCGGCGATGGGCCAACTCGACAGCCGGCTCCATCGCCGCAACCGAGGCCAGCATGGCGCGAGCTTCATAGCGCACGTAGGTGGGAACGGTCATGGCTCAAGAGGTTGAGGGTTGAGGGTTGAGAGTTGAGAGCGAGCCCTGACATCCGCATTGGTGAGAGCGGTAACAACCAACATCCAACAACCAACATCCAACATCCAACAAGCGCCGCGGTGGCAGTGATTGGATGTTGGTTGTTGGATGTTCCCACGGTTCAGCTTTACGAGTCACCGGGAGGGCGAGCGTCCTCGCGAGCCCTGACTTCTTCCGCACCCGATTTCAGGGCTCGCGGGGACGCTCGCCCTCCCGACACGCAACACTTCCTCAGGCCGCCACCTTCTTCTCGACGAACCCGAGCGAACCGGGCCGGTCCTTCATCCAGGGCTCGACGTCCACCGGCGTCCAGGCTTCCCGGGCGTCCGCGTCCGGGTCGTAGCCGGGCCAGACCTTTTGGTGGACAGCCTGGGCGTAGCGCGTGAGCCATTGCTGGTATTGGGCACGGCCCTGCTGGACGAGGTCCGGGGTCAGGAGACGCCGGCCCACCTCGAAGGGCGGGTTGGTTTCCGAGAGCGCAAAGAGGATGCGCCTGCGGGGTTCGTCCTGAACGGCGTTGAACAGGTCCAGCGCCAGGGCGGCCATCATCTGGAGCGCGCCGTAGTAGGCGGAGCGCGTCCAGGAATCCGGCGAGGCGTCCTGCGTGCCCCACAGGAACGCGATGCAGTCCCAGTACTGGGATGTGGGCGGGGGCACGAAGTCCACCAGCGCCTGGACGGGGATGTCCAGGCCCGTCTCGGCGTCATGCCAGGCGCCTTCGAGCCGGAGCGGGCCGAGGTTGTCGGCCAGGAGCGGCGCGACGTACGGGTCCTGGGCGAGGCGGCCGAAGGCGAGCTTCAGAGCCGCTTGCTGGTCGGAGCGCAAGGGCTGGACGCGGTCGCGCTCGGCCTGCTCGCGCCAAAGCCGGCAGGACTCGGCCCCGGAGGCCCAGGGGCGGGTGCTGGTGACGTTGGCGCGGCGGAGACCGCATTTGCGGCACACGCTGGCCGCGCTGGTGCTCTTGCACGAAGGGCAGGTGAGGACCGAGACGGTGTAGGTGTCCGGCCGCACGCGGAAGCGTTTGTCGAACGCGGCCGGTGCGAGCACCACGTGGCGCAGGGCGTTGACTTGAATGCTCAGCGCCGGCTCCGGCGGCCCCTGGCGGCTGACGAGCCGTTTGGGGCACCGGGCAAACTCGAGCAGCGTGAGCGCGTCCACGACCGCATGGGGATCGCCCGGCGGCGCGGTGGAAGGTTCGGGCAGCAGGGCGGCCGGCCCGCGAGAGACGATATCTACTTTGCCTAGCATGACTCACCTCCGTTTGCAGGGCGGCTTTCCGGGGGATTTCGCCCTGCGCCGGCGCGGCTGACGTCGGCGCAGAGCGCCTGTGAGATGGCGCTGGCCAGGAGCCGCAGACCGTCCAGGTCGAAGCTCAGGACCGGGATCCTGTATTCTCCCGGGGCGATCTGCTCGAGCAGGTCGAGTTGGGTTCCGGCGGGGCTGGTGGTGACCCAGGCCCGCTTTTGAACCAGGACGACTTCCCTTGGCGGAGCGCTCATGCTTTCACCTCGGGGTTGGTCTGCGCCTGCGCGTGCCGTTGCAGCTCCTGCGTGAGGTAGTGGCAGACTTGTTCGAGTTCGAGGAATCGCTGAACGATCTCGCTGCGCGAAGCGTTCAGCCCTTTCTGAAGTTCGTTGAGAACCTGTGTGTGGCGCGGCAGAAGACTAACCGACAAACTCTTCGCGACCCGCCCGCGCCCGCGGGGTCTGGTGCGAAAGGTTTTACGCGAGTAATGTCGCATGACGCGATTAACCTTCCTATAGGCAAAAGAGTCAACGAGTACATTCCTAGGGGGCAACGATTGTTAACCGAAGCGGCAACTGTTCGCGTAGTAGCGTAAGCCTCCGGCTTGCGGCGGTCCGAACAACCCTCCGGGTTGTTCACTTGCTGGGGGTGCAGGCCCATCGGCGCAACCCGGAGGGTTGACGCGACGCTCGCAAGCCGGAGGCTTACGCTACTACCTAACAGTCAGGGCTCGCGGGGACGCTCGCCCTCCCAGGAAGGCTACATCAACGCGGCGAAGCCTGGTTACTTGATCACAATCGCTGTTTCCACCCACAGGTCCACCAGCGTCCCATCCTGCCAACTCTCCTGGCGGACCTGGCCCTTGCCCGGCGCAAACCATTCCAGGACAGAGAATCCCGGGTTATTGTCGTAGGTCTGCGTGATCAGCAGGCAATTGTTGAAGGTCCCGGCTGGGACCGTGGTTGTTGCCCCGAGCTGGGTGATGGTGCGGTGTAGGCCGGCTGTCATCGTCCAGGTGTTCCCTACGGCGAGCGGGCCTTTGATGATGTAGTATGGGGTCGTCTCAAACGGGGTATAACACAGCAACCCGTCGGCATCGTTGCGGAAGTAAGACGTCTCGCTTATCCCGGGCGCGGTGGCCTGCTCCTCGTACCAGGTGGTGCCGCTCGATGAGTCGGTCCCGATGATTTCGTCCACCTGGGTGTACGAGATAGGGGCGTTCAGCGCCGTGAAATGGATGGTCCAGGAATCGCCAACCGCCAGGGGAGAATAACTCGCGATGGGCGCCGCTGCGGCCGTGGCGGACAGCAGCGACACGCGTCCGCTCATGTTGGTTTCCAGGAAAGACCCGTACCCGCAGGTCCCGTCCTGCAGGAGCACCCCGCTGAAGGAACAGCTCTTGGTCTGGCCCGGCTCCCGCACGCTGCCGGAGAAGACGCCGTTGGCCACCGTCAGCGAAGCGGACAGTTTGTTCGCCAGCGTCACATCAGTGATTTTGTTGCCCGAGCTCAGCGTGAAGAGGTTGGTCAGCGGCTGAGCCAGGCTGCCGCCCTCGAAGACCAGCATGCCGTTGGTGATCGCGACGGCCCGGGTGGTGGCGTTCGCGGGGGGCGTGTAGCGCGCGCCCTCGATGGTCATGCCGTTCGTCAGCCCGGCCGGATAGCAGGCCCCCGCCTGCTCGTGTTTGATCCAGCTCAACGCGCCTGACAGCCCGGCCGAAGGCTGGCCTGACTCGAAGCTCAACCAGCCCCAGAGCGAGCCCTTGGTGACATACAACGGCACGTAAATCGGGACGTTGCCCGCCGCCGAGACCGGCACGGAAAACGGCACGACGGCTGTGCCGTCCGCCAGCGAACCGCTGTAGGTCACGTTCCCGCCAGTATCCACCGCCAGCGTCAGGTAACCGTCGCCGAGCGACATGGCTCCGCTATGGCTGCCACCACCCGGGAGGGTGGCCGTGTACTTGCCCGCATAGGCGGTCGCCGGGTTGGTATGCGCATCCCACACCGCCCGGTCGGTCACAAATTCGGCCACGCCGCCGCCGCTGACCGCGTTGCTGAGCCAGCCGCGCACCTGCTGGTCGGCGAAATGCAGGCCCATACCCAGAACCCAGGGATTGGTCTTCGGGCGGGAGACCACCTGGTACGCCACGCCGCCAAGGTCGAACTGGCCGGCGAACGCGTATTTGTTCGTCCCTTGCTTCACGGTGCCGCTGTAGGTGCCGTCGGTCGCCAGGGTCAGCGTGAGAAGCCCGGAATTGCTCTGCGCCCGAGGAAGCTCCTCCCACAGGCCGTTGTAGCTGCCTTTGACCGCAAGGAAGGGGTTGGGGACGATGTTGGCTCGCAAGACCAGGTTGGATTGCATGGTGAAAGTGAGCTTCGGCGTGGTGCAGACGACGCAGCTACCCTGCGCCGTGCAAACCCAATTCGAGAGAATATACCCCTTGGCCGGCGTCACCGTGGTCGTATAGCTCTTGCCGATCTGGAGCACCGCGTTGCTGTAGTTGGGCGACATCGTGCAAAGCGCGCTGGCTGACACCCGCAGCGTGTCGGTCACCACGTAAACCATGCTCACCTTTTGCGTTACGGCGGACCAGTTCCCGGAAGTGTCCACCGCGCACGCCGCGAAGGAGTTCGTCCCTGCCGAGAGGGTCACCGGCAGGGTCCAGTTCGCCCAGCCATTGGCCGTCGTCGCCTGGGTCCAGACGCCGCCCACCTGGCACCAGACCGCCTGCACTTGCGTGTTGTCGTGAGCGGTGCCTTTAAGGGTGAAGGCCGCGTTGCTGACCTTCTGGCCCGAGGTCGGACTGGTAATCGCAACGGTGGGCTTGGTGGTATCGCCGGAACCCAGCGAGAAGAACTGCACGCTCGTGCTGTACCCCCCGCCTGCGGTCTTCGTGATAACCAGGCGGTCAATGTTCTTGTCCGGCACCAGGACGCACACCTCCTCGTCCAGCGTGTCGCCCGAAGTGCCGGAGACGAGTGTGCCCGCGGCGCCGTTCCAGATCGGCCAGGTCGAGTCGGGAAGCTGGCCCGTGCTCCCCGAATATTGTTGGGCCACCCAGCCGCTCAAGCTCACGGCGGTGTAGTGCGAGGAGGCGTCCACGGTGTAGGCCTTGATTTGGTACGCCTCGTCCCCATCCACGTCGGCCAGCAGAATCCGGTCGTTGGGCCCCAGGTGCGACGAGAAATCAAACTGCAGCGACGCGGTGTCATCGTCGATGTCCATCTCCAGCTCCTCGACGTCTCCCGGGGTGCCGTCGCCGGTGTCATTCCTCGCCACGCCGACAAATCCCGTCAGCCACGCCGGGTTATTGCCGGGCGAATCCCCGCCGAACGTGTCCAAGTAAACGCTGTTCACCTCGCCGGAGAGCTGCGTCACCTTGAGATCGTTGTTCGCCTTGAAGCTGGTCGTGAACACCTTGCCATTGTTGAGGACGGTGTCCGCCTCCTGCCCCGAACCATTGATCCAATGTGCGACGGGGAGGGTCTGCGCGTTGGCCGCGCCGGCCAGCAGGCCCAGCGCCAAACTGGCGCACGCAAGCGGCCAGCGCCACACCCCGGCGAAGACGGGGGGAGCGAGCGTTCTGATGGAAGTGGAGGTGTGCGGTCGCTTAAATATGGATGTATTCATAGTGCCTCGGTTAGAAGTTTGTAAGACGCATAGCATTATCATCCGTAATCCCTACCCAGAATATTGCTGAACGTTGCTGCTACTCGCTTCCTTTTTACTATTCCGCCGAACAATGACAAGCGCAAAATGCAGAAAACTGACGCCCCGGGCGCATCTCACTTTCTGCGCACCGGCACGGCTGATCTCATTAACACCTCGCTTCAGCGGGGTGGAAGTGGGTGCAACGGCGCCACAGCCGCTTTAGCGGCTTACCCGCACGCGATAAACCGCTAAAGCGGTTGCCGGGCGTGGGCCGCTCCTCCACCCCGCTGAAGCGGGGTGTTAATGAAATTCGCTGAGCCACAGCGCCTTAGGGAGACGTGCGCGCTCCTCAGAAACTGGGATGCCCCCTCGAACTACACCGTGCACGACGTCTTCATGGCGAAACTGCTGCCCGATTGACAGAAGGAGCACCAGCAACGGGGCAATTCCGGGTTGACCCTCGGCTCTCGACCTGGGCCAGGGCACCATAGGCAGACCCCGTAGCCAGCGACGCCGCCCCCCGGCAACGGGGCATTAAAGGACAGCCCTCGCCACGCTTGCCGCAAAGGTATTCTCGATGTATCATACGCGCGGGCGCTCCTGTTGAGGTATGGCGCCTTATTCCAAGCGAACACCGATTACCGGATCAGCAACCAGTATCAATCGTTATGAAGGCTCGTAGCACATCAAACGTCAGGGTATTAGTCGTAACCATCCTCGCGGCCAGTCTGGCCCTGCCGGCCCTGGCTCTCTCGAAGCATAAACTCGACGCGCGCGTGCGCGACATGACCGACTACTTCGATGCCGTTCAGAAAGACAGAGCGAACGCCGTGCCGGCGGACATTCTGCAGAAAGCCGAAGGGCTGGTCATCATGCGCACTTACAAGGCAGGCTTCATCTTCGGGGTCGCCGGCGGGGACGGCGTCGCCATCGTCAAGAACAAGACAACGGGACAATGGGGTCCCGTGGGGTTCCTTAAAACCGGCGAGGGGAGTTTCGGCTTCCTGGCCGGGGGCCAGCGGAGCGATCTGATTCTTGTGCTGATGAATAGCGAAGGCCTCAAGGTCCTCACCGATCCCAACATGAAGCTGGGGGTGGACGTGCGGGCTACCGCGGGGCCGAAGAGCATGGGCGACCAAGCCAATTTAAAGACCGAGAACGCTCCGGTGCTGGTTTACAGAGACACACGCGGCATCTACGGCGGCGCCTCGATCCAGACCGGGGCCCTCTTCCCGGACTCCGGTGACAACAAAAAGTACTACGGCAAGGACGTGACCATGGAAGACATCCTGGTGGGGGGAAAGGTCGAACCTACTGATGCGGCCAAGGCTCTCGCGGCCAAGATCGAGGAATACGCCAAGCCGGGCGCAAAGTAAGCTGCCCGCGGCGGGCATCGCGGGCTCAGTAACTTGTTGGGGCGGGTGAACCGCTTTTAGCCGCACGATCTTTTTCACCCGCCCTCGTCTCCGCTCGTTGGGACCTGGTGAGTCAGATCGCCGCGCGCCGCAGCGGCTTCACCATATTCTCTTGGCCGGCCTCACCCATCGCCGCCACCATTCTCCACTGGAGGGAGTGGTGGAGGTGTGAGTGGCGAGGAGCCCCGGCGTGTCTCCCATGTGGTCCGGGCCCCATGGGAGACACACCGGGATAACGCTGGGCAGGCGCCCGTGTCACACCGGGGCCGGGCGGGGCAGCGTCCACTGCGCCACAGCCCGTGCAAGACATGGTATTCCAAAGGCTTGCGCAGATAAACGCGCTCGCTATTCTGGCGTGATGAAACATCACCGGGGTTTGAGCCGCCCGGGGCGGGCGAACGGGCAGGTCTGGGCTTGGTCCATTGCCGGAGGCCCCCGCCGTTTCGGGGGCGGGAGAACGGCTGCCGGTCCGGTGCGCCGCCACGGCCCAAACTCGAACTATGAACCACGCAGCAGCTAAAAGGGCCCGAAGCCGAAGGTGGGCGCTAGCGCCGGGCATCGTGCCGGGCGGTTGGTGCAGCCGTTGTCCCTTGTGCGGTCCCGCAGGCGAGTGCCTTGATCCGGCGGTCAAGAGCGGCCGCTGCGGCGACTGGGTGTGGTTTGTGCGCTACGGCCACCAATGGCGGCGACGCTGGTTCAAACCGTTTGATCCCAAGACCGCCAGGCAACTGGCGTGGCGGGCGCACCTGGCGGCCGCCTCGAAGGCCTACAACGAAGTGCTGACTGACGAACAGCGGGCTGCCTGCATCGCGGCGGGTGCCAGGCGACAAACCCGGCCGCGTCTGGGCCAGTCAGGCCCGCAGACCGGGCAGCAGTACTCGATAGGCAAGGAGTTGTCGGAGAGACCTCCCAAGCCCGCAGGAAGGGCCCGGAAACCGCGATCCTGAGCAGGGTCCGAGGCAAACATCGCTCGGTTAGGTTCCCTGGGCCTCAGGAAACACCCCGAACGCCGAAGGGTTCTCGCACCTCACGGCCGTATCCCGGCGCCATTCTCCTGAACGGGCGGCTGAAGGGCCCTCCGCCCTTGAAGGGCACGCGGCCTATACTCAGAAACGCCCTCGTCCTGTAGGCCGCGTGCCCTCACGCGGCACGCGGTCCGCCTTTCGGCCAGACGGCCATACATTTTCTCATACTAAATCCCGCCCTCCGGGTGTTGTATAGGGGACGGGCAGAACCGGCCCGCAAACGACCAGCGTGAAACTCGAAGACAAACTGCTGATTTGGCGATACAACCGCGGCGACTACGACGCCGTGCGCCGCATCTATGAGAAATATAAACACGAGCTGCTGGCGCTGGCGCAAAGCCTCCTGCGCAACACCGCCGCCGCCGAAGACGCCGTTCACGACGTGTTTGTATCCTTCCTCCGTCTCAAGCATTTCCGCCTCACCGGCAGCCTCAAGGGCTACCTGGCCACCTGCGTCGCCAATGCCGCCCGCAACCGCCTCCGCGCCGACGCCCGCCACCCGCAGGAACAATTCGATGACGCTCAGCAAATCGAGGCCAGCGGCCCCGCTCCGGACCGCGAACTGCTTGACGGCGAGCGAATGCGCCTCCTGTCCGATGCCCTTTGCGAGCTGCCTTACGAGCAGCGCGAGGTCGTCCTGCTGCGCCTGCGCGGCGGCCTGCGGTTCGCCGAGATTGCCCGCTCCCAGAACATTTCCATCAACACCGTCCAGGGCCGCTACCGCTACGGCCTGGAAAAGCTGCGAACCAAGCTCAACGGAGAGATTTCACCATGCGAAGCACTGAACCAGTTGAACACCTGATTGCGAGTATGAAAGCCAAGCCGAGCCCCGAACTGGACGCTCGGGTCCACCGCGCTATTGACGCCGCCGTGGCTGAGCGATCCCGAGAGACGTCCGTCAGTCACAAATCATTACTTGGAACCATTCTTATGAAAAGCACCACCACTAAGTGGGCCGCCGCCGCGGCTATCGTCCTGGTTCTCGTCGCCGCTATTGTCATCTTCGACAAATCCACCCCCCGGGCCTTCGGTCTCGAGCGCGTTATCGCCGCCTACAACTCCGTCCGCTCCCTGCACGTCAAGGACTACAAGGCCGACCTGGTGGAACCGAATGAGTTCTGGATTGTCTCGGACGGCCAGGGACACGTCGCCAAAGCCCGCTACTTCCTGCCGGAGACTGAAGACGGCGCCAAGCTCATCACCTGGACGCCCGCCGGCTCGGAACTCTGGTTCAAAACCAAACGCCGAGACCTCGCGTACCAGACCAAAAGAATCGCCCCCTGGATGCAGCACCTGCTCGACCTCAGCCAGCCCGAGCTGGCCCTCAAGAAAGTGCTCGAGGCCCAGAAGGCCGGCAAGGTC
>DATKNZ010000069.1:0-16346 GCA_035541055.1 Candidatus Acidiferrum sp. | reverse complement strand
CGTTCCGCACGTAGCAGTAGATGCGGTAAACGCCTTTTGTGCCGGGCATTTTCACGGACACTTGCGGCGCGCCGTTCTGGGCGATGGCCTCGGCAAATGCCTTCCCCGCGCTCGCCCCGGGTTCCTGGATCTTGTATGAGTCGAGTTCGGAGCGCACGACCCACTCGTACTTCAGCTTGTCGCCCTGGGGGTCGCTGGCATCAACACTGGCCTTCACGGTATCGCCCGGGCCAACCTCGTTGGGGCCGATGATGGCCAGCTTCTTGATCACCGGGCAGAGATGGCTGGGCGCCTTGCCCGTCCAAAGCTTCTGCATCGTATCCACCGCGGCGAGCTTGCAGCCGTCCGGCAGGAACATGCCGTACCACGTGGCCGTCGCTTCCACCTTATCGCCCCAGAAGAAGGCATACGACCCCAGGCACTCGCCGGGATGCCCGAGCACCGTTTTCGCATACGCATTGCTATACCACGTCGCCTTTTCGGTGCTCGACATCTCGTTGAGCGCTCCGAACTTCGTCTTGCTCCAATACTCCCACTGCCCCGGCGGGCCAAACTCGGTGATGATATACGGCTTGGCCGTGCCTGCCGGCACCAGCTTGAGATAGCGGTCGCCGACGTTCTGCCCGCCCGCATACGAATTGATGCCCACGATGTCGATGTCCGGGCAGTATTTGTGGATGTTTGCCACCTTGCTGCCGCCGACCTCAGCGACCACCGTCATCGTCGGGTGGTTCGGATCCAGCTCGTGGGCGGCCTTCGCCAGGTCCTCGATGGATGCCCACAGTGCCGGCGTGTCATTCCCGACTTCCATCTCGTTGCCGATACCCCAGACCAGCACCGCCGGGTCATTCCTGTAGATCCGCACCGCCTGTTTGAACTGTTCCAACTGCTGTTTGACTGTCGCGGGATCGTCCGCCTTGAAACCATTGTTCTTGTGGCCCACCCAGTAGCCCAGGGCCACCGTTATGCCGCGCTTTTCGGCCTCATCGAGTTGCCTGCGTGTGTCGGCGTCCACCCCCCACAGCCGGATGGAATTCCCGCCGTCCGCCACCAGCACCTCGCGCGAATAGTCGCCGCCGACGCCCTTGACCAGGTAAGGCTTCCCTCCGCGCAGCAGTTCCCACTTGCCGTCGGCTTTCTTGCGGACTTCCACTTTGATCGGGTCATGCCCTGCCTGAGGGGCCTGGGCCTGATCGGCGACGGCAGGGAGGCTCAACGAAATGGCCGCAAGGGCCAGCGGCAGGAGTCGGGTGGCCTTCATTGAATAGTTCACTTGGTTAAGTGCGTGAGTTCGGGCCGCGCGCCGGCTCCAGCCATTGCCGGCTTTCCTTTGCGCATGAGAATCGCTTCAAGCTCTTCGAGAGTCTTGCCCTTGGTTTCGGGAATAAAGGCCACGACAAACACCAGCGCGGCGGCGGCCATGAGGCCGTAACCCAGGAACGTGCCCGCGGGCCCGAAGTGCGATAGCTCCCAGGGGAAGATAAACGTGATGCTGGCGCTGATGGCGGAGTTCCAGAAGCCCGTGACGGACATGCCCACGCCGCGGTATTGGTTGGGGAATATCTCCGAGAGCAGCACCCACATGACCGGCCCCAGCGAGATCGCGAACGAGGCCACGAAGCCGATGATCGCCAGCAACACCAGCGAGGCGCGGATGTTCAGGCCAGCCGTGACAAGGGCATCGTGGTAGGGCTTGAGCCGCTCCGCCCCGCACTTCTCCTCGAGGTCAGCCAGGTAGTCCTTCTGCCCGGTGAAAGTCTTGTGCTCCGTACCCCGCAACTCGGTCACGAGGTCGGCCGGCACTTTGTTCTCCTGGAGAACGGTAAAGGACTTCTCGGTCAGACCGTAGGTTGAGGCATGGAAAGCCCAACTGCACGTCAGGAGGGAGATCGCCATGCCCGTCGCGCCGATGGCCAGCAAGGGCTTGCGGCCCAGGCGATCTACGAAGCGGATGGCTACGAACGTCATGAGCAGGTTGACCAGGCCCACGAGCACAGCCTGCTTGAAAGCCACGTTGGTGCCCCCGCCCGCCTGGGCAAAAATGGTGGGCAGGTAATAGAAGATCGCGTTGATGCCGGTGATCTGCTGGAAGAACGCGATCGTTAGCGCGATGAAGAGGATGAAGCCCATCTGGCGGCTCACGAGGCCGAAGACACTGCCGCCCGGGGTCTTTGCGGCGAAGCTCTGCCGGATGTTCTGCAGCTCGGCCTGCGCCTGTTCCGGACCGCAGGCCTTGACGAGGATCGCTTCCGCCTGCTCGGCAAGTCCCTGGCCCAGCAGCCAGCGAGGGCTTTCCGGCACCGCGAACAGCAGGAAGAAATACAAGGCGGCCGGAACGGCGTCCATGCCCAGCATCCAGCGCCAGTTGTTCTCGCCCACGTTCAGGAGCGCGTAATTCGAGAAGAAGGAGGCCGAGATGCCCAGCACAATCATAAGCTGGTTGAGCGAGACCATGCTGCCCCGCAATTGGGGGGGTGAAATCTCAGCTATGTAAACGGGCGCGATCAGGATGGCGCCGCCCACCGCAATGCCGCCCAGTACGCGCGAGAAGACAAACAGGGCGAAGTTCGTGGTCAACGCCGAGAGCAGGGCCGAGCCGGTGAAGAACACCGCCGTAGTGATCAGCACCTTCTTGCGGCCAAACCGGTCGCTGAAGAAGCCGGCCACGGCTGTGCCGCCCAGCACACCCCAGCCCAGGCAGCTTACCGCCAGCCCAAGCAGGAAATCGCCCTGGTCGCCGTGCAAATCAAAGTACTTCTGGATAAAGGGCACGGCCCCGGAGATCACCGTGGCGTCGAACCCCCATACGAAGCCACCCAAGGCAACAATCAAGGCGACCAGCACGGTGTATCTCTTGCTCTGTGTCATATCAGGTCGGGAGGGTAATCTCGGCAGCCGGCTTCGGACCGTGCCCGGTGATATCCGTCCTCCTCCTCGTGCTCGTGCTCGTCCTCGATTTCTCGGGGGTGGTCGAGGACGAGAACGAGAACGAGGAGGAGGACGAACTCCGGCGCGCTGCGGCGCGCACGGAGTGACGCGCCCTACCTTGGTAAGCTCGGCGCCCGGCGATCATTGCAACTGGATGCGATAGAATTCCCTCTGCCGGTCCGGCGTATTGGTATAAGGCGACGTGGCGAGCGGCTCGTTCATCCACGGCCCCGTGATGTTCGTGGCCGACTGCAGCGTGCCGTAGCCCCACTGCAACACCAGGCCGGACGGCGTTGATTGCGCAGAGAGGCTCAGCGGCGGATTCACCGTGACGGCCAATGTGCCCGGCGCCGACGTGCAACTGCCCACGATGGCCACGACGTTGTACTGGCCCGACGCATTTTGCCCGGCGTTCGGCATCACAGGATCCTGGTTGGTGGCGGCGAACCCATTCGGCCCTGTCCAACCGTAGGAAGCGCCCGGAATGGTGGAGGCGGACAGGTATAGCGTCATGCCGGCGTACATGGGGCTATTGTAACCGGGCGCCGGCGCCGGCGGCGTCGTGCAGGGCGGCGCGGGCGTCGCGCCGACCTCGCCTGAGTTAACGCTCTCACCGTAGGCGGTTACGCCCGAGAACACATAGTAATACGTCGAGCCGTTGACCGCGGTCGTATCCACGTAATTGGTGCCGGTCACCGTGCCGGGCACGGAAATCGTGGTATAGGGACCGCCGCTCACTGTCGAGCGCTTAATGTTGTAGCTGGTGGCATTAGCCAGGCCGGCCCAGGTCAGGCTGACTTGATTGCTGCCCGCCGTAGCCGCCAGGCCGGTCGGCGGATTAGCCGCCAACAGCCGGACGTTCTCGACGAAGTTCGAGTCCCCCGCGCCGCTGAAGAGGCGTGTATCGGCCAGCCAGCCGTCGAGCCCTTTGGCCAGAGCCAGGTTATTGCCCAGCAGCAGCGTGCCGGTGATGAAGGTCAGCGCCTGGTTATTCGTGTGTGCGACCAGCAAGAGGCTGGCAGCGGCGTTGGCGGCGTTCGTTTCCGAGGCGCTATAGAGCTTCAAGGCGGAGCCATCGTAGGTAACCGCCAGGAAGGACCACATCTGCGGGGCCGAAACGAACGAGCCGGAGGGCGTTACAAATTCCGCGCCATTCAGGTTGACCTTAAGCTCCCCCGTTTCCGCCACCGTGTCGTAGCTATTCACCTTCAGCGAAAGGCCGGGGCTGGCGCCGTAGTCCGCGGCCGAGCCGGGCGCGAGGACCACCAGGCGCGGGTTGTTGTAGGTTGCGAAGTTCGGGCTGCTGAAAAGGTCCGAGTCCGGTTTGACCCAGAAGGTCAGTGTGAGATTGCTGATCGTGCCGAGCCCCAAGCCTGGGCTGTTGGTGGCGAGGGCCAATGGCCCCAGCGGCGGTGAGTTGAAGGCGTTGATCGAGAAGTCCAGGGTCCTGCCACTGCCGGCCACCCCCGAGCCAACCGCACCGTGGCAGTCGCTGGGGACGCCGTTCGAGTTGAGCAGGCTTACGACCGCACCGCTTATCGAGTCGGTGGTAGTGGTGCCCGCATCTGAGAAGTCGAATCGGAGCAAGGCGCCCATCGCGGCTGCTGAAACCGGCCCCGAGAGGGCGCTCTCCCCCTGGGCGCTCGAGGCGGAGACCTTGTAGTAGTAGCCGTTCAGTCCAAAGGCGGCGGCATCCGTATAGCTGGTCCCGGTGACCGTGCCCGCCGTGGAGATCATGGAGTAGGTGCCGCCGCTGCTCGTGGAACGATAGATGTTGTAACTCGTGGCGCCGGGCGAGGCGGTCCAGCTTAGCCCGATGTGGCCGATGCTGATTGCCGAAGCCGTCAAGCCGGTGGGACCGGGGGGCGGTCCGACGGGGGTCGCGCCGGCTTCGGTCGAGTTGGCGCTTTCCGAGCCGCTGGGGCCAACCGCGGAGACGACATAGTAGTACGGTGTCCCGTTGATCACCGTCGAATCGGTGTAGTTCGTCCCCGTGACTGTGCCGGGTGATGAAATCGTGCCGTAGGTGCCCGGCGGGCTGCCGCCGCTGGTGGTGGAGCGTTTGACGTTGTAGCTGGCCGCGCCGGCGGACGCATTCCATTTCAGGGCGACCTGCCCGTTACCCGGGGTCGCCGTCAGGCCGGCAGGGATCGGCGGAGGCGCCACCGGCGTCACGCTGACCTCGGTGGCGGAGTTGGCGGTCTCCGAGGCCGGGCTTATCGAAGTGGCGGCTGAAATCGTGTAGTAGTAGGTCGTGCCGTTGACGGGAGTGGAATCTATGTAGGTCGTCCCGGTCACTGCTCCGGCAGTCGAGATGGTCGTATAAGGCCCGCCGCTGGTAAGCGAGCGCTTGATGTTGTAGCTAGTTGCGCCGGGCAGCGCTGTCCAGCTCAGGGTGACCTGGTGGTTTCCCGGCGTGCCTGCCAGGCCGGCTGGGCCCGCTGCCGCCTGCCGCACGCTCTCCACGAAGCTGGCATCGCCGGCGCCCGTGTAGAACCGGAAATCATCTATCCAGCCGGCGAAGCAGCGCGTGCGGTCGAGCCGGTTGCCGATGAACAGTGACGCCAGGCTGCCCAAAGGCACCGTTTGCCCAGACGCTGAGGTAGTGCTGATGAGCGTAGCGGGCGTCACATCGGTGCCCTCGTAAAGCATGACGTTGGTCCCGTCATATACCATCGAGACATAGACCCAGCTATTGGTCGGCAGGAAGCTGAAGGTCGCCGTGGCCTGGATCGTGTTGACGAAGAAATAGAGCTGGTTGGCGACCTGGAACTTCATCCCAAGGCTGTTGGCAACGCCGCAATCCGAGTTGGTGCTGTTGCCCAGCACGAACATGCGTGGCCCTATATTGCTCGGCAAACCTACCGACTGCTTGAACCACATGCTGGTGGAGAAGTTGGTGACCGCGCCGAAGCCCAGGGCCGAGTTCGTCACCGCCGCGAAATTGCCGCTCTGACCTTGCCCCGGGTTCGTCGTCAGGTCCATTGCCCGGTTGGGATTGGTCAGGCCGGCCACCCCGGAGCTGGCTGCCCCGTGCAGGTTCGTGCCCCCGCCATTCTTGTTAAGCATCTGGAGTATGACGTTGATCCCGCCACTGCTCGTATCGCTGGGCGTATTTGTGCCCGAGGCATCGTCGAAGGCGTAGCGCACCTTCAGGGTCGGACCGTACGCCACGTTGCCCACTACTACCGTCAGGCTCGCGCTTGCGATGGTCGCGCCTTTAGCCGCCTGGAAAGAGATGGTGTAAACCCCATTGGTGCTGAACTGCGCGGTGGTGGTCAGCGCGTTGGTGTCCCCGAAGATGACGGTTCCCGGCCCGGACATCTGGACCCAGGTGGTGACGAGCGGCGGCGGAGAATTGGACTGGTTGTCTATGGCGGTCGCGCCCAGTTGCAGGACCGCGTTGGTGCTGCTCAGAAACACGGTCGAGGTCGCGGGATTGGTGATGGCGGCGTTGGGCGGCAGGACGGGCACGACCCAGATCAGCGAGTCGCTGACGTTGGTGGCGCCCCGGGTCCCGACCGCCTGCACGGTATTGGTGCCGCTTTGCAAATGGAGCGGCCAGGTGAAGATGCAGTTGGTGCTGGTGGCCACGCCCTGCGAGGCGCCATTCAGAAACAGCTCCACGCTGTCACAGTTGGCATAGACCTTTCCCGTGATCGCGTTGGTCAGGCGGTTGGTGAACGTATGGCCGGTGATGTAAACCATCGGGTTGGTGGTCCAATTGGCCTTGTACCAGTAGAAGGCATCTTTCCGAACCTGGCGGTCGTAGGTGACGAGCCCCTTGTCGTTGCGGCCCGCGGTGTCGCCTTCGTTGCGGCCATCGGAGGCGAAGTCGAACATGTTCCAGATGAACTTGCCCCAGAGGAATGGGCGCGCCTTCATCTGCTGCCAATAGGATTCGTGGAACAGGTTCTGGTATTCCTCGGGATGGTAAGGCCCGGCATTGGCCGGCTCGGTCACCGGGTCCTCACTGTGCTGGTAGATGCTGGCGCCGGCGCCGTATTCGCTCACGCCCACCATCCGTGCCGGGTAGGTCGAGTGAAAGCCGTCGGCCCAGGGCGCGAAATCGGTGACCACGCCGCCGTACCAGCCATAGTATTTGTTGAAGGCGATCAGCGTCGTGTAGAGGGTCGTGGGATCATTGTCGCTGCTGTTGGCTGCCGCCGTTGTGGGGCGGGTGGGGTCTTCCTGGGCGGCGAGCTGGGCTTCCTGGCTGATCAACGGGCTGGGGCTCGGGCCGGAATCGAGCGTAATCTCGTTGAACAGGCTCCAGCACATCACCGCAGGGTGGTTGAACCGCTGCCGGATCATCTCCCGCAACTGCTGCAGGGTGTTCGTGTAATAGGCCGCCGAGGACGTGATGTTGTCAATGTTGGGCACTTCGCTCCACAGGATGATCCCGTTCTGGTCCGCCAGTTGGTAGGTCTCGTCATGGTGCTCATAGTGCGAGAGCCGGACGGCGGTGGCGCCAATCTCCTTGATGAACAGGAAGTTAGTTGCGCGCTGGCCGGAGTTGAGCGCCCAGCCGCAATTGAGCCAGTCCTGGTGCATGTCCACGCCGTGCAGGTCGTAATGCTGCCCGTTGAGGAAGAAGCCGTTGGTGGGGTCCACGCTGAAGTAGCGGAAGCCCAGCGGCTGCGCCACAACGTCCACCACGCTCGTCCCGTTCCATACCTCGACGAACGCCTGGTAGAGGTAAGGGTCATACAACCCGTTCCACAGGTGGGGGTTGGATATGACCGTGGCGGCAAAGACGTTCGACACGCTGGCCGCCCCGAGCGTCACGACGTTCGTGAGCGCCTTCACCAGGTTCGTGCCCGCGTCGGTTACCACCGTGCGCACCATCACTGTGACAGGCGTGGCGTTCGCGTTGGAAACGACCGCGGTGACCTGGAGGTTGGCGGACCCGGCGCTGACGTTGGTGGTCTGGAGATAAACGCCGGGCGAGCCGTAATCCAACGGGGATATTTGCACCGGGTCGGCCACCAGCAGATGGGCATCCCGGTATATGCCACCCCAGAAGGTGAAGTCGGCAGCGAGGGGAGGAATGTTGGCATTAGCGGCGTTGTTGACCTTGACGGCGATGACGTTGTCGGCGCCGACGTTAAGGAACGGCGTTACGTCGAAGGCGAACGCCGCAAAGCCCCCCTGATGCTCGCCGAGGTAGCTGCCGTTGACATACAGGTCGGTGACCAGGAATGCGCCGTCGAACTTGAGGAAGAAGTGGCGTCCGGCGTAATTGGTGCTGACGGTGTAGTGGGTGCGATACCAGCCGATGCCGCGGTAATAGCTCGTGCTCGGCCCATCCTGGCCGTCGGCGATGTCCCAGGTATGCGGGAGGTTGATGACGGACCACGCCGAGTCGTCGAAGTTCGTGCCTTGGGCGCCTGAGACATCCTGCTGGATGAAGCGCCAGCCCGCGTCGAGGAGGATGTCCGCGCGATTGTTCGCAGGCGGGGTGTAGGTTTGTGCGCTCGCGAGAAAGCCCAGGATGAAGAACGCGCACGAGATGGAGAGCGTGTGTTTCAGATGGAGTTCCTGCAAGGCAGGCAAAATGCGATTTGTCAGTGTGAGCGAGCTCATAGGGCGTCAAGGCGATTCACCAAATCCGAAGGCCGAAGGCCGAAGCCCGAAAGAAGGCCGAATTCCGAAGGCCGAAGGCGCCGTAGTTCAGTCTTGAGTCTAAGGTCTAAAGTCTCGCAATGTCGCGAGGTTCGAGGACTCAAGACCTTGGACTTGAGGATCGAGACCGGATTGCGCTGCTTTCGGCCTTCGGATTTCGGCCTTCTTTCGGGCTTCGGCCTTCGGCCTTCGGATTTGGGGGGAGTCATGTGCATAGCCCTCTCGGGTGCTGTCCAGCCCCTTCGGTCCCCAGTATTGAAGAACCTGAAGTGGCGGAGGGTGTTTGCCGGGCGGCTGGGGAGCAAGCTCCCCAGCCGCCGGCAAGTCAAAGCTGCCCGCGTCCGGGTGCTACTGCACCTTAACCCGGAAGAACTGCTGCGGGTCTGTGGGTGTAACCTGATAAGAGGGCGGAACGGCATTGGTAAGGTCATCCCACGGGCCGGCTGCATTGGAGGATGATTGCAAGGTGCCAAAGGGCCAGGCGATCACCAGGTTGGTCCCGTCGGCCTGGATGGACACGCTGACCGGCGGATTGACGGTCACTGTCGTTGTTGCCGCCGTCGAGGTGCATGACCCGATGGTCGCGGTCACGCTGTAAAGGCCCGCGCCGTTGGTCGTGACGTTCGCGATGGAGGGGTTCTGGTCCGTCGAGACGAACCCGCTGGGCCCCGTCCAACTGTAGGTCGCGCCCGCTACGGTCGAGGCAGTGAGGTTCAGCGTCATGCCGGCGTACAGCGGACTGTTGGACCCAGCAGTCGGAGCGGCGGGCGCGGCATTGACCGTGGCCGTCGTTGTGCCGGCCGCGGAGGTGCACCCGTTGACCATGACCGTCACGCTATACAGGCCCGAGGCGCTCGTGGTGGCGTTGGGAATGGAAGGATTCTGCGCGGTTGAGGTGAATCCATTCGGCCCGGTCCAACTGTAAGCGGCCCCCGCCACGGTCGAGGCGGTGAGGTCCAACGTCGAGCCGGCGCAAACCGGGCCGTTGTTGCCGGCCACGGGGGCTGCCGGGATCGGATTCACGGTGGCGGTGGTCGTTCCGGCGGCGGAAGCGCAGCCGTTGACCGTCGCAGTCACGCTGTATTGGCCGCTGGCGTCAGGCGTGGCATTTGGGATCGAGGGGTTCTGGGCAGTCGAGACAAAGCCGTTTGGCCCGGTCCAACTGTACGTCGCCCCTGCCACAGTCGAGGCTGTCAGGCTCAGGGTCGAGCCGGCGCAGACGGGGCCGTTGTTGCCGGCGACCGGCGCTGCCGGGATGGCGTTGACCGTCGCCGTGGTCGAGGCAGGCACCGACGTGCACGCGCCCACCGTCACCGTCACGCTATACACACCGGAGGCCGCAGTAGTTGCTCCCGGGATGGAAGGATTCTGATCGGTCGAGGTGAACCCATTTGGCCCGGTCCAGTTGTAGGTTGCCCCGTCCACGGTCGAGGCCGTCAGGTTGAGAGTCGAGCCCGCGCACACGGGGCCGTTGTTGCCCGGCGTGGGCGGCGGCGTGCAGGAAGCCGTGGCGCTGGCTTCGACGGAGTTGGCGCTCTCGCCGAAGGGCGTGGCTGCCGAGAGCACATAGTAGTAAGTCGTCCCATTGACGGCCGAGGAGTCAGTGAAGCTGGTCCCGGTTACACTGCCCGGGGTCGAGATCGTCGTGTAGGGCCCACCGCTGGTCGTGGCGCGTTTGATATTGTAGCTGCTGGCCGTGCCCAGGGCGGTCCAGTTCAAGGCCACCTGGTTGTTTCCGCCGACAGCGGTGAAGCCGCTGGGCGGGTTGGCGGCCAGCAGGCGGATGTTCTCGACGCAGTTCGAATTGGCCGCGCCGCTGTAGAAGCGGAAGTCCGCCATCCAGCCGTCCACGCTCTTCTTCAAATCCCCGCGGTTGAACAGCAGCAGGTTGCCGTTGGTGCTGAAGTTCAAAGACTGGCCGGCGGTCGCCGCATTCAGGATGAGGCTGCTGGCGGTGTTCGTCTGCGTCGCGGTGTACATCTTCAGCGCCGCGCCGTCGTAGGTGACCGCCACGAAGGACCACATGCCGGTGGACGAAACGAACGAGGCGGTTGGCGTCACGTACTCGGTCGTGCTGGCGCCGCTGCCGAGGAAGATCTTGAGCTGGCCCTGCTCGGGTCCCGTGTCGTAGCTATTGACCTTAATGTAGAGCCCCGTCTGCGTGGAGGGCACCGCCGCCGGATAGTCCGTGTAGTTGGCGGGCGCCAAAATCACGAACCGCGGGTTGTTGGCGTTCACGATGTCGGGGCTGGTGAAGAAGTCCGTGTCGGGCCTGACCCAGAAGGTCATCGTGAAGTTGCTGATGGAGCCGAAATTGGCCGAGTTCAGGGCGGTGTTCATGATCGTGGAGGCCAGCGGCCCACCCGTGTTAGTCGGGGAGTTGTAGGCGTTAATCGAGAAGTCCAGCGACTTGCCGGCTCCGTCAACCCCCGAGTTCACGGCCCCATGTTCATCGGTCGCAACGTTGTTCGAGTTGACCATGTTCAGGCTGATCCCGCTGATGGAATCAACCGTCGTCGTGCCGGTATCGGAGAAATCATACCGCAGCCGGGCGGCCAGGGGCGCGGCGGAAACGAAGGACGACATCGGGCCCTCGCCGTAGGAATTGACCGCGGTGACCTCGTAGAAGTAGGGCGCGCTGCCGCTCGCCGTGGCGTCCGTGTAGGCCGGCGTCGTTACGGTCCCATCGGTGGAGATTTTGGTGTAGGGGCCCGCGCTGGCGGTGGCGCGGTAGACGTTGTAGCTCGTGGCCAGGAGCGTGGAATTCCAACTCAGGCCCACCTGGCCGATGCCGGCAGCAGAAGCGGCCAGCCCGGTCGGGGCCTGCGGCGGGCCCACCGGCGTAGCCGTTTGCTCGGAGGAATTGGTGCTTTCCGCCCGGTTCGCATTGACGGCCGAAACCACGTAGTAATAGGGCACGTTGTTGATGACTCCGAGGTCGGTGAAGCTGGTGGTGGTGACGTTGGTAATCGTGACCTCCGCCCCGCTGGTGGTCGAGCGTTTGACGTTGTAGTTGGCCGCTCCGGCGGCCGGGTCCCAAGTGAGCGCGACCTGCCCTGTCCCGGCAATGGCCTGGAAGTTTCCGGGGGCCGGCGGAGGCACGCTGGGCGTGGCAACGGCCTCGATAGGCGAATTGGCGCTTTCGACGGCGCTGCCGTTGACCGCCGAAACCACATAGTAGTAGGTCGTCCCATCCACCGCCGTTGTGTCGGTGTAAGACGTCGTGGTGACCGTGCCGGCGGTGGATATAGTCGTGTACGGCCCGCCACTGGCGGTTGAACGCTTTACGTTGTAGCTGACGGCGCCGGTCGCGGCGGCCCAGGTCAAAGCCACCTGGCTGTCGTTCGGCACCGCGGTCAGGGTGTCAGGCCCCGAGGCCGAAAGGCGCACGCCCTCCACGAAGGCCGCCGTGCCGCCGGTGCCGGTGTAGAAGCGGAAGTCGTCAACAAAGCCGGGAAAGGCACGATTGTGATTGCCGTTGTTGCCGATGAAAAGAGAAGCTGAGGTGCTGGAGAGCGGGACGATTTGGCCGACAGTGGCCGTGGTGCTGATCAGCGTGGCTGGCGTTGTCTCGGTGCCCTCATACAGCGTTATGTTGCTGCCATCGTAAACCATGGCGACGAATATCCAGCTGTTCAGGGGCAAATTGGCGGTAAAGGCGGCGGTGGCCTGAACCGCATTCACGTAGAAGTAGAGGTGGCTGGCATCCTGCCACTTCATGCCGATACTATTAGGCGTTCCGACGTCGGTGTTGGTGCTGTTGCCCAGAAGGAACATGCGTCCCAGGATCGTTCCGCCGGGTGCCACGGTCTGCTTCATCCACATCGTCGCGACAAACGAACTGACGCTGCCGAAGCCGAGGTTGGCGTTAGTCGCGGCGGCATAATTGCCCGAGGCGCCCTGGGTGAGGTTCGAGGAGAGGTTCAGAGCACGGTTGGGATTGGTCAGCCCCGCCACGCCGGAGCCGGCCGCTCCGCAAAGATTCGTAGCCGCATTTGACTTGTTGAGCATGAACAAGGTGACGTTCGCGCCGCCGCCGCTGGTATCGCTGGCCGCGGTGGTGCCGGAGCTATCGTCAAACGCGAAACGCAGTTGCAGCGTGGGGGTCGCCCCGCTGGCGTTCGTGGCGCACGTCAGCGCCACCAGGGCGCAGAACCACGCCAGGAGCATCGCGCCGGCGAGCGGCACGCGCACATGGGCCATCATCTTTGGGGTTTGGGTGGAGCTATTCATAGCTGGAGGTGATCACGGACAAGCCGAATTGGATTGCGGCAGTTGTTTTATTTCGAGGCATGGATAAATACCTTCGACGATGGGGTTATCCTATGCGTTGCCTGGTGTATGCGTCATCCCTCTTTGGGGGGATGTTCGAGCAGGCGCCCGGATAGAGGCAGTCCCTGGATAGGCAAGGCCCGATGTCTCATTATGAGACACTGAACCGACGCGCCGCCGGGCTGCCGGGCATCCTGCCGCCTTGGAGTGTCTCCGGTGATTCCCCGGTGATAGGCCGGTGTGTCTCCCATGGGGCCCGGACCACATGGGAGACACACCGGACTATCACCGGGGAGTCGGCGGGGAATCACCGTGGAAGGGCGGGGGAACCTGCCTGGCTGCTTCGGCTGGGCGGTTTCCACGGGGAGGTCAGGCGCCAGGCCCAAAAGCGGCTGAGGGCTGCCGCGCTCCAAAACGCTTCGCAGGCCCTAAGCGGCCAACTTGCCCAGGCGTCCGCGGTGATAATCCTCTATCGCCTGGGTGATCTCGCTGGGGCTGTTCATGACGAAGGGACCGTGCATGGCCACGGGCTCGTCTATCGCCGCGCCGTTCAGCACGAGCAGGGTCGTGTCCGCGCGGGCCTCCAGCGGCACCCGGTCGCCCTCGTGGGTCAGCAGCACCAGGTCGGTCGCGCCGGCCCGTTCGGAATCCACCAGCCCCAGCTCGCCGTGCAGGACAAACAGCGCGGTTGTGTAGCCGCGCGGCAGAGCGAGCTCCCCGCGGTGGCCCGCCTTGAGCCGGACGTCCCAGAGGTTGATGGGCGTGAACGTCCGCGCCGGGCCTTTGATTTGCCCGAACTCACCCGCAATCACCCGCAGCGTGCCGGCGCCGCCCGGCAGCTCGGCCACCGGGATCTGCCGGCTCGACAATGTCTGGTAGCTGGGCGGGTTCATCTTGTATTTGGCCGGCAGGTTGACCCAAAGCTGCACCATCTCCAGCGTGCCGCCGCGCCTGGTGAACTCGCCCGAGTGCTTCTCCTCGTGCACAACGCCCGAGGCGGCGGTCATCCACTGCACGTCGCCCGGGCCGAGGCTGCCGTGGTTCCCGGCCGAGTCGCGGTGCTCCAGCTCGCCCTGGTAGAGGATGGTCACCGTCTCGAACCCCCGATGCGGATGCTCGTCCACCCCGCGCGGCGTATCGGCCGGCGGGAACTCCCTCGGCCCAGCATAGTCCAACAGCAGGAACGGGCTGATGCGATAGCCCAGGCTGTCGAAGGTGAAGATGGTCCTTACCGGGAAACCGTCGCCCACCCAGTGCGCGGCGGGCCCGCGTTCGATACTTAGAATTCGCTTCATGGTGCCTTGTGGCGCTCCAATATAGCGTACGCCGGAAAGAAAATCTGGCGAGGGCCGGCTAAGGGCCCCCGCGACGCTGCCGGCCAAGCTGCGGCGGCCGAGGACGGGCGTGCTCCGGCCTACTGCATAGTCACCGTCAGCCGCAGGAATACTTGAGCGTTGGCGCCTGGAGCGACGCTGAAAAGGTGCCACGGCGGCATGGCGGAGGCATCGCCGGTATCGGCGACCGGGTGCCAATCGCCGGGTTGGAGCGTCGTGCTCCACTGCGCGCCATAGGTGATGCCACTCACACCGGTTGGTTCAGTAAGGCTGTAGAAGATGTTGCCGCCGCTGACCTGCACCTGCGGGAGCTGGCTGACGCTGGCCGTGCTCGGATCCTGGTATGGCCCAAGGAAGGCAAAGACCGCGAAGTTCTGGACGCCGGTGCCATAAGGATCCGCGCTAAAGGCGGCGTCGCTGTTGGTCGGGCTGCCAAACCACGTCTCCTGCCAGCTTTGCGGCGTCTCGGGCGCCGTAAAAGTGCCGACCTCGCTGTAGCTGAGGCCGACGCTGTTGCTGGCAAAAGCCGTAAACGAGTAGCCGGTGCCCGGCGTGAGGCCGCTGACATCCACGGTGAAGACCCCCGTCGTGCAGTTAATGGTGGCGATGCTCACTCCCGCGTCGCCGATTTGCGGGGCGCTGTCAACGATCGTGGGGGCATAGACGACCCCGACGGCCATGATCGTAGCTCCGCCGTTGTCCGTGACGGTGCCGCCGAGGGTGGCGCTCGTGGCGGCGAGGTTTGCAACCGTGGGACTCGCCACAGTCGGGACCATCGGCGCGAGCACATTGATCCAAACCTTGGCATTGGTGCTGGTCCCGTTCGGACTGACCAGTTGATAAGTGAAGCTGTCTGTAGGGGTGCCCGTTTCGGGATCGGTGCCCGCGCTGATATAGCCCGCTTTGGGCGTATAGCTGAAGGACCCGTCGGCGTTCAGCACGAACGCCGAGGCATACCGCGGCGGCTTGGCAACGATTGCGGACACGCCGGTGTTGAACTCGGCATACTGCGTCAGGGTTCCAGCCGGTTCGGCCAGCGTCGTCTGGTAATCCGTGGTGAAGGTCTGCGTGGCCGTTGGAATGGGCGCCGTTTTCAAGGGCGTCGGCAGGAAGATCTGCCAGGTGCCGTACCAGGTCTGGTCGGTTAAGTAGGCATCGGGGCCGAGCGCGGTGATGGCCGAGCCATCGGGTGAAATCGTGACCGGCCCCTTGATCGTCCCCAGCGCTTGCGCGGTGCCGTGCGCCGTAAGGAGATGGTCCAGGTAACCGCCGCCGTTGCTCACCGACCAGGCGGCCGGGAAGTACATGAACTCGATTCCCACCGCTTCCGTGCCATCGGCCGTGCAGGCGGTGGGCGTCATGGGGAGATCCTGGAAGCCGCCGCTGGCGGTATAGCGGAAGCCGACCCAGCCGTTGAACTCAGTGAGTTGGCCGAACACCGTCGCGCCATCGTCGCTGATACACGTCGGCTCCAAATAGTGGGTATTTGGGTGACTGGCAAACGGGATGCCCATGTCCCTCAACCCGTTGGTAGCGTCCCAAATGAACCCGTGGATGTCTCCATTATCCAGGTTGAAATACCCGGCCACGATGGCGCCATTGTAGTTGATCGCCGTCGCGTAGGTCTGGTGGCTGGCACCTCCCGCAAACCCGAGGGAGGTAAACGTCATGCTGCTGATGTTGAAGATATAGCTCTCCGTACCACCGGAGGTCTGATCCTGCACAATCAGCGTCGTGCCGTCGCCGGAAACGCCGGTGGCGCTCATCGTGGTCGGGGCCGGATCATCCGGCGGGGCGGGAACCAGCGACTCGACGCCGTTCACCCAGTAGGTCGCGTATTGGATTGAAGTTCCGTTGCTCACCACGCCAACCATGTAGCCGGCGACGACCGAGCCGTCATGGCTGATGCCCTCGGGTTGGCCGTAGTAGGGCTTGGAGGTGTCGAAGCCCAGCGAGCCCGGGAGATCAACCCAATCCGTGTTGGTCTTGTAGAGCGAAGGCGTGCCAAAGACAGTCGTGTATCCGATGCCGTCAATCCCGGCATAGATGCCGCCATTGGCGGCCGCAACCGCGTAGTGCAGGTATTCCCCCATCTTGATCTCCGAATACTGGGCCAGCACGAGCGCCGGGGCGCCCGCCGGGATAAGCACCAAGGTGCGAAGAAGGGCGCGCCCCAGCCGGGCGCGC
>DATKNZ010000068.1:0-18074 GCA_035541055.1 Candidatus Acidiferrum sp. | reverse complement strand
GAGCTTCTTCCCCGAGCTCGCATCACGCGCCCGGTATTCGACCCGCAAATTCCTGGTCTCTACTATGGTTTCCATATTCTTCAGGCGACCATGCGACCCGAGTATATTGGGGGCTGGGCGCCAAACCAACGGGTTTCTGGAATAGCAGCCCGCTTGCCGACGGTACAAACAAACGAGGCTTGGGACGTTCGCCCCAAGCCTCGAGGTGGGTGTCAGGTAATGAGAGAACTAGCCCGTGGTATCGGGCGGCAGCGCGTGCGTCGTGTCAATCTTGCAGGTCGGCTTGTTGGTCACGCCGTTAATCTGGTAGCTGTTCGCGAAGGTCGTCCCGCCCTCCGGACAAACCACCGAGTTCTTCAGATAGGAGCTAATGTCCGTGAAGCCAGGCGATGCGGTCGGGGCGGCCTTGTTCTCCAGCGCCCATTGCTGTACCGCGCCGTCAATCTGGCGCAGGTTGTTGATGCAGGCGTTCTTCTGGGACTGCGTGCGGGCGCGCACGAAGTTAGGAATCGCGATCGCGGCCAAGAGGCCAATAATCGCAACCACAATCATGATCTCCACCAGGGTGAAGCCCGACTTGCGGGATGTGTTAATCTTCATAGTACTCTTTCTTTCTGTTCGCGGCGTGAACACGCAGCAGGCGGGTTATGATGACTACGGCACATTGTTCACTAATTGCCCGCTGCAACCGCACCCGAGAAGCGAGCAACTGCAATGCCAAACGCATATCTGGGAAGAACACCCGTCCGAAAGGGTCCTTCTCGGAACGCGGACAGTCCTGTCCCCCAGGCCGGGGCGGCGCGACTGGCGTAAAAGCGGCCTTTTCACGGCGACCAGGCTGATCAGACCTGGAGTTAGCCCGAAACAAAACGCCCGGGAATTGCTTCCCGGGCGTGTGAAAGAAGAAGGGCTACGCAGGACTAGCTGCTGGTGTCCGTCGGCAGGACGTGGTTGACCGAGTCCTTCTGGCAGGTCGGCTTATTTGTCACGCCGTTAAGCGTATAGCTGTCGGCGAAGCTCGTCCCGCCCATGGGGCAGATGACGGCGTTCTTCAGATAGCTGCTGATATCCGTGAAGGACGGACTGGCTGTCGGGGCCTGCTTGTTCTCAAGGGCCCACGTCTGGACCGCGCTATCAATCTGGCGCAGGTTGTTGATGCAGGCGTTCTTCTGGGACTGCGTGCGGGCGCGCACGAAGTTGGGAATCGCGATCGCGGCCAGCAAACCGATGATGGCGACAACGATCATAATTTCCACCAAGGTGAAACCACTCTTGCTCGATGTGTTTGTCTTCATACTAGCTTTGTCTTTCTGTCTGGTGCGGTGTGAACGGAGCAACAGGCGGGTTTAATGATTACGGCACTCGTTCACGTATTGCCTGTTGTGACCGCGTCCGGGCTATAAGCAAGCGCGGTGCCAAAGCTTGCGGACCTGTTGGCTCGCGGCGCAGAGGGAGTGCGGGCTTACGCCTGCGGTACGTCCGGTGGCCAGAGGCTCTGCCCTATTCTGCAGGCGAAAACCTGCGCTCCTGTGCAGGCGCTGGCAGTTGACGTGCCTCCCAAACAAAAGGGGCTTGGGAAAATCCCAAGCCCCTATCAACAAACAGCTTATAGCTGACCTACTGCAGGGTGTCTGCCAGCACGTGAGTGGCCGGCACCTTCAGGCAAGTCGGCCTTGCCGCAACGGTCGTCAGACCGTAGCTGTCGGCGAAGCTCTTGCCGCCGGACGGGCATTTGACCTCGCCTTTGAGATACGGCAGCACGTCGGCCGCAGTGACTGTGGCCTGCTCGCCCTGCTTTGTTTCAGCCGCCCACAACTGGATGGCCCCGTCAATCTGCCTCAGGTTGCTGATGCAGGCGTTCATCTGCGCCGTCGTGCGTGCTTTCACGAAGTTGGGAATCGCGATGGAGGCCAAAAGCCCGATAATGGCCACTACAATCATGATTTCCACCAGCGTGAATCCACCCTGCCGTGATGTTCGTTTCTTCATAACTTTACTTTCTGCTATCGCGGCGTGAACCCAGCAACCGGCGGTTATTATTAGTACAATAGCGTTCACATATTGCCTGTTGCTGACCGCGCTAATAGGTTAACGGGCGGGGCGAGAAACGCAACACTAAAAGTCGCCTTTGTGTCTAGCATTCTGGTCCAGGTGTCCCGATTCTGGATGGCCTGTCTCATACCAGGACACCGCCCGGACAGCACCGACCCGCGCATCCAAGCGCCCTCTGGCATCCCACTGGCTTACCGGAGCGCTTGAAGTGATCTACGCAACGATGACCCGGCTTAAAGAGCGCACGTGTCTGAATAGCCGCACGACTGGCCATGCTCTTTTGCCACGCCCGACTGTGGTTTTGGCTAAAGGCCCGCTCGAAGGGGCATGACCGCCATTCTCCGCCAACGTCTCCTTGTCATCCCCTCCTTAGTTTGGGTGTGCGCGCTGGTGGCGGCCTGCCTTTTGCCCTTCTCCGATAAGGCATTCCACATTGACGACATCCTTTTCCTGCGCGCGGGACAGCACATCCGCCATCACCCACTCGATTTCTACGGCTTCAACATGAATTGGTACGGCGCCACGCGCCCGATGGTGGAGAATTTTGATAACCCACCGCTGGCCTGTTACTACCTGGCGCTCGTCTCGGCGCTTGCCGGGTGGGGAGAGCCCGCGCTGCACCTGAGCTTTCTGTTGCCTGCGCTGGCTGCGGCATGCGGCATATTCTCGCTCGCAAGACGCCATGCCGCGTCGCCAGTGTGGGCCACCGTCATGGCAGTGCTCACCCCGGTATTCCTCATTTCTGCGACTACCGTGATGTGCGATGTCATGCTGGTGGCGTTCTGGGTTTGGACCGTGGCTCTCTTTGATCGGGGCCTGGAAGCAAACCAGCCCTGCGCCTTCATGGCGAGCGGGGTGCTCGCCGCCTTGGCGTTCTTGACCAAGTTCACCGGCCTGGCCCTGTTCCCGCTGCTCCTTGCCTATGGCCTGGTCAAGCAGCGCCGCTTCGGATGGTGGCTCGCTACGCCGCTGATTCTGCTATTCGTCGCAGCCCTGTACCAGGCGACTACCCAGCTCTTGTACGGCAAAGGTTTGCTGCTGACCGCCGTGGGCGTGTCGTCGCATGCCGGCAAGCTGCATGGCGAAGGGCTCTTCGAGAGGCAGGTCCTGGGTCTGAGCTATGTCGGCGGCTGTTTCCTGCCGATGCTGTTCTACGTCCCCTGGCTGTGGTCCCGCCGGGGCTTGATCGGTCTCTTGATCCTGACCGCGCCCTGCCTGCTGGCTTTTCCATACCTGCCGCGGCTTGCGACTCTGCTCTGGCAGCCGGATGGGCGCCCGGACTGGCTATTGTGCCTCCAAAGCACAGTCTTCGTGACCAGTGGCGTCCACATCTTCCTGCTCGCAGCGGCCGAATGCTGGGAACAGCGGGACGCCACCACGGTCCTCCTGCTCCTCTGGGTGCTCGGCATACTCCTGTTTGCGACGACGCTGAACTGGACCCTGAATGGCCGCAGCGTGCTGCCGATGGCGCCGGCCATAGCCATTCTGGCGGCCCGCCGCCTCCAGCGTCGATGCCAGGCGCAACAGGCCGCAATTCCCTCGTCCTTGCTCTGGCCTGCACTGGCGGCGGGCTTGCTCAGCCTCACGCTGGCCAAGGCTGATTGTGACTTGGCCGATACTGGCCGGACCGCCGCCTTGACGTTATGCACCAACTTTCAGCATCCCGGCAAACGGCTGTGGTTCGAGGGCCACTGGGGATTCCAATACTACATGGAACAAGGTGGGGCCAAACCCCTTGAGTCGAACTTCGCTCAGGCCACGGCAGGTGACGTCGTTATCGTCCCCTCCGAGAACGTGAACATCTTCGACCTGGCGACCAACCTCGTCCGCTTGTCCGAAACGCTTGAATACAGACCCAACACGTGCTGCTCCACCATGAACCTCGCTGTCGGCGCGGGATTCTATGCGGGCACCGCAGGCCCTTTTCCGTTCTCAATCAGCCGACCCGATCCGGAGTGCTACTACATCTTCGAGGTCCTTCAAAAGCTCACAGCACCTTCCCCAGCTCCGGAGGGCCTGTTCGTGAGCGGCGCCGTCATGCAGCAATTCGACCTGGCACGGCAGGCGCGATTTAAACCCTGCCGCATCGCCCCGAACGTGGGACATCGCGCCAGAGACAAATGACACCGATGCCGCCATTACTGCCCGAAATCAAGCATCCCCCGTCGCACGTGCCTGATCCATGCTGAATCCCGCCAAACCTGCGCTGCTACTCAAAGCCACGGCTCCGGACTCATGGCTCACGACAGGCCGCTTCGCCCTCTTTTTGGCGCTCCTTATCGCGGCGGCCTTCCCGGGCGTCCTGCACGGCGGACGCACCTTCGTCTTCCGCGACTTCGGCCTGTTCGGTTACCCGCTGGCCTACTTTCACCGGCAGGCCTTCTGGCAAGGTGAATTGCCATTATGGAATCCGCTCAACAACTGCGGGCTGCCTTTCCTGGCCCAGTGGAACACGCTCTGCTTCTATCCCTGTTCTCTTATCTACCTGCTGCTTCCGATACCATGGTCCCTGTCCTTCTTCTGCCTGGCGCACCTGTTCTGGGGCGGCCTGGGGATGTATGTATTGGCCAACCATTGGACCCGCCATCGGCTGGCGGCGGCCCTGGCGGGAGTCGTCTTCGCCTTTAATGGGCTGTCTTTGAACGCACTGATGTGGCCGAACATCGAGGCGACGCTTGGCTGGCTGCCTTGGGTAGTCTGGCTGGCGCAAAGGGCCTGGCTTGAAGGAGGCAAGACGCTGGTATGGGCCGTCCTCGCGGGCGCCACACAGATGTTGGCGGGCGGTCCCGAGCCCATCCTGTTCACCTGGCTGATCCTGTTCACTCTCGCCTCCGGCGACTGGATCACGCGTGCCGTGAGCCGCAGCCGGATACTCGCCAGGTTCTGCCTGCTGGGAGCCCTGGTAGCATTAGTCAGCGCCGTCCAACTCCTGCCGTTTCTCCAACTGCTGGCCCACTCCCAGCGTGACACCGGCTTCAGTTCGGCCTCGCACGACTGGTCCATGCCTTTTTGGGGCTGGAATAACTTCCTGGTCCCGCTTTTCCGCACCTCCCCGACCGCCCAGGGCGTCTTCTTTCAGAACGGGCAATACTGGACATCGTCCTATTATGTTGGAGTCGGCACAGTGTTCCTGGGAGCGGTGGCGTTCTGGCGGGTGCGTGAATGGCGAGTGCGCCTGCTCGCGGGGCTGGTCTTCCTGGGCGCCGTTCTGGCTTTGGGTGAGGGTACCCTGCTTTACTCCGCGGTGCGGGCCTGCCTACCCGGCTTTGGCCTCTTACGGTATCCCGTGAAGGCCGTCGTCCTCGTCACAACGCTCGCGCCCTTGCTGGCCGCCATCGGGATCACGTGGCTGGCGCGTGCCGAGGGGGGAGGCAGCTTCGAAGTGGGCGTGGCGGCGCTGCTCTTCTTCCTGATCGCTGCGGTCGTGGCGTGCGACTGGAGGTCCCCCATTCCCGCCGATGTGTGGCGGGCGACCTGGCATAGCGGCCTCTCCCGGACTGGCTTCCTGTGCCTGATCCTGGCCATCCTCGGCCTCGTCTTTGCCCCGCGATGCCGTCGCAACAGGGCTTTAGGCGGTGTCCTACTCGTGGTCTTCTGGCTGGACCTCCTAACCCACACGCCGAACCAGAACCCGAGCGCCGATCCCTCGATCTATGCGGCCGGCAGGGTTCGGGCTCAACAGAAGTCGGACCCGCCGCCTCGGCTCGGCTGTGGCCGAGTCATGGTCTCGCCGGAAGCCCTGGAATATCTCAGGAGCAATCCGATGCCGAACCTGGGAGAAACCTACATGCAAAACCGTGCCGCACTTCGCGTCAACTGCAACCTGCTCGATAACGTGCCGCAGATTGACGGCTTCTTCTCGCTGATCCCGAGGGAGATCGGCCGCGTGACAGCATTGCCTTACGACCAGCCCAGCCGGCCTTTCCCGGCATTGCTGGATTTCATGGGCGTGACCCAAGCGACCGCGCCCGGCAGCACTACCAACTGGGTGCCGCGCCCGACGGCCATGCCGCTCATCACCACAGGCCAGCAGCCCCTCTTCGCCGACGACAGCACTGCCCTCGAGGACCTCTCCCACACAGATCTCGACCCGCGGCACACGGTGTTGCTGCCTATCGAAGCGCGAGGCGCCATCTCTGCCTGCGCCCAGCCCACCGCCAGAGTGTTCGATGCGACGTTCAGCAACCACCGCATCTCCTTCGGCGCCGTCGCCCCGGCCCCGAGCATAGTGGTGGTCTCCCAGACCTGGTACCCTGCGTGGAAGGCGCGCATAGACGGAATCCCCGCAAAGGTCTGGCGCGCCAACTACGCCTTCCAGGCCCTCGAAGTGCCGGCGGGAAGGCACCGGATCGAATTGGCCTACGAGGATCGCATGTTGCAAATGGGGGCGGTGCTGTCAGCATGCGGTTTGCTGATCTGTGGCGGACTCCTGTGCATTGTGGCTCGCTTGCAGCAGCCTCAGCCAGCCGTCCCAGCAGGGGCCGAATAGCACCGGGATTCTGGAGTTGCGCACGTAGCAGATCATAGCTCTGTCGCGAATGATCGCTCAGCGGCGGCCACCTGGAGCATCCCGCCGCCCTATCGCAGTAGCGGGCGAACATCAGGCCCCAATACCACACGCCGCAAACGCCACCGCCGAGATCATCTGATCCTCGTGGATCCGCGAGAGCAGCGCCAGTGGGATTAAGGCGAGCAGGGCGCGTTCGCCAGAGCCGGCCGCGGATCGTTCATGCCGCTCACCTGGCGCGGAGGCCCACGAGGCAGCGCCCGCCGAACAGCTTCGGCCAGCGAGAGAGCTTCGCGTCCACTCCCCGCAGCAGCTCCAGCCAGCGCGCCGGGTAAAATGCCGGCTTCACGTAGCCGCCCGACAGCAGGTAGTAGAAGCAACTGAAGGCTTCCGCATGAAAGACCTCCCATCCCTTGAGCCAGCCCGCGAACTCGTCTCGGAAGAACAGCCGTGTGGTGTTGCCCTGGGCCGCATAGTAGTCTCGAGGCCGGGGCAACTGCTCGGCCAGGCTGATGGGTTGCCGCCACGCAACCGGCTCGTGATGGAACAGCCCGTAGGCCGGCCAACTCGCCAAACTGAGGAATGGCTCAAACAGGATCACCCGCCCGGAAGCCGCCAGCACCCGGCGGGCCTCGCGCAAAAAGGCATTCGGCGCGCGCAGGTGGTGGAACACGTCAAAGAGCACCAGGTGCGACAGGCTCCCGTCGCGGAACGGCAGCTCGTAACCGTCGCACACGGCGTCCAACCACGGATTCTGGAACAGGTCCGTCGCGATGGCCTGTGGCAGGTAAGTCCTGAGGCTGCCGAGGCCCGATCCGATCTCCACAATGCGCCCTTCAACCTTCGGATCAATGAGCGCCATGATCTGGTCGTAGAACCCCGCATAGATCTTGTGCAGCAGTGGCTTGCTTTCCCACGCGCGCCGGTTGGACTCGATCTCGGCCTGGTGCTGTGTCAGCGGCGTAGTCACGCGATGAACTTTAGCCGGCGCGCGGCGAAAAGCACCATGCGCAACAGCAGCCAGCCGTGGCGCCAGCGATGGATGTTCGTTTGACCGTAAGTGCGCGCCCGGTAACGAATCGGCAGGTCCAGCATGCGCAGGTTCAGCTTGGCCGCGCCGAAGATGAGGTCGAAGTCGCCGAACGGATCGAAGTCGCCGAAGTACGAGCGGTTCCTGGCGATGGCCTCATAATCCGTGCGGAAGAGCGCCTTGGTGCCGCACAGGGTGTCCTTGAGCTTCTGGCCCAGCAGGAAACTGAACGTCAGTCCGAACAGTTTGTTCGCCACCATGTTGAGGAACTGCATTGCCTGCTCTTCCATCGGGTACACCAGCCGCACGCCGTTCACGAACTCCGCCGTCCCGGCACGCGCGATCTCGTAGAACTTCGGCAACTCCTCCGGCGGCATCGTCAAATCGCCGTCCAGGATGAACAGGATGTCCCCGGTCGCGGCGGCAAACGCTTCGCGCACCGCGCCGCCTTTCCCCCGGCTCTGCTGTTTGAGGACCTTGATATTGCGCGCGGGATACTTTGCCACCACGCGCTGAATCTCGCCCCAGGTGTCGTCTTTCGAATGGCCTTCGATAAAGATGATCTCCGTGCCCAACCCCATTTCCGGTGTGCGGCGCACTGCGTCCTCGATGTTGCCCGCCTCGTTGCGCGCGGGGATGACGACCGAGCAACGGTATTGGGGCCGCGCGGACGGCTCGGGCCTGGGCCGCGCGATCATCACCACCGTGACGCAGAAAGCCGGCAGGAGCGACGCCGCCCAGCGGTTCAGCAGCCAGTCGAGCGGCGGCGTGCGCACCGGCCAGAGGATGCGCGCGTCCGTCTTGATGATCTCCCAGCCGCCCAGGTGCAGCAGGTTACGCGTGTCGTCCGCCGATAGCCAGTTCTGGAGCAGGGTAGGGGACTTCAGGCCGAGCTTCTCGCCCGCGTGGAGCGCTGGGCGCCAGAGGTTGTTGAAGAAGTTGAGCACGAGCCGCGTGCGCGGATGCGACACCGCGCGCAGCCGCTCGAACACCGCCTGCACGTCCGGCAGATCGTTAACGAGGTCCGAAAGCAGGATGTAGTCGAAGCTTTCGGCGCTCGAGAACTCCGCGGCGTCGGCCACCTGAAAGTCCAGCCCCGGATGCCGCTGGCGCGCCAAAGCGACCATCGCCGGGCTGAAGTCCACGCCCACCCCGCGTGCCGGCTTAACTGCTGCGAGCAAATCTCCGATGCCGCACCCGATTTCGAGCACCCGGCTACCTGCCGGCACCAGGAAGGCGTAGTGGCGCCGCAGCAACTGCTGGTAGTACCGGCGTGTCTCGTGCGCGCGAAAGGCGGCTCGCTGCTCGTAAAAGGCACGCCGGTCAATCATCGCGCTAAGCAGTTAAAGGAAAGGCCTTCGCCTGGCGAGCGCCAAATCGGGCAGCCCTCGACACAGGGCTGTCCCATTCCAGGCACCCTCAGCCCCTGGCCGTGCCTCCTCCGTTGCTCCGCCCCTGCCGCCCCGGAGACACACTGTAGGTTGAAATTGAACCTACGGTGTGTCTCCGGAGAGGCAAGGGAGGAGCAACGGAGGAGTAAGGCAGAAGCCATGGGAATTGCACGGTTGGGCCGGGGTGTGCTTGCGGGTAGTTGTGCGAAGGGGGCGCACTCCAGGCGCTTTGCGAAAGCCGCGGGGCAGGCACGCAAAATGCCTTCTGCGGGGACATGCTTTGGCCTTGGATTGGTGACTGGAAGTGAGACACTCGCCCGACATGGTTGGCAACGGACCTGAGCCTGTCCCCCGGCAGGCGGCCGATGACTGGCTCACGCCCCGGCGTTTCGCGGCACTGCTCGGAGTGCTGATCTTCGCGGTCTACCCCGAAGTGCTGACGGGGCAGGCCACCTTCTTCCATCGGGACTTTGCGGTGTTTGGCTATCCCCTGGCTTTTTACCACCGGGAAAGCTTTTGGCGTGGCGAGATGCCGCTTTGGAATCCGCTCAACTATTGCGGGCTGCCGTTCCTGGCCCAGTGGAATACCCTCACGTTGTATCCCCTGTCGCTGATCTACCTGCTCTTGCCGCTGTCGTGGTCGTTGGGCTTGTTCTCGCTCATACACCTGTTCCTGGCGGGCATGGGCATGTATTTCCTGGCGCACCGCTGGACGGAGAATCGCTTCGCTGCGGGGGTGGCAGGGCTGGGGTTCGCCTTCGGGGCGCTGATGCTCAACTGCCTGATGTGGCCCAACAACATTGCCGCGCTGGGCTGGCTCCCGTGGGTGGTCCTGTGCACCGAACGCGCGTGGCAGGGCGGAAGGCGCTGGCTGCTGGCGGCGGTGCTCACCGGGGCGCTAGAGATGCTGTCCGGGGCGCCTGAAGTGATCCTGCTGACTTGGGGGCTGCTGGGGACGATGCTCCTGGGAGAGATGGTCCGCGCGGGTGCCGGCCGGTGGCGGATGGCGCTGCGCTTCGTGGGAGTCGGGCTGTGGGTGGCCGCGCTTGCCGCGGCGCAACTGCTCCCGTTCCTGGACCTGCTGGCCCACTCCCAGCGTGACACGGGCTTCGCCGATTCCGTCTGGTCAATGCCCGCCTGGGGGTGGGCCAATTTGATCGCACCGATGTTTCGGATGTATCGCACGTCGCTGGGCGCCTACGCGCAGCCGGGGCAGTATTGGATTCCATCCTACTACCCGGGTGGGGGCGTGGTCGCGCTGGCGCTGCTGGCGCTGCTGCTGGTGCGGCGACGGGTGGTTTGGCTCCTGGGCGCACTCACGCTGCTGTGCCTGGTGCTGGCCCTGGGCGAGCACGGCCTGCTCTACTCGGCTCTCAAGAGAGCTTTGCCCTTGCTGGGATTCATGCGCTACCCGGTCAAGTTCGTGATGCTGCCGGCCGTGCTGCTTCCCCTGTTGGCGGCGATATTCCTCGCGCGATGCCTGGCGGTTCCACAACCGTACTGGCCGCGTTTCAGCCGGCGAGTCCTGATGTTTGGGGGCGTGCTGGTGGCGATTACCGCCGGGTTGATCTGGGCTGCCTTTCGGTATCCGCTGCCGGGTGCTTCAGCCGAAGTGGCGGCCCGGAACGGCGTGCTCCGGGCGGCGTTCCTGGTGCTGATCCTGGGAGGGATCCTGGCGCTGCCTCGGATCCATCGGCCGCGGTGGGAGGTGCCGGCGCGGTTGGGCCTGCTCGCGCTGCTGTGGCTCGACGCCATGACGGCGGGGCCGCGACCCAACCCCACCGTCTTGCGCTGGGTGTATGAACCCAACCTCGTTTGCCAGGAGTTGCACCTGACCCCGCAGCCCGCCATCGCGGAGTCGCGCACGATGCTCAACGGGCAGGCCGAGGCCAGCCTGCCCCTGGCCCCCATGACCAATGCCACCGACGAGGTGCTCTATCCCCGCCTTGCCATCTATGCCAATGCCAACCTCCTGGACAGCCTGCCCAAGGTGGTGGGCATGTATTCGCTCTTCCCGCGCGAGACGGGCGAGGTGCTTGCAATGTTGTGGGGCACGCCTGAACCGCCGCAGGGGCTGGCTGATTTCCTGGCAGTCTCGCACATGAACGTGCCCGGCAGAGTCACGGAGTGGCAGGCTCGGCCAAGGCATTTGCCCTGGGTGACGGTGGGGGCAAAGCCGGTATTCGCTGAATCCGCGGCAACCTTGGCGGCGCTTTCGGCTCCGGATTTCGACGCGCGCCATACCGTCTTCCTGCGCCCGGAAGCCCGGGGGCTTGTCACAGTGTCCAATGCGTCGCCGGCGAAAGTGTGCGTGCAGGAGTTCTCGGCGCACAAGGTGCGCTTCGAAGTCGAGGTATCCCAGCCCGTAATGGCGGTGATCGCGCAATCGTATTACCACAACTGGCGCGCGGCTGTGGATGGCCACCCCACGCGTCTTTGGCGCGCTAATCATGCCTTCCAGGCTGTGGAGGTGCCCCCCGGCAAACGGCAGGTTACCTTGGTCTACCAGGACCGGCCTTTCTATTGCGGCGCGGTTATCTCGCTGGCGGCGGCGGGAGGGTGGTTGATCTTTTGGTTCCGCGGACGCAGTCAGCGCCTGCGCTAGCGCGGCAAAAGCGGCAGAGGGCTAGCGCAGTCCAGGACGCTGGCGCGCACCTCGAGCGACGGAAGTCGCGAAGCGTCTTGGACTGCGGCAGCCTTCTGCCGCTTTACGCAACGCCTTACTCGATGCTGATCTGCCGCACTACCCGCTAAGCCGGGTCTGGCCCTGCCGGTGCCGGCGCAGCAGGTCAATGTCGGCGTCCACCATCAGCTTTACGAGGTCCGAAAAGCGCGTCCGGGGCTGCCAGCCAAGCTGTCGCTTTGCCTTGCTATAATCGCCAACCAGCAGGTCCACTTCAGCCGGACGATAATACCTGGCGTCTATCTCGACGTGCTCCTTCCAATCGAGGCCGGCCTGGGCAAAGGCCGCCTCCAGGAACTCGTGCACGGAATGCGTCTCGCCCGTCGCGATGACATAATCGTCCGGCTTCTCCTGCTGCAGCATGAGCCACATGGCCTCGACGTACTCCTTCGCGTAGCCCCAGTCGCGCTTGGCGTCCAGGTTGCCCAAATAGACCTTCTTCTGGAGGCCGGCCTTGATGTGCGCCACGGCGCGCGTGATCTTGCGCGTCACAAACGTCTCGCCGCGACGCGGTGACTCATGGTTGAAGAGGATGCCGTTGCTGGCGTGAAGGCCATAGGACTCCCGGTAATTCACGGTGATCCAGTAGGAAAACACCTTGGAGCAGGCGTACGGGCTGCGGGGGTAGAACGGCGTTCGCTCCGTCTGCGGCACCTCGCGCACCATGCCGAACATCTCGCTGGACGATGCCTGGTAGAAGCGCGGCTTGATGCCCGTCTCGCGGATGGCCTCCAGCAGGCGCACGGTGCCGGTCGCCGTAATGTCGGCCGTGTATTCCGGGCCGTCGAAGCTCACCCGGACGTGGCTTTGAGCCGCGAGATTATACACCTCCTCGGGCTGGACGCGCTCGACGAGCCGCGCCAGCGCGCTGGCATCGCTCAAGTCACCGTAGTGGAGAAAGAGCCGACTTTTGCCGGAATGCGGATCATCATAGATGGGGTCCAGCCGCCCGGTATTGAACGTGCTGGCGCGCCGGATGACGCCATGGACCTCGTAGCCCTTGGAGAGCAGCAGTTCGGCCAGGTAGGAGCCATCCTGGCCGGTCACTCCTGTAATCAATGCCTTTTTGGCCATAGGTTATGGGGCGCAGGTTCGGCTACTTGACCGCGCAACGCAAGAAAAGAAGCCCCAGCGCGGCCCGCCTCCGGTGCCGGCTGGGGTGAATCGTCTGCTGGGGCTCAGTTACTACTGCTTGGTCTCTTCGGCTTTCGCCTCGTCGGCGGCATCGAACGCGTGCTGCAGGGCGACCAAATCCTCACCCGGCTTGAGCGCGTCCAGCGCTGCCTGCTCGGCTTTGAGCTGCTCGCTCGAATAGTTAGCGGCCTTGATGGAGAGCCCGATGCGGCGGTCGCTCTTATCGATCTTGATCACGCGCGCGGTGACCTCCTGGTCAACCTTGAGCACGTTCTTGATCTTGTCCACGCGCTCCTCGCTGATCTGCGAGATGTGGACGAGCCCGTCTATCTCATGCTGCAAGCCGATAAAGGCTCCGAAACTCGCCAGCTTTGTCACCTTGCCCGTCACCAAGTCCCCCACTTTGTAAAGCTGATCGATGCCTGCCCACGGGTCGGGCGTAAGCTGCTTGACTCCCACGGCAATGCGCTGGTTGGATTTGTCCACCTCGAGCACGATCGCCTCCACTTCGTCGCCCTTCTTCAGGACTTCCGAGGGATGATTGATCTTCCGCGTCCAGGACATATCGGACACATGGATCATGCCGTCCAGGCCTTCCTCCAGCTCGATGAAGGCGCCGTAGCTGGTGAGGTTGCGGATCTTGCCTTTAACGTGCGTGCCGGGCGGGTATTTCTCGAGCGCCTTCTCCCACGGGTTGGCTTCGAGCTGGCGCAGGCCCAGCGAGATCTTCTGCTCCTCACGATTGATGCCGAGCACGACCGCCTCGATTTGCTGGTCGGGCTTGAGCATGTCCGACGGCTTGGCAATGCGCTTGGTCCAGGAAAGCTCGGTCACATGCACCAGGCCCTCGACGCCAGGCTCCAACTCCACAAAGGCGCCGTAGGGGACCAGGTTGACCACGCGGCCTTTGACTTTCGCGCCGACAGGATACTTCTGCTCGATGCTGTCCCAGGGATTGGCCAGCTTCTGCTTCAGCCCCAAACTGATGCGCTCCTTCTCACGGTTGATGTCCAACACCACGACGTCAATGTCCTGCCCGACCTTGAGTATCTCGGAAGGATGCCCCACGCGGCCCCAGCTCATGTCGGTAATGTGCAGCAGGCCGTCAATGCCGTTGAGGTCAATGAACGCGCCGAAGTCGGTGATATTCTTGACCGTGCCTTTGCGGATGTCACCCGGGGTCATCTCGGTGAGGAGCTTCTGGCGGCGCTCGGCTCGCTCCTGCTCGATAAGTTCGCGCCGGGACAGGACCACGTTCTGGCGCTCCTGGTTGATCTTGACCACCTTGAACTGGTACGTGTTGCCGACGTACTGGGCGAGGTTCTTGGGCACGATGACGTCAATCTGCGAGGCGGGGAGGAAGGCCTCCACGCCGATGTTGACGAGCAGCCCGCCCTTGATGATGGCTTTCACCTTGCCGGCAATGGTGCCGCCCTCGTTGCAGATCGTCAGGATGCGCTCCCAGTTCTGCTTGAACTCGGCCTTCTCCTTCGAGAGCACGACCATGCCATCTTTGTCTTCCAGTTTCTCGATGAGGACATCAATTTGGTCGCCGACTTTCACGGTCTTGATGTCTTCGAATTCGTTGGCGGAAATGACGCCCTCGCTTTTGTAGCCGATGTCCACCAGCACTTCCTTAGGGCGGACTTCGATGATTGTGCCTTTGACGATATTGCCGGGAGCAAAGGGCAGGGTGCCCGTTTGCCGCATGGCTTCTTCCATGGTCAGCATAATAGATGACTAGCTTTTCTTCTTACGATACGGTGGGAGACTTGGTCAGCGCGGGGCTTCCCGAGGCTCCATTGCCTAACGGACCAGACGTTGCTCCGGCAACGGAGGTTGAGGGTTAGGTTCTACGTTAACTTTTATTTCTCAGCCTTAATGGGCGTCCGTACACACGGCGTCCAGGCACGAGAAAGGTAGGCGCAACCGGGCCAGTTGCAAGCACGAAATGAACTCCTTTGGATTTCGGCCATCGGCTTCCGGATTTGCCCCAGGGCGCCGGCTGGTGGCTCAGTCGCGATCCCCTGCGTCCCCAGTACCACGGCGTTAAGCCTTCCCACGATGCACTGGCCAGCCAGCCGGTCGCCGAAGGGTCCCCTTGGTAGCGCCTATGCCTGGCCCTCTCTTCCCACAACCTCCTCCCGCACAGACACGCTACTCGGCGACAATGCGCCGAAACCATGCTGCTTTTATACCAAACGCCTCCCGCCGCGTCTGTCAGGCACCTCCTTCGGTGACGTGTAGGGTCTAACCCTACAACCGCCCCGGGGAGCGCGAGTGGGCGATGGGGTTGCGCGGTTCAGCCCACTTCCGGCTGTCGGGCTTCGGCGCTTCGGATTTCAGCGCGGGTTGCACCGACGCAGGTTGAGTCCTTGCGCTTTGTCCGCCCGGCGCTACGTTTCGCCGCGTGACCACGGCCCAAAGCAGCACCGCGCCGCCGGCCCTCTCCTCGACCGAGGGCTTGGCGCAACAGGCCGTCTTCGCCACGACGCACTGGTCGGTCATTCTCGCCGCCACGCGGAGCGACACGCCGCGGGCGCAGGCAGCTCTCGCGCGGCTGTGCCAGACCTACTGGTATCCCCTGTACGCCTACGTGCGGCGGCGCGGCTACAGTCCTTACGATGCGCAGGACCTGACGCAGGAGTTCTTCGCCCGGTTCCTGGAGCACAATTGGCTGGCCCAGGCCGATCGCGAACGGGGGCGGTTCCGCACCTTCCTGCTGGCGGCGCTGGGCCACTTTCTCGCCAACGAATGGGACAAGGCGCGCGCGCAAAAGCGCGGGGGAAGGGTGGAGTTTGTGCCGCTTCAGCTCGAGAGCGCCGAAACCCGCTACGGCGCCGAGCCTGCCGACCAACGCACGCCCGAGCAGTCCTACGACCGGCGCTGGGCCCTTGCCTTGCTGGATGAGGTGCTCCACGCGTTGCGCGAAGAACACCTCGCCGCCGGAACCGTGGTGCTGTTCGACACCCTCAAGCCATGCCTCGTCGGGGACCGCGAGGCCCAGCCTTACGCCGCCCTGGGCGCGCAGCTCGGCATGACCGAAGGCGCGGTGAAGGTCGCGGTCCACCGCCTGCGCCAGCGCTACCGCCAACTGCTGCGGGATGCGATAGCAGACACCGTCGCCTCGCCCGAGGACGTGAATGAGGAAATGCGCTATTTGTTCTCCGTCCTGGCGACCTGAGGCTATGGCCCGAAAGCGCCCAGGCCAAAACGGTTCTATGGAAGCACGGTCAGAGTGGCTGCATCGCTCAGCTTGCTCCCGGTCGCGTTGAGTACCTGGACGCTGTAAGTCCCTGCATTCGTGGCCATGACATTGGAAATGGAGAAGACGTTGACCGTGACGCCGGCAAGGGGAACATTCTGGTAATACCACTGGTAGCTTAACGGCGGCGTGCCTGTGGCCAGGACGCTGAAATCAGCCGTCTTGCCGGTGCTCACTTGCTGGCTTTGTGGTTGCTGGTAGATCGTGGGAGCAAATGGGCCCAGGTTCATCTCGGTCAACTGCAGGGCGAAGCACAGGTCGTCGCTAATCGCACTGTCCTGGTGCACCTCGACCGCGATCACGTTGTTGCCGCTGACCAGCAGGTTGGAACTGACCGTCGTCGCGAAGAAGTTCGTTTCGTCGGCTCCAGTGGTTTGGGAAGCGGCCAGCGTGAGGTAGTCCACCACGCCCGTCGGCATATTGCTGCGGAACACTTCGTTGCCGTTGAGGTACACAATGGCGCCATCGTCGCGCTGTAGTTCGAGCAGCAGGCCGGTGTAGTTGGTGGGGCTGTCTATCTGGAAGCTCCGGCGGAAATAGGTGGTGATGTAACGGTTAGTGGGGTTCGGGCCGTAGCTGAGCACCGTGGCCTCGTCGCCCTTGCCGTACCCAAGCTTGGCGGGACCGGATTTCCAGTTCCCGTCGTCAAAGTTGACCTGCCGCCAAGCAGTTCCCTGGTCGGAGCCGTTGTCCAGGTAGCGCCACGTAGCGTGGGGAGGGATGGGGGTTTTCGCACTCGGCGGAACGATGGCCGCAACCCGGTAGAAGCGTGTGACCTGGTTCGTTGAGTTCTCGGGCAACGGGTCGGCGAATTCCATTATTCCGGCCATTCCGGCTGGGTTGGTGTGGATGGGAGCCCAATCGAGCATGTAGGGCGAAAAACTACCCCTCCTCTGCAACAGATGCTCAAGCCCAAAGAGCGTATGGTACCGAAACACCGACGCGTTTGTGAGTGGCACGGGCAAGACCGGAATCATTGCGGGAGCGCAGTCGGAGTGAACCACCAGGGACTGGAGGGCGTTTTCCGCAAAATCGGTGTGAATAAATATCTCCTTGACTCCCTCCGCGCCGCAGGCGGGCAGAAACTCACAATGCAGTTCGGAGGAATCCCCAAAACCGCGCGTGTAGCTGCCTATACGGGTGCCACCGTTGAATTGCTCTGTATAAGCATCCACTTTCAGGTAGGGATGGGGGTTCATGGGATCGATCAGGGCGTCGTTGCAAAAGAAGTCGAGATGGACGCCCTTCACACTCTTAAGAGTCCACATTTCCGGGTGCATCGGGTCATACCCCCTGGTGGGGTCCACGAACCAGATGGAGAAGTGACCTGGGCCATTCGGATGGCCTGTGCACCCGAATCCTGTGAACCAGTAGTCCTCCCTCCCATACCCAGGATACGCCGCCGGGGTCTCGTAGGCTTCGCCGTCGAGGGTATTCAACATCATCAGCGTCATCGTGCCGTCTCCCAGATCCACAGGCACAGGTGTCGTATAACCGGTGCATGCATCAAGAAAAGGCACCACCTCTGTCAGGTCGGCCGTGTCTGCCAAACCGCTCAGGCACCACACCAGCCATTGACCAAGTGCCAAAACGGCAATCGAACCGCTGCGAGCCATTTTCCAGCTTTGCATATTAGCCTCCGCATTGTGTCTCTCGTTTCAGTTAGCGAGGAACGCGAACCTCCTGCGGCCCGGGTCTCTGACAGGAGCCCAGGTGAGGAGCCAGCGAGTCCTCGTTGCATATTGGTATGGAGTTATACATAGCATAAGTGTGCCTTGTTGTCAACCTGTGCGGACCGTAACCCCGGCGCCCCCCACGGCAGCGGCTCCCGCTGCGGGTCGGGACAGGGGCGGGCAGCACAGGCGGCGGCTTCCTCGCTCCAACCTTCTTCTGTAACCTCCGTCTGCGGTTCATTCAGAAACAGGTAGAAAGGCATTTATGGATGCGATGCGAGTATGTCCAGGTTGCGGTAAGCCGCTGGCGGCGGATGCCCCGCAAGGCATCTGCCCCGA
>DATKNZ010000067.1:0-3463 GCA_035541055.1 Candidatus Acidiferrum sp. | reverse complement strand
TGTTCCTGCCCCAGCATAGTGGAGTCAACTGGCCGCTCGTGAGCTTTTCCCACGGGACGGTTACCCAGACAAACCAGGTCCCTTCGGAGGCCATTACGCTGGATGCCTTTGCCGGCATAGCGTTTGCCTCGGTCGGCTACGTCAGCGTGGTGGCGGACCTGCTGGGCCTGGGCTCCAGCCCCGGCCACCACCCCTACCTGCACGCGCGCAGCGAGGCCACGGCCAGCGTGGACATGCTCCGCGCCGCCAGAAATTATTGCGCCAGCAACAGCATCGGCCTGAACGGCCAGGTGTTCCTCGCCGGTTACTCCCAGGGAGGGCACACCGAGATGGCCCTCCACCGCGAATTGGAGATGTATCACACGAACGAGTTCACCGTCACTGCCAGCGCGCCTATGGCGGGGCCATACGACATGTCCGGGGTCGAGCTAAATGACATGTTGTCCTCGCGCTGTCCGCCTGATCCCTACTACGCCGCTTACGTCGTGGTCGCCTACCAATGGGTGTATTCCCTGGCGCCGGGCTGGGGCGACCTGTTGGCGCCGCCCTATAACACCACCATCCCGCCGCTGTTCAACGGCAACACGGACGGGACGAACATCGATATGGCCATGCCCGCCTGCAGTCTCTCCAGCATTCTCCTTTCCGCCGTGCGCTCCGCCCTGACGAACGACCCCGGCTCTCCGCTCTACGAGGCGCTGCGCGACAACGACCTCTACCGCTGGAAGCCCATCGCGCCGATTCGCCTATACCATTGCAGCGGCGATCTGGACGTCCTGCCCGCCAATTCCCAGGTCGCCTACAGCAACTTCGTGGCGCTGGGGGCCACCAACGTGCAACTAATTGATCCCAGCCCCGGAGCGGACCACACCACCTGTGCGATCCCGGCACTGGAGGCTGCGGAGGCCTGGTTTAATACCCTGAAGCACTAAGCTGCCTCCTCCATGTCACAAGTGGACACGGGGGTGGAGGCGGAAATCCGAAACCCGAAGGCCGAAGGCCGAGAGAAGGCCGAAATCCGAAGTCCGAACCCACCAGGCGGCGATCCAAGCACTTGGCTGGCAGGGAGGCCGCCCTTGGCGCCGAAGGGCAAAAACCAAGCACTTCCAAACACCTGGTTTCCCCAAGGGCCACCCCATCCATAGCCCCTCCAGATGCACACCGGTACCTCACCGTCGTACCTCTGCAAACCTTGCAGAGGTACGACGGTGAGGTACCGGTGTGCATCCGGGGGGGATGGCGTGCTGCTAGGGACGCTTAGGGGTCAAAAAGCCTGGTTCGGCCCTGATTGGCGGGTGGACAGGCGCGCGAGCGGCCAGTTTCCACCTCGCGGGGACCCTGCTGGTCGTGTAAGGTGCTCCGATGCACCTGAATCGGAGCTTTCTCATGGGCAGCGTTTCTGCGCTGCTGCTGACCGGGCACGCCACGCGGGCTGACGACTGGCCGCAGTGGCTGGGGCCCAATCGCGACTCGGTGTGGCGCGAGACGGGTATCGTGGAGAAGTTCACGACCAACGGCCCGCCCGTGCTTTGGCGCGCGACCGTCGGCGGCGGATATGCGGGGCCGGTCGTGGCCGATGGACGCGTGTACGTAACCGACCGCCAACTTGCGCAGGGCGTCAGCAACCCGGCGGACCCGTTCGCCAAGACCGAGGTCCGCGGCTATGAGCGCGTGCTTTGCCTGCAGGAGTCCGATGGACAGCTCATCTGGAAGCACGAATATGAGTGCCCTTACACGATCAGCTACCCGGCGGGGCCGCGCGTGGCGCCGCTGGTCAGCGGAGGCAAGGTCTATACCCTCGGAGCCGAGGGCAACTTGTGTTGCCTGGATGCCCGTAGCGGCAAGGTCGAGTGGTCGCGGGACTTCAAGAAGGACTTCGGCATCAAGGCGCCGATGTGGGGTTTTGCGGGGCATCCGCTGCTCGATGGGAACCGTCTGATCTGCCTGGCCGGCGGCGCGGGCAGCGTGGCGGTGGCCTTCGACAAGGACACGGGCAAGGAGCTGTGGCGGGCACTGAGTGCCGAGGAGCCGGGCTATTCCTCGCCGATGATCTGCCAGGCTGGCGGCAAGCGGCAGCTTATTATCTGGGACCCCGAGGCGGCCAATTCCCTGAACCCCGACACGGGCGAGGTGTATTGGTCCGTGCCGTTCAAGGCGAAGGTGGGCATGACCCTCGCCACGCCCCGCAAGCTTGACGATTGGCTCTTCTTCACGTGCTTCTACAATGGCTCGCTCATGCTCCGGCTTGATGGCGACAAGCCCGCGGTGACCACCGCCTGGCGCACGCAGAAGACCGATGAGAAGAACACCACGCATCTGAATGCCGTCATGTGCACGCCCTTTCTCCAGGACGGCTACATCTATGGCGTGTGCAGCTATGGGCAATTGCGCTGTCTGAAAGCGGCCACGGGGGAGCGCGTCTGGGAGACGTTCAAGGCCACGACCTCCGGGGAGCCGGTCCGCTGGGCCAATACCTTCATCGTGAAGAATGGCGACCGATTCTTTCTGTTCAATGAGCTGGGCGATTTGATCATCGCTCGGCTCAGCCCGAGCGGCTACGAGGAGATCAGCCGCGCGCACCTGCTGGCGCCCACCGGTAACGCGGCGGGACGGCCCGTGCTGTGGTCGCATCCCGCCTTTGCCAACCGGCATATTTACGCCCGCAACGACAAGGAGATCATCTGCGCGGACCTGGGGGTGAAGCGCTGATGGGCCTCGCAAGGGTATAGCGCAAAGAGCACGGCGCGGCCGAGCCCCGCGGTCCAGGATGGAAGTCCGAGGATAGCCAATAGCCGATAGCCAATAGCCAATCCGGGCAGGCCGCGCGGGCTATTTCCTGCTCGCCTTTTGGCGGGGGCTTGGACACTGTGCCGGGCCTTGGGAATATGATGCTGAACCAACTAACGATTGCCGAGCTGACGGGGAAGCTGGCGCGGCGCGAGGTCTCCGCGCGGGCGGCCACCCAGGCGTGCCTGGACCGAATCCAGAGCGTGGACGGCCAGATCCGCGCCTTTATCAGCTACGATGCGGCCGATGCATTGGCGCAGGCCGATGCCGCTGACCAGGCGCTGGCGGCAGGGCAGTCCCATTTGCAGCGGCCGCTGCTGGGCGTGCCGGTGGGCATCAAGGACGTGATCGCCGTCCGAGGACAGCCGCTTAATTGCGGGTCGAAGATACTCGGCAAGTTCGTGTCGCCCTACGATGCTACCGTGATCGAGAAGCTGAAGAGCGCGGGGGCTGTGGTGTTTGGGCGCCTGAACATGGATGAGTTCGCGATGGGCAGCTCGACGGAGAACTCGGCCTTCCACGTGACGCGCAACCCGTGGGATACGTCGCGCATTCCGGGAGGCTCGTCGGGCGGGTCGGCGGCGGCGGTGGTGGCGGACGAGTGCATCGCCGCGCTGGGCTCGGACACGGGGGGCTCGATCCGGCAACCGGCCGCACTCTGCGGCTGCGTGGGGCT
>DATKNZ010000066.1:0-9193 GCA_035541055.1 Candidatus Acidiferrum sp. | reverse complement strand
CAAGGGCGTGATAGGCGAAGCCGCCGGCACCATCGAAAGCGGCAGCTCCTTCGGCGAGGCGGTGGCCATGCACCCGCGCGTATTCAACCGGTTGTATGTGAACATGGTGAAGGCCGGCGAGATCAGCGGCGCGCTCGAAGTCACGCTCTCGCCTGTTGCTTAGTTCATTCGAGTTCGCGCCGCGCGCGCTTAATCAGATCAGCCAAGTCCACCCCTATGGCTTCTGCCATCCGCAGGGTTGTTTCCAAGGTGGGGTGTCTTTCCCCTGACTCCACATACGCGACCATCTGCGGCGAAAGCCCCGATTGCTGCGCGACGAAGTATTTTGACAGCTTCCGCCTCTTCCGTTCCTCTTGGAGGAGGGAAATGACTCTATCGCACACGGCCTCGGCCTTCCGACGCACCCGCCACAATTACAAGGAAAGGGAGTTGACAGTGTATTTCACTATGGTGGAATAGCGGATGATTCGGGCGCCGCAGGAGCGGCTCCAGCCGGGAGCGCTCAGGAAAGCGCGAATGGCAACCTGCGCTCAGCAAATGCCAAGACAGGGCGAGCCGTTCGTGCGACAGCAGCCTAGAAGAGAACTGAAGATGAAACCTAACCACCACCGAATTCCGACCCTACCTGCCTGGGCGGCAAAGCTACTGATGCTCGTAGCCGTCCTGTGCCCGCTTTCGGCAGCCCTGGCCGTAGGCCCTCCCCCGCCCCCGGACGGCCCCGGGCCCACCAACTTTCTGCTCAGTACCTGGTCGTTCACTGACACGAATACATGGGTAACGGATACAAACCGGCTGACGCACATACCCTACCCGCCGGTCTCGTTCACCAATCTGGGCGTTTCGGACCTGGGGAATGGAAATGCACTGGTTCTGGACAGCCCGGCTCCGGCCTGGCTGCAATATCAAGCGATTGAGGACGATGGAAGCACAAACCTGCCGGTGGGTCCGGCCGGGAGCCTAATGTTCTGGTTCGCGCCGTTCTGGAGCAGCACTAGCGCAGGGGGGGCGGGGCCGGGGGAATGGGGCCGGCTCATTGAAGTGGGCAGCTACACCCCCGATTCCAGCTATGGTTGGTGGAGCCTTTACGTGGATGACGGCGGCAACAACTTGTACTTCTCCGCCCAGACCAACGATTTCTCCAGTAATGTCTGGACTTACCTTTCCGCGCCGATCTCCTGGACGACCAATATGTGGCATCTCTTGGCGATCACCTACTCGCCCACGAGTTCTTCGCTCTACATTGATGGCGAGCTGGCGACCAACGGACCACCCGTGACGTGCTGGCCGGGGCCCGACGTGTTGGCCGAGGGGTTCTACCTCGGCTCGGACAGCACCGGAGTGGTGCAAGCGAAAGGCATGTTCGATGAAATGGCCACTTACGCCAATCCGGTGGATTCCAACACCGTGGCGAGCGCGTTTTACGGGGAGCAGGTCCCGTACTACTTGAATCCGGAGAACGTTGCCAATCTCAGTCCTGCCCCGTTCTACATGACCAACGACCCCGTGTTTCGGGCCGTCATGGGGCCAGGCTATCTCACCTATCTCGGCCCCGTTAACCTTTGTGTAACCAACGCCCGGGTTTGGATCACCAACGTCATGGCCCGGTTGCAGACCAACGGCACGGAGAGCGTGAGCTTCACGGTCACGGGAGGAGACCCCAACGTCGTTTACGACGTGTTCGGCACAACCAGCCTGTACGGAACTAACATCGCCGGTGCCCAGTGGTATTGGCTGGGGCAGGTGACAACCTGCGGCTGGTACTCCCTGACGAACCTCCCAGGCGGTAACGCGTGCCTGGTTCTGGGCACCGACAGGGACTCTGACGGCGACGGTTTGACAGATGCTTACGAGTTGCTGGTTTCCAAGACCGATCCGCATAACCCCGACACCGACGGGGACGGCATCCCCGATTGGTTCGGCGTCGTCTATTTCGGTGGCCAGCCCTTCGATCCCTGGGCCAGTCCGCAGGGCGACGGCTGGAACATCTTCGAGAAATACCTCTACGGCCTGCCGATAGGCCAGTTTGACACGCCGCCGGCGCCGCGCAACTTCACGGTCTCCTTGAATCAACCGGCGGGAACAGCCTCTTTGTCATGGGAACCTCCACCGGGGGCCGTCACGGGCTATACGCTCACCCGCTTCGACAGCTTTTACGTGGACGTGCAGACCTTTAACCTCGGGGTAAGCACCCAGTTCGTTGACCTGCATTTTCCCACTATCACTCCAGATATAATGTGGGACTACTACCAGTATGAACTGGTCGCCCATTACCAGCAGGGGGTGGACTCCAACCCTGTCGAGTCGATGCCGCTGCCACTCACGGGCGGGCTGGAGGTGTACACGCTAGCCGGCCCGATGGGCACTACCCTGATGCGGGCCACCCACGTTCCGGCAGGCGCATCCGGCTTGTGCCTGGCAATGCTCGACAGTAACGGCTCAGGGGGGTACTACGTCGTCACCAATTACACTTTCCCGATAAGCCTTTTCACTAATGCTTTCTTCACGCTCCCCTCCGCATGGACCGTTCCTGGGCCTTATGGCAGCGCCTACCGCGCCCAGGCGGTATGGCCGGATGGCTCCCTTGGCGGCTCGGTGCCCGCCGGCTATCCAGTGCCGGCCTTCTACGATGGCCGGCAGCAATTAGCGCAGAACCTGGCCTTTGTCCTGCGCGCCGCGGATGTGGCCGGGCCATTCTCATTCCAGTCCGCCGGCTACCTGAACAACAATGGCCCGGTAACATCGCCATCCACCTACGCTTATGCCGGCTTGGCTGGCGGTTCCAGCACCGGCTCCTCCCTTACTGGCGCACCTTCCGACGCTTCTACGTACGGCTTTAACCCAACCCTGCCCTTCGAAGACAACTGCCTCTACTGCAACTTCGTTTTCAACACCACCAACATGTTCGGGGGATGGCTGGCGACTGGGGTCTGGTGGGATGATGTCAATGGCGACCTGGTCCCGGCCAATCTCCTCTACTCCTTCCAAATGCCCACCAACGGCGTGTTCCCGAGCTATCTGTCACCCGCCGCCACAACCTGGATCGTGCCGCATTATACCCCGAGCTTGCTCAGCCTTTCGGTCAACTCGACCAACTCGTACACCGTCCAGCAGAACGTCGTCAACTGGTACGGCCTGCCTCTGCTTTCCGTCGAGTTCACGGGCTCGTCCTATGTCACCGCCACTCCCGGACAATCGGTAGCCCAGACCAACGCGAACTCCTTCTTCGCCAACTTCGCCCAGCCGTCCTTGAGCACCTCTGGCTACCTCTTCGGCGGCAGCGCCTACCGCCCCTACCACGACTGGGGGATCGCTCAAGGTCCGTTGCCTGGCGACAGCGATTTCACGACCGCCAGTCCCCAACCTGTACTCGTGGCTCCAGTCGGCTTCGATTATCAAGCAGTCGCCTACGCTCGCCAAACCATTGGCAACGGCGACCACTCCAAACCCGCCTTCCTGGGCCAGTACTTTGAAAGCGCCTTCCAGGTGGACACCAACGGCCAGGTGACCGCTAATCCTACCGGCATCCTGTCGCCCTACGGTGATTTCTTCCCGACCAACGTCGGCGCCGTCGCCCTCGTCACCATGACCAACTGGGGCGTCAACGAGCGTGGCACCGGCATCCTCTACGTCGTCTCCCTGGCCACTGACCTCAACCGCGACGGCGTCATTGACCCCACCTTCTTCGGACCGGACCAGACCACGCCCGACCATCCGTTCCGCTTCTGGGTCAACGACTTCAACGACTCAGGGGATGACCAGGGAAGCGGCATTCCAGGCCAGGGCGACGGCGGAACTGGCCTGTTCCTTTTCCAAGCCAACGCGGCAATATACGGCACGCGCTCTCTGGTCAACTTCTTCCCGGTGCAGGTTTGCATCCAGAGCCTGCTCAACCGGGTGCCCTCGTTGTCCACGCTCACCTTCAAGTTGAGGCATGACCAGTCGGCGCTCTACTACCTGGAAACGGACCTGACACCCGACCACTGCCACGATTACCTCACCGATATCAATTTTCTGAGTTCGCTGCCCTCTTACATGGGCTCCGCCAGCCGGGTTTGGAACACGGGGGTGGCGTTGAGCACCAACTTCCTGGCCAAGATACGCGACCAAGGCAAGGGGATCATCCTAGTCGAAGCCGGCCAGGCGACCTCGTCCCCGCTGATGCTCGAAGTGTGGCAAGGCACCAACCTGCTGGCGCAGGCCCCGCTTTATCTTAGTATCTCGGAGGTGGAGCAGATGTTCCGCCAGAAGAACCTCATTCGTGAGACCTTCCCCAGCACAGCCGAGCTGCCTGGTTTCGGCGACCGCCTGACCACCGGCGACGGCTGGTCCAAGGACCCGGGGTTCGCGTGGAATGAGCCCGACACCAACGAGAAGAACTTCGTCTTTGTGCACGGATACAGTGTGGACCCGAACAGGGCGCGCGGCTTCTTCGCCGATACCTTCAAGCGCCTGTTCTGGTCCGGCTCCCATGCCAGGTTCTATGGAGTGACCTGGAGGGGCAACGAATCCCAGCCGCCCCTACTCACCATCGCCCCGGACTACCACACGAACGTTGCCAACGCTTTCCTGAGCGCGCCGAACCTGGCCGCTTTCCTCGGCACGCTCACCAATGGCCCTACGACCGTAGTAGCTCACAGCCTGGGCAACATGGTTGCGCTCAGCGCGTTGAGTGACTACAACGCACGGATGAGCAATTACTTCATGCTCGACGCCGCTGTGCCCATGGAGGCTATAGATGGCGGGGCTGTGCCGGATTTCCACATGAGGCACTCCACCTGGGCGTCCCCGGAGGACTACGCCACACGACTCTATGCCAGCGGTTGGTGGACCCTATTTGCCAACAACGACGCCCGGAGCACTTTGACCTGGAGCAACCGCCTTGGCAACTTCCGAACCACACAGGTTTACAACTTCTATTCCAGTGGGGAGGAAGTCCTGCGGGAGTATGACGATGACCCGCCCGTGAGTGCGTTTGGTCTCGCCACATTGCTTACGTATTGGACTATTCATCCACCTCTTTCCAGTTTCGTCTGGGTCTGGCAGGAAAAAGCCAAGGGCGTTTCGCCGCTTAACACCGTGCTCGGCAGCACGCACGGCGGCTGGAAGTTCAACACCAATGCGCCCTATTATTTCACGACGAACGGCACGCTCACGCACATGCCGAATTCGCAAGCAAGCGTGCTCTCTGCTGTGCAGCTTGAGACGAACGCCTTCTTTGACATGAGTTTCGACGCGCCGCTTTTCACGGCCGGGAACACCGGCAGCAACTACGCCCAAACCAACCGGAACCGGATCCTCTCGGATGCAATCCCGGCTATGACCTGGGCGGTGGGGGCGAACGCCCTGCCAGATTCTGGCGTGGTAGTTCAGGACTTTGACATGCAACTTCTCTATGAAAACGGCTGGCCTAGCGGCCGGGGGCCAGCGCTCTGGCCGACGGGTAGCCCCGCCTTCGGGGAGTGGCACCATTCCGACTTTCGCCAAGTTGCGTATACGTTCACGTATCAGCTTTTCGACAGCCTTGTAAACCTCGGACAACTCAAATAGTTTATGAAAAGGAATATGCTCTGCAGCCTAGTTCCCATAGTGGTAACGCTCGGGCTAAGTGGCGCAATCGCGCAAACCGGCGACCTTGGATGGCGTGCGACCGTGAGGGTGGTTGATGAATGGGCCAGGCCGGTGAGCAACGCTAACGTGGCGGTGTGGTACTACGTCCAACCATCGGCTGGTGAAACGGAAGCACACGCAAGTATCCAGGGGGTCACCGACGCTAATGGGACATTTACGGCCTCCAATCCAACCAATGGGTCAATTGACTTGGGCTTCCAAGCCAGCAAGTCAGGATATTATTCAACAACCAGAGGCCATGAATTCGCTAAATTCAAGAATAGCGACCCGGGGAAGCGGAATCCACAAGAAACACTGCTTCTCAAGACGGTTGGCAAGCCGATCCCGATGTACGCGAAGTCAATAACCGCCGAGCCTTCCGCTTTCAAGAAGACGGGGCCTCCTCCCATCGCTTTCACCAACTCAATTGGCTATGATTTGAAAGCAGGCGACTGGGTTTCGCCTTACGGCAAAGGTGCGAACACGGACATCATCTTCACCGAGGAGTTTAACAAGAAGGCCATTTCCGACTACGACTACAGACTGCTCATAAGCTTCCCAAGTATTGGGGACGGGATTCAAGAGTTCAAGGAACCGCAGGCCGAAAAGGGAAGCGCCCTGCGCTCGCCACATGAAGTACCGGAGGACGGGTACCTGCCACAGCTCACAAGAGAGTCCTCCACCCATCCCGGACAACCTGGCAAGTCCGACTATGATGTGAATCGAATCTACTTTTTCCGAGTCCGCACCGTGCTGGACGCCAACGGCATTGTGAAGAGTGCGCTTTACGGGAAGATCTATGGCGACCCGGTGATGATGAACTTTCGTTATTACCTGAATCCAACACCCAATGACCGGAACATTGAGTTCGACCCTAACCACAACCTACTAAGGGACTTAAAATCGTTTGAACTCGTGCGCCAACCCTGAAGAGGGCGACGGCGAAAGGCCTATTCCTTTTCCAAGCGAACTCGCCAATAAACGGCGCCTGCAACTACGCATAGTCAAGGAGTTGATGAACGGCACGCGTGTCGAGCGCCCTTCATAGGTCGCCGCCCCGGACGAGACATCCAAGCGAACCCCTAAAGCCGAGCCAAAGGGCGACAAGCAAACCGCCTTGGGCATCTACCCTGAGTGAACAAACTGCCACGCGCGTCTTGCCCAACCTGCGTAGAAGCGCTTTAATTGGATATTGTGAACGACAGGAATCACCGACGACATAACTGATTCGCAACAACTGAATCTTGCGTAGCTTCGGCTGCGGTTCATCCGAAATCTGGAACTTCGTGTCAGGAACCGCGCCCAGTTCACGCCCAAATCGGGCGTGGCTCGGCGTCTATTCCTGACGGGCTTTCCAGAGCCTCGGGTGAGTGGGCGTTGAGTTCGCGCCCCTTCCTTTCTCCGCTCCGGCTCGCGAGTGCCCATTCCCGGCAGAACAGAAGCCATGAACACGCCCTCCAGGTCCCAACCGGCAGCCGCAGGCCGCACCTTTGCCGATTACCTCGATGACCCACGCTTCCCGCCAGCAGTCAGTCGCCACCGCCACCCGTACGCTGCTCACGCGCCAGGGCTGGCGCCGCACTCGCATCAACCCCGCCCGGCTCTGGCTTTGGACAAAGAAGTTCACCGATGGCCGGATTGTCCTTACCGACCAAGAGACTGCCCTCCAGTTGGAATGCGCCCTGGCCGGCGAACCTCCTCCCGGCCCTGCTCAACCGCCGGCCTCTGAGCCCACTGTCGGCCTCGCTACCAGTTGATACTGGCGCCCACTCCTGCCCGCCATGCCACTTCTCCTGCCAAAACCTGCTCCGGCGACGCCCTCGCACGGCACCTCGCTCCGGCCTGCACCTCTCCTTCCCAATCCTCCCACGCCCGCTCCGACGATACCGTGACGGTGTTGTCCCGGTAGTGGCACGGTAGGACCCCCTTGTGCATCGCACGGTCTTTCCCCCAGGCCCAGTCGCCTGCCTCCGACCACCCGTGGCTTCAGGCAGCTCGCTTAACCGGTTCTGATTGTGGCGCTCACTGCTCTCCTGCAGCGCCCCGCCTTCACTCCCCACGGCCAGCCCCCGCAGAACCGCTCCTGCCCTCAGCGGCACCACCTCGGCGAAGTCCCAGGCAGAATCCTTCCACCCATCCCGCTGCTGCTGCACCCGGATAAACACCTTATTGCCCGCCGCCGGCTCCCCAAACCGCCCCACGTACGCCGCCGTAATGTCCCTCCCACCGTGCGTGCCCTTTGGCAGCACGCACACAAACGCCCCGTGCCGCCACTTCTGCCGGCTCGCGCTGCACGCCGCCTGCCCATACACCAGCACGTCCTCCTCCGCCGACCCGTTCAGTTCCACGACGATCCTCAACCCCTGGCCGCCGTTCGTCAGCCGGAGGCCTGCCACCGGGTTGCACTTGAATGCCGGCCGCAGCGTGGGCCACAAAGGAAGCGCTTTCCCGGCCAGCAGCAACACCATTGCGTGCTTCACGTAGGTTTCCTCCCCAAGCAACGGCCCCGATTGCCCCAGCCGCGGCTTGCTCTTCTCATGCCTGCCCGCCGTTTTCCAGGCAGCCCGCTGCTCGTCCGTCAGCAGGCTCTGCCATGCTTTCACCACCAGCGCCATGGCGCTCCGCGCCTGCGCCTGAAAGCGGGTGCGGGAGGTCTTCGGCGCCACGTAGCGGCGCCAGCACTGCGTCGAGCCCCGCATGTAGTACACGCCGTGCAGCCAGCGCCCGCTCTTGGGCTTGTCAATGATGCCCTCGAGCCGCCCCGCGCACAGGCTCCACTGCGCCAGCTCAAATGTCTTACTCCGCTTCATTGCTACTGATTCAATGATTAAAGTGCAGTTACCCTAATTCATGTAGGCCAGTAAAGCAACCTGGTTCTCCTGCTTGATTCGGCTACGCAAGGCATGCGCCGGCTCCAGCGTGCCCCTTCATTCAGGCTGTTCAGGAGCCAATTGCAGAAGTCGGGAATAACCGCAGCGAGCGCAAAGAGCACAGAGAAGCAGGCCGAAGCTCTCTCTTCTGCACCTTCTTTGCGTTCTTTGCGATCTTTGTGGTTAGGTCTGCAATTGCCTCTCGGCTTTCGGCTTCCGGCCTTCGGCCTGCGGGCTTTCGGATTTCTGCCTACCCGCAACCTCGCCCCCGTAACGCCCCCGCCCCCGCTCTGTCTAACTGTATGGAATGAGCAGCGCGCACCCCATGCCGCTGAACCTGCTCAGGCCGGTTTGCCCGGCAAGGAAAGGAGTCGCCTATGTCCAGTTATTCCTACGTGGCAGTTGACCCCCAGGGCGCCGAACGGCGCGGCACGCTGGAAGTGTCGGACCAGGCTGAAGCCTTGCGCCGCATCAAGGAAATGGGCCTGTTTCCCACCAAGGTGCTAACCGCGCACGCCGACCGGCCACGCGCCGGGCGAACGCGGCCTGCCGCCCGGGCCCGGAGCCTGGATATTCCCATCCCGTGGTTCCGGGGCAAGGTCAAGGCGGCCACTCTCTGCGTCTTCACGCGCCAGCTCGCCACCCTGGTGGAAGCGGGCATGCCCTTGCTGCGCGGCTTGCGGGTGTTGGAGGAGCAGGAGGAGAACCGGACACTC
>DATKNZ010000065.1:0-16376 GCA_035541055.1 Candidatus Acidiferrum sp. | reverse complement strand
CTCGAACAGACGCGGCAGGTTCTCCGCAGGAATGCCGGCGCCGGTGTCCCGGATCGTGAGGCGCAGTTGCCCGTCCAGGGTTTCAGTCGTAACGGTGAGGGTCCCGTTCGCCCCCATGGCTTCCAGAGCGTTGAGGAACAGGTTGACGAACGCCTGCTGTAACTGCACTTCGTCCCCCTTTACGCGGTCGGGCGCCGCCAGCAATGAACGGTGCAACGTGATGGCCTTGTCCTCGATTCGCGGCTGAACCAATCGCAGAGACTGCTCGAGTATATCGTGGAGATGGACCTCGCGGAAACTTGGCTGGGTCCGGCCAACGAACCGGAGCATGCGCGTCACGATGGCCTCGATCCGGCTGATCTCGCGTCGGGCTACGCTGACCAGTTCGGCGTCATGGTAACGGTCGAACAGGAGGTCGAAGAACGTTTTGCCGGCCACGAGAGCGTTCCTGATCTCGTGCGCCATGCCGGCCGAGACCGTGCCGAGACTGGCCAGGCGGTCGAAGTGCCGGAGGTTGGCGTCCAGGCGTCTGGCCGCCGTAATGTCGTTCAGCACGAGGACCGCGCGCACGCCAGCCGTTGCGGCAGGCAAGGAATGGACAGTGACCGCAACCATGACCTTACCGCGCGCCCCGGCGGCGAGCTCAACCTGGCGGCTGGTAACGGGGCTGCGGGATGAAAGCCCTTCACGAACGAGGTCCTGAACCGGCCCGGGCAGGATTTCCAGCGGCGCTGCCGGCTTCGGCATCGCTGCCAACGCGAGCATCCGCGCGGCTTCCTCGCTGACAAACACCAGCTTGCCTGCTCGATCAATCAGCGCGATCCCACCGCCCGGCACGCCCAGGCAGGAACCGAGGAAAACTGCTTCCTCGGGTCCTGGCTGGAGCCTGGCCAGCGTTCCGGATGACATGGCTGTAGGTAGTTCGGGCAACGATAAACCGCGGCGACGCAACAGCGCACCTGACGCGGGATTGGCCCATAGTAGCTCATAGGCTTTGGGCGACAAGTCAAAATGTGCCCGACAATAACCGGAGCGCTTGGGCAGCACCGTGCTCTCTGGCGGAGCATCAGCCGCCCAATGAGGCCGCGAGATCCAGGCCCGCGAGTTGCGCAGGCTTTACCACGAGCCGTTAGGCCTCAGAAGCGATAGCCGACGGTGAAGGAGAGGGTGGGGGTCATGAGCCGATACCGGCCATTGACGGTCGAACTGACCGGCGGTTCCACAGTCACGTTCTGCCAACTGCTAACGATGAACTGAAAAGCCAGCGCCCACGTCCAGTTCTGACCCTTATAACCGCCTCCGACGCTGCCGATGTGCAAGTCGGCATCCGTCAGCAAGGGCGTGTAGTGCTCCTCAGGGGTGGAGCAGGGGCTATAGAAATAGCCGGCGCTCAGGAAATAACCCTTCCCGAGGTAGCGGGTCACCCCGAGCTCGGGCATGAAGGTGGACCGCCACTCGAGGGGCCGGTTGTTTACGCCCTGGATGGTCAGGTATTGCACGGAGTTCCAGTCCGCCCAATCTAGGTCGAACTCGAAATTCCAGTTGGTATTCGGCCGGAACGACACCCCCGCGATGGCGATCTGCGGGTAATCAATCGCTGCATCGGTATGGAGGCCCAGGTTCGGCAGCGGCGGCGAGGGAGTTACGCTGAAGTCCCCCTCGTAGTTCATTTTGCTGCTGCTGCGGTACGACACGCCCAGGGACCATTTCGGCGCTGGTTGCCACAGCACACCCAAGTTGAAGCCATAGCTCCAATTCCGGCCCCTGAACTCGGCCTGGTCACCCGGAACGATGTAGGGAACCGGGAAGACTCCCTGGAGGGTGTCCAGTTGGGAGTAGTTGAAGGTTGGGCCTATACCAATTGAGAGCGTGGGCAGTGCTTTCCAGGACACGACAGGGTTGATTGTGAGATAGGTAACATTGGCCCTGATTCCTTCCTGGCGAAAGGGCACATCGTTGGGCCAATTGACGTTGAAGCCGAACGGCTCGTATATGCCGAGGCCGAACGAGAGCGGGAAGTCCTTGGGCGTGATGACGTATTGCAGCGTCGGCACCGGGAGGACCTCGGGTTGGTTATGGAAGCTGGCGCCGGTCGGGCTTTCATAGTCTCCATAGATGCCCAGGTAGAAGAGAGAGCCGAGCTGAAAGTTCTGGCCTTCCAGTTGGCTGATGCCCGCCGGGTTATAGTAGATCGCAGAGGGGTCGTCTGCCGTCGCGACGAAGGCGTTGCCGCGGCCGATAGCGGCGGCGTCCTGGTTGGGAATGCGGAAGCCGAGCCCGTTCGCTTGCGGGGCGCAGATTATCCACGCGCAAAGGGCCATCACGGGGACAGCCCAAGTGCAACGCTCGGAGACGGCAGTTAGGGCGAGGGGCGGTGTGCCGCCGGAGACAGGCTTTGTGATCTTCACCATAGAGTGTATCAAGTTGCGTTCTGCCACTGTCCACCGGGCCTCAGCAGGATACTTGCCAAAGCCCGGCCCCTGGGTGGCAAAGCGTGGGCTAGAAAATAGTGTGCTCCTCAGTGAAGAAGACCGAGCAGTTGGGTAAGTCGCAGAAAGTGGCTTCGTCCCTCGCCAGGATCATGTTGGCCTGCTGCGCCTCGGGCGACTGGGCGGCGGCCAGCAGGTCCTCAAACTTGTCGAACCATAGCTCCGTCACCCCGTCGTAGGGAGGCTGAGTGCCCCGGGCCTGCTGGGCCAGGCCGTTCAGGGGAGTGTCCAGCGTGTGGCTTTGGACATAGCGTTTTGCGCGCAGCGCTTTGGCCTGGCTCCGCACTAGCGGGCCATGCTTCTCCAGCCAGTATTTGCGAAAGGCCTCAGGACTGACGTCCGGGCGCCGGCGAACTACGTACACAAACTTAATCATGCCGGGCGTTCTAGGCTATCGCCGACCAGTGTCAAGCTTCTCTCGGGCTGCTCCCGCGTTCCAGATATGTGCTGATCTGTCCCGAAGTGAGACAGGTGCACCGTAAGCCGCGGAGTTGTTCGGCTCAAAGTGCTCGGAACCCACGCCGCAACCGGACCGCAATACGGAGCACTCAGAATCCGCCGGGCCCCCAGGCGCGGGAATTGATTTATCTTCTGTTTGGCTCGAAAAATGGTATCACGGATGCGCATGAGTAGTGAACTGTCATCCAAACTTTGGTGTCCCGTGTAGATTCCCGGACGCCCTCAAGATTTGAATGGTCGCTACCGCTTCAGAACCGTCGGGCCGTTTTGCCGTTTTCGAGAACGGCCAGGGCGTGGAGTGCCGGGGGGCCTTATCGCGATTTAGTCGGCACTCGGTGGTCTTCGAGATCAGTCCTTTGGATGGAGGGCTCCGGACCTCCGAGGTGCTGAAAGACTTCAGCATTCTCTGCGACGACCGCAAGCTCTACTCCGGCCGGGCGGTCATTACGAGCTTTGTCAATACCGGGCTGGCCACGGTGTGCGAGGCGAGCCTGGAGGACTCGTGGGACAATCCCGAAGCAATGTGGCCTGCCGGCGAGGTGGAGTTGCGCAATGAGTTTGGCGCCTTTATCCAAGAGTGGCAGAAGCTGTATCGGGTGCTACCTGAGTTCAAGGCCACCATTGCCGACTTTCAGACATTTCTCACGGATCTAAGGCTCTGGCTGGAGCAATTGGAGCTGAAGTTGCGTTCCTCGACCGCCGCAACTCCACCCGAACTGCAAGCCAGCGTCGCGGCTCAACTGAGCGCTCCGGTGGTGAATGCGATTGACGGCTTCATCGTGCGCTTCGAGGAGATCGCCAGCCGCCTGGAACCTGAGGTTGGGCCTATCCACCGGCTTTACCTGCGGCGCCAACTGCACCCGCTGTTGCTCTGTTCGCCCTTCGCCCACCGAACCTTTAAGAAGCCGCTGGGCTATGCCGGGGATTACGAAGTCGTGAATATGATGATGCGGCCGCCTCACGAAGGCGGCACGATCTTCGCCAGGATCATCAACGCCTGGTTGCTGGGACAGGCACCGGTCCTGGCGCACCAGAACCGGATCAAGTACCTGAAACGGACGTTGCTGGAGGAGGCCGCCCGGGCCGCGGCCCAAGGCCGCCGCCTTCGCATCCTCAATGTCGGCTGCGGCCCGGCCTTGGAAGTCCAGGAATTCATGCGCGAGCAGCCCGTTTCCAACCAGTTGGACTTCGACCTGCTGGATTTTAACGAAGATACGCTTCGTGATTTGCGCGCCTGGCTGGAGCGCATCCAGCATGAGCACCACCGCCAGAACCGGCTCCGCTTCATCAAGAAATCGGTGTATCAGCTCCTCAAGGAAGGAGGCCGCATGGCCAGCGGCGCGAGGCAGTACGACTTGGTCTACTGCGCCGGGCTGTTCGACTACCTGTCAGACCAAGTTTGCGAGCGGCTCCTGAGCATTCTGTATGACTTGCTGGCACCGGGAGGCCTGTTGCTTGCTACGAATGTCAGCGACGCCCTCAACGCCTCCAGGCCGTTCCGCTACTCGCTGGAATACATACTCGATTGGCACCTCATATATCGTGACGGGCCGGCTCTCAGAGCCCTGGCGCCGGCCAACGCCGCGCCCGATAAAGTCAAAGTCCTTTGCGAGGACACGGGCGTTAATGTGTTTCTCGAAACCCGGAAAGCCAACGATGTCTGAAGGATTCTCAAGTTCCGCAGAGATTCGCAAGGCGTTTGCCCAGCACGACGAAAGGGTCATCCTCAACAACATCAAGGTCGGCTGTGTCATTGGCATCGTGCTTATGCCCGCCGGCTATTTCATGGACCTGTATAAGTACGGCTCCATGGCGGGCGATTTCCTGAGGTTCAGGCTCATGTCCGCCCTGCTGATCGCCTTCTTCTTCGGGGTGCTGTTGACGCCTTCTGGACGAAGGCATTACAGGCTGGTGGGGATGACCTTGCTGGCAGTCCCAGCCTCGTTCATCGGGGCGATGATCTACTCCACGCACGACGCCGGGTCGCCTTATTACGCCGGCCTGAACGTCGTGCTGCTGGTTTTGGCTTTCGTCCTCCACTGGACTTTCCGTGAAAGCCTGCTGGCCGCGGCGTTGGTGATTTCGGTCTACCTGGCCGCCAGCCTTCCCAACCAGCCCTCCCGTGTAATCGGCGAATTCGTCAATAACCTGTTCTTCCTCGGCTGCACGGCAGTCGTGGCGGTGACCGGCACCTTCTTCCACAATCGCTCCCGCTTCCGGGAATTTGCCCTGCGCTACGAGCTGGACCGGAACCGCCAGGTGCTGGAGGAGAACAACGCCAAGCTGCGCGAGCTTGACGAGATCAAGAACCGCTTCTTCGCCAACATCAGCCATGAACTGCGCACCCCGCTGACCTTGCTCATCGCTCCCCTGGAAACCCTCCTGCGGCGGCGCGATCTCGACTCCGAGAGCAAGGACTTGCTGGCCACGATGCACGCCAACGGCCTGCGGCTGCTCAAACTCATCAACGACTTGCTCGACCTGGTCCGCCTGGAATCCGGGCGCATGGAAACCAAGCTGGAACCAGTGGACATGACCGAGTTCATCAAGGCCATTACCAGCGCCGCGCGCCAGGTCGCGAATGACAAGCAGTTGCGTCTGGAGAGCTTCGTCGGTGCTGATCTTGGGACGGTGCTGGTGGACCGGGACAAGCTCGACAAGATCGTATTGAACCTGGTTTTCAACGCGCTGAAGTTTACACCCGAGGGAGGGCGGGTGGAGTTGCGCGCGGAGCAAAAGGGGGGACGATTCCTGCTCAGCGTGAGCGACACCGGCATGGGCATTGCCGAGAAGAACCTGCCGCACGTGTTCGATCGGTTTTGGCAGGCGGACGGCTCCGCCAAACGCAAGTATCAGGGCATGGGCATTGGCCTGGCGCTCGTCAAGGAGCTGGCGCAAATCCAGGGCGGGGAAGTCACCGTGCAAAGTCAGGAAGGCAAAGGGACAACCTTTACCGTTGGCCTCCCTCATCGCCCGGCGCAGCCGGCGGTCCTGCCAGCGCCCGAAGCGAATCCGAACGGGGCCCCGATCGAGGCGGGCCAGGCCGGTATCGCCTCCGAGGAATGGCTGGTCAACCTTTACCGCCGGGCCGAGCTGTTCCCAGCTCTCACTCCTGTCCAGCAATCGCAGCCGCCACCCGGACCCTCAACCAACGGGGGCCGCCCCGTGGTTCTTATCGCCGACGACGAGCCGGACATGTTGAGCTTCCTGAGGTCGCAGTTGAGCTCGCAATACAACGTGCTGGAAGCGGTAGACGGTCAGCAGGCGGTCGAGAAGGCCAGCCAGTTCCTGCCCGACCTCATCCTGCTGGATATGATGATGCCCGAGAAGGACGGGCTGCAGGCCTGCCGCGAGATTCGGGAGCAGACGCCGACCCAGAACATCCCGGTGGTGCTCCTTACGGCCCGGGCCGACGAGGAGACCAAGCTCAAGGCCCTGGAGGCCGGGGCGAGCGATTTCCTGGCCAAGCCGTTCTCCACCACTGAACTGCATGTGCGCATCCGTAACCTCGTGGAATCGCACCGGTATCAGCGCAAGGTCTCCCGGCAAAACCTGGTGCTGGAATCCACCATCGAGCAACTCAAGGAGACGGAGACGCAACTGGTGCAAACGGAGAAGCTGGCTTCGCTGGGCCGCATGAGCGCCGGCATCATCCATGAGATCAACAACCCCCTTAATTTCGCCACCACCGGCCTCTTCACCCTGCGCAACAAGGGCAAATACGTCGCGCCCGAGCAACAGGAGGAATACCATGACATTCTGAAGGATGTGGAGGAGGGCATCAAGCGCGTGAAGAACATCATCTCCGACCTGCGGATGTTTACGCATCCGGAGACCGCCAGCCGGGACCAGGTTGAAGTGGCCGAGACCGTCGCTGCCGCCCTGCGCTTCCTGAGCAGTGAGTGGAAGGGCAAGGTGCGCATCGAGCAAGACCTCTCCGGACACCAAACCATCTGGGCCAACCGGAACCGGCTGATCCAGGTGCTGGTGAACCTGCTGCAGAACTCGCTGGACGCGCTGCAGACCAAGTCGTTCGTGAACGAGCAGCCGACCATCTGGATCCAGGGGCGGCAGGAGGCCGGCAAGAGCATCCTCGTCGTGCGCGACAACGGCAGCGGCATCGAGCCCGAGCACCTGGCCAAGGTCTTCGACCCGTTCTTCACCACCAAAGAGATTGGCAAGGGCATGGGCCTGGGGCTTTCAATCTGCTACCGAATCGTGCAGGAGTATGAGGGGCGAATCACGGTCCGCAGCGAACCGGGCAGGTTCTGTGAGTTTACGCTGGAGTTCCCGGCCAAAGGATAACACCTGATATCACCATAACGCAGCGTCTTATGAACAACCTTTACGACTACAAACGGTTCGCCGTTCTTTACGTTGACGATGAGGAGAAGTCCTTGAAGCAGTTCACGCGAGCCTTCCAGGACCAGTTTGTCATCTTCACCGCCGCCAGCGCCCAGGACGGGCTCAAGCTGCTTGAGGAGCACAAGGACGACATCGGGCTGCTCATGACCGATCAGCGGATGCCCGGCGAGCAAGGCATCTGGCTGCTGGAGAAGGCCCGCCACCTGCGCCCCCGCATCATTCGCATCCTGGTGACCGCCTACGCCGATACGGACGTGGCGATCGCCGCCGTCAACACGGGGGCGGTTTACAAGTACATCACGAAGCCCTGGGACCCGCCGCAGCTCGAAAGCACCCTCAAACGCGGCCTGGAGTTCTTCATGGTCCAGCGCGAGCGCGACCAATTGCTGAAGGAGAAGATGTCCGTGCTCCATAACATCATGATCGCGGATCGGATCATCAGCCTCGGCCTCCTCGCCGCCGGTCTGAGCCATCACATCCGCAATGCACTCGTGGCGGTAAAGACGTTCCTCGACCTTGCCCCGGCGAAGATGGAGGAGGAGAAGATGGACCTGAACGGCCTGCGCAATCCCGACTTCTGGCGGGAATACTACCACAACGTCCAGGGCCAGATCGAGAAGATCAACAACATGCTCAAGGACCTGTGGACGGCTTCGGAGCGGCCCGCCTTCGAGTTCTCCCATCGCGTGCAGTTGCAGACCGTGGTTTCCGAAACGCTGGAGCAGCTCAAGGATGCCTTCCAGGCCAAAGGCATCCAGGTGGAGAACCGTATCGGCGATTCGCTGCCCGAGCTGAACGTGGACAAGCCCAAATTCTACCGGCTGTTCGACCTGCTGCTACGGGACGAGATTGCCAGCCTGCCCGCCGGCAGCAAAGTCATCCTCAGCGCCGCGCTCCACCCCGGCTCGACCCGGGACCAGAAGGAAATCGAGGTTCACGTCAGCGACAACGGCCCGGGCCTGCCGAAAGAAGCCCTGCGCCTGGTATTCGATCCCTTTGTCGTCCGCGGGGGCAGCCCGATGGAGTACGGCATCCATCTGATGGCCTGCTTCTTCATCGTCCACCATCACGGCGGGCGGATCGAGGCGCGCAGCGAGCCGGGCCAGGGGACAACCTTTACGCTGCGGCTGCCCACCAATCCCGCCCAGGTGCCGCCCGCCGAGGAGGAGCAGGAGTTCCTCCAGAAGGTGCTCCTGAGCGAGGCGCTCTGGGAGAAGCTCATCTCGTCCGACTGACCGGGCGCTTCGCGCCGGTCGGATTGCGGCAGGCCTCGCTCCCGGGGAGCCCCCGGGGCCTTTACGTAGGGTCCCGAGTCATTATCTGTACTTCCCGTCATTGTGGACCTGCTGCATAGCCGCTAATCTCACCAGCCGAAACCCGGCGTGGAAGAGCCGCGCTCATGGATACCGCAGCAATGGCAAACGCAGTCAACGAAACTCGCCTCCGGCGGAATGCTAATCTAAGGATTGCCCGCCAACCCAAAATGGTACGTAATGACCTCGTGGAACTGTCGCGCCGCCGGGCCGTACGCCAGAGCTTTCCAGCCCAGGCTGGAGCCGCTGTCCTATGAAGACCTTGCTCGTCGTTGCCCAACATCCGGATTTCGCGGAAGCCGTCCGGGCGGCGGTCAACCCGGAACACTATCGCATCCTTCACCGCGCCAACCCTGACGAGGCGGAGCCGCTGCTCGCGCACGGGCTTATTCAGGCCTGCATTGTGGACGTGGAGCTGAATGATGTGCAGGGGCTTTGGTTCTTCGAGAAGCTGCACCACCGGGCTCCCCGGTGCCCCGTCATCATCTACACCGGCGCCAAACCCTGGGAGTGGGAGGAAGAGGCCTACCTGCAAGGCGCCACCCAGGTGCTCACCAAACCCCTGCGCCCCCGTCTGCTTAACGCGGTGCTCGATCGCATCTGGGCCAAGCCCGAAAGCGCTCGCCCCGCGCCTGTCGTGGCCAAGCCGGCGGCACCGGATGCGCCCCGGCCTGAGGAGAGCCGGGTCCCGCCGGCCACGGCCCAGACCCTGAGCGTGCTGCGTGACTTCTCCGCCATCCTCACGCATTCCCTGGATGCCGAGGGCATCCTGAAGCAGTTCCTGCTGCTGCTGCGCGAAATCGTGGGCGTCAACCGCGCCGCCGTCTTTCTGCGGCAGCCTTTCGCGTCCCTTGACCAGGGGCCCGGAGAAGGCCGCCGCCTCCGGGCCGCCGCCGCCATCGGTTTGTCCTCCGGACTGCTGCAGCAGTTCGAGCTCTCCTTCGACTCGGGCATCGGTGGGCACCTGTTCCGCCTGGGGCGCATTCTGCGCCGCTACGGCGAGGAGGCCCGCAACGACGTCGAGACCCAGAAGGAGTTCGAGTTACTCGGCGCCCAAGTGGCCGTGCCGATCCTGGACCGCGAGAACCTCCTGGGCGTGGCCGTGTTCGACGGACGCATCACCGGCGAGCCGCTCGTCAACTCGGAGCTGGAGCTGATCTTCCACCTGCTCGAGCAGTTGGCGCTGGCGGTCAAGAACATCTGGCTGCACGACCAGTTGGCGGTGAACCACCAGATGATGGCAGACATCCTCCGCGAGCTGAGCAGCGCCTGCGTGGTCGTCAGCCGCGACCTGACGATCCTGCACGCGAACAAGACGGCGCGGAAATACTTTGCCCGCCCGGAGCGGCGGAGCGCGGAACTCGAGTTCAGCGACCTGCCCCAGATCCTCGGGGCCAAAATCTATCAGGTCCTCAAGACCGGGTCGGCCTTCTCCACCTTCAAATACGAGCCCGAGGATTCCCCGGGCACCATCTATAACGTCAATGTTGTTCCCTTCCAGCGCGAGCAGGCGGGCCTGCCGGCTTCCGCGCTGCTGGTGGCCGAAGACCTGACGCAAACCCAGCAACTCCAGCGCCTCGAAATCGAGGCCGCCAACCTGCGCCTGGTCAAGAACATGGCGGTGCGGCTGTCCAACGAGATCGGCAACGCCCTGGTGCCGCTCTCCACCCACCAGCAACTGCTGGCCGAGAAGTGGAAGGACTCGGAGTTCCGTGCCTCGCTGAACGTGGCCTTGGCGGAAGGCGTCCGGCGCGTATTGCGGCTGGTCACTCAGATGCGGTTCCTGGCCCGGGACGATGTCGAGGCGCACGAGGCCTTCCCCCTGGTACCATTGATCGAGGAAGCCTACCAGGAGGCCTGCACGTATCATCCGGCCAAGGCCGCGCAGCTCAAATGCGACTCGCCCAGCAAGCCCATCGTCCTGTCGGGCAACCGCCCGGCGCTCAAATACGCGCTGACCGAGGTCATTCTCAATGGCCTGCAAGCCAACGCGGCGGAGCCCAGGATCGGGGTGCGGCTGCACGCGGAGCAGAGCGGCAACGGCCTGCAGGATTTGCGCATCGAGGTCGAAGACAATGGCGCGGGCTTCACGCCCGAGGCGGCGCAGAAGGCCGCCACCCCGTTCTTCACGACGCGCGTGGTCGGGCTCGGCCTTGGCCTGACGGTGGCGCGCAGGATCGTGGAACTCCACGGGGGGAGGCTGGAGATCGTGCCGCCCAAGTCAGGCCACGCGGGCGTCGTCCGCATTTCCTTGCTGCGGGATGCGACCCTCTCCCTGCCGGCTTAGCCCCCTCCGGGACGGGGACCGATCGCGGCCGGAGCACCGGCGTTTTGCCGGCCTACGCCCTCCGCCCCGCCAAAGCCGGCAAAATGCCGGCGTTCCGGCCCTGCGGAACAGCATTTCCAGGCGGCCTGATCAGCAGCCCTCCCCGCCGGTCTCATGTCACTATTTTTTCCCTTGTCAGGCGCGCCGGCCCTGCTAAGGTTCACACCCGTTGGATTTGTCGTGTGTGCTGACTAGTCTGCTGTGCGCCGACTTTGCTAATGAACATGACGTCAACCGCCCCGCTGCCTTCGCCTGCCTCGCTCCCGGAGCTCGCGCTGCCCCCGAAGCGCAAAGGCACCCTCCTGATCGTGGACGACGAGGAGAGAGTCCGCCAATCGCTGCGGGTTATCTTCAAGGACGATTACAACCTGCTCATGGCCGCCGACGGCGCCGCCGCCGTCCGCCTGGCCCAGGAGCAGAAGATCGACGCCGCCGTGCTCGATATCCGCATGACGGGCATGTCCGGCATCGAGGTGCTCGAACGGTTGAAGTTCGTGGACCCGGATATCGAGGTGGTAATGATGACCGCTTTCGAGACGACGGATACCATGCGCCAGGCGCTGCGCCTGCGGGCGTGCGACTACATCAACAAGCCATTCGACGTCTCGACTATGCGGGCGTCCGTCGCGAACGCCATGCACCGTCACACGCTGGAGAGTGAGATCCACACCAACGCCGACAAGCTGCAGCAATTGCTCGGCGAATTGCAGAACCAGAAGATCGAAGAGCAGATGGCCCAGACCCGCGGCGAGATCTACGCCAGCATTATCCACGATATCAACGGCCCTCTAACCGTGATCTCGGGCTTCATTCAACTGCTCAACCAGCGCATCGGCAACGCCGACCGCCTGGAGACGGAAGACCTCGAATTTATCAAGGACCGGCTGAGGACTATCACGCGCCAGGTCACCAACTGCATCGAGATCTCGCGCCGCTACCTGAGCTTCCTGCGCCGGCAGCCCGAGGAGGCCCCGCGCGTGGGGGTGAACCAGCTCCTGGCCGACCTCAGCCACCTGGTGCGCGTGCACCCCAGCCTGGGCTCGAATCATTTCTCCGTGCGCCCGCTCGCCGAGGACATCGGCGTGCGCATCAACGGCACGGACGTCATCCAGGTCCTGCTCAACCTGTGCGTCAATGGCTTCCAGTGCTCGCCCAAGCCTCATGCCGTCGAGATCGAAGCTGCGGTGCTCACCGAGCCGCTCGAACTGGCCGGATTCAAGGATGGCCCCGGGGAACGTTTGCTGAACGTGGAGGGCCTGGACAACACCGCGCCGCTGCTGGCTGTGGCCGTCCGCGACAATGGTGGGGGCATTCCGCCCGAGATCCTGCCCAAGATATTCCAAGCTTACTTTACCACCAAAGGCGCGCGGCAGGGCACCGGCTTGGGCCTGAACATCGTCCAGCGCCTCGTCAAGGAGGCCAAGGGCGCATTGCATTTGCAGACGAACCCTGGAGAAGGCACGACCTTTACAGTTTACCTGCCGGCCGTCCGCCTGGCGTCCGGCTAGCCTGGTTACCTTGGCAGGGAGGCCTCGCCGAGGCACCCCCTTAGTCTCGCCCTATCCCCTCCCTATGCACCCCAGTACCTCACCGTAGAACCTCTGCAAAGTTTGCAGAGGTTCTACGGTGAGGTACTGGGGTGCATAGGGAGGGGCTCGCCCGCGGTTACAGGCGGTTGAAGGCTTCTTCGAAGACCTCCAGCATGAAGTCCGCGTCGGCCTGGGTGATGCACATGGGCGGGGCGAACCGGATGACGCTGCCATGCAGGCCACCCTTGCCGAGGAGCAGGCCGAGATCGCGGGTCAGCTCCAGCATTTGTGCCGTTTCGGCTTTGGCGGGCTCCTTGGTGGCACGGTCTTTGACCAGCTCAATGCCCAGCATGAGGCCCTGGCCGCGGACGTCGCCGATGATCTGGTGTTTGGCCTTGAGCTTCTCCAGGCCGCCGAGGATGTAGTGGCCCAGCTTGAGCGAGTTTTGCTGGAGGTTCTCGCGCTCGATCACTTCCAATACGGCTTTGCCGATGGCGCACACCACCGGGTTGCCGCCGAAGGTGTTGAAGTGGATGCGCTTGGAGAGCACGCTCGCGATTTGCGGAGTCGTCACGACCGCGGCGAGCGGGCAGCCATCACCGATGCCCTTGGCCATGGTGACGATGTCCGGTATCACACCCTGGTTCTCGAAACCCCAGAAGTGTGATCCGGTGCGGCCGAAGCCGGTCTGCACCTCGTCGGCAATGCAAACGCCGCCGGCGGCCCGCACGTGCTCGTAGGCATGCTTGAGGTAGCCGTCCGGGTAAACCACCACACCGCCGACGCCCTGGATGGACTCGGCAAGATAGGCGGCTACGACGCCCGGCGTGGCGAACTCGATAAGCTGCTTTACGTCGGCCGCGTACTTCTTCCCGGCTTCGGGGTCGTTGCGCCCATAAAGTCCGCGGTAGGTATCGGGCACGAGCGCGTGGTGCATGCCGAAGCTGTGCGGCACATTGAACTTCCAGGTGCTGTGGGCGGTCAGGCCCATGGCGGCTACGTTGCTGCCGCTGTAACCGTTGCGCAGGGCGATGGCGTCGTAGTTGCCGGTGTAGGCCCGCGCCATGAGCAGCGCGAGGTCGTTGGCTTCCGAGCCGGAATTGACGAAATAGCAGACCTTGAGGTCGCCGGGCATCTTCGAGGCCAGCTTCTGGGCGAATTCGGCAATGTTCGGGTGCAGGTAGATGGTGGTCGAGTGCTGCAGGGTTTCGTTCTGCCGCCGCGCGGCTTCCAAGACATGCGGATGGCAATGCCCCACGCTGATCGTGACAATGCCACCGAGGCCGTCCAGGTAGCGCCGGCCTGACTCGTCCCAGACATACTGGCCCTTGCCCTCGACGAGCATGATCGGCTTCTTGTACATGAGGAAGATGCCGGGGCTGACGAATTGCTTGCGCAACGCCAGCACTTCGTCCGCAGACGGGCCGCGGTAGGGTTTGGGCTGATAGTTACACGGTGGCAGATTTGGTGTTTTCATTGTTTTGTAAATTGTTTGTGCAATTGCCGGGTGATCCGCTTGGAGGTGGGGAGCAGCCACGAGGAACGCTCGGCGAATTCGAGCGCGCCCACGTTGGGCAGCCCGTCCACCACCACGCTGATCCGGCGGCCATAAACGAACAGGCCCCTCATGCCGATGTTATACGGCCGCACCTCTTTAATGCAGGCGTAAGGCACGGAGAGCTTTACCGAGTCGCCCTGAAACTCAAAGCCTGTGCTGGTGAAACTGAGGTATCCGATATCGTCAGCATCTTCGAGGATGGCGCGCAGACCGGAGCGAATCCGGGGGACTGCGGCGAGCTGCACGGCGCAACGCGCGTCCGCGGGGACAGAGGGCGGGTTCAGGGACCTGACCAGGCGGGAGACGTAGGGGTTCCCCAGCCCGAGAGGCAGGAACACAGCCGCGAGGGCAATCGCCAGCACCGGGATGAGAAGGGTCAGGACGCTGAGCTTCATGACGCTCACGACCAGGATGGCCGCGAAGAAGGGGACGGCCAGCAGGACTCCGTAGGCGCTGACGATGAGCACCGCCGCCAGGGTAAACAACCTGGGCTGGCCGATTTCGATGTGAGCGGCGGTTGAGAGCGCGGCGTCCTGCACGGGGGATAATGAGGCCCGGAATCGGCCCGGAAATCAAGACTTTAGCGGGCCGCTCACTGCGAAAGCCCGAAATCCGAAGCACGAAATCCGGAACAACTTCAAAGGCGCAAACCCGCAATGGCCAAAACCTTCCGCCAGCGTGGGCGCCAGAAGATCGAGGATAGCCGATAGCCGATAGCCGATAGCCAATCGGCGCCCTGTGATGCTTGGGTGCGTCCGCTGCCGGAGCACTGCAGTGCTTGGGTGCATTGGCTATCGGCTATTGGCTATTGGCTATGCCCGGCCCCGGGCCATCGGCTGCGGCTCTGTCGCTCTGTTTCTGCTGCCGAGGGCGGTGCTGCGGTTGGGGAGCGCGGAGGCCGCCCCGGATCGCGCAATTCAACTGTTGACTCGCCCGGGGCCTTTCGTATCATCGGCGGCGCAGAGATGATCTGATCTCATGATTGCACCTGTTCCTCACGACGAGAAGAAGCGGCTCAAGGTCCTCTGGCAGTACGACGTGCTGGACACCGTGCCGGAGGAAGTGTTCGACGATTTGACCGAGCTGGCGGCCCGCATTTGCGAGGCGCCCATCGCCCTGATCAGCCTGGTGGACGAGAAGCGGCAGTGGTTCAAGGCGAAGGTGGGCGTGACGGTGAGCGAGACCTCGCGGGATGTCTCCTTCTGCGCCTACGCGATCACGCAGACCGATTTGTTCATCGTGCCGGATGCGACGCTGGACGCGCGTTTTGCCGATAACCCGCTGGTGGTTTCCGATCCCAAGATCCGTTTCTATGCGGGGGCGCCGCTGATCACTCCGGACGGGCACGCCCTGGGCACCCTCTGCGTCATTGACAAGGTGCCGCGCGAGCTGCGGCTGGACCAGAAGCAGGCGCTGCGCATCCTGGCGCGGCACGTGGTTTCGCAGCTCGAACTGCGCCGCCGTTCGCGCGAGCTGGGCGATGCCCGGAAACATGGCGAAGGGTTAAAGCACGACCTGGAGGAGGCCCGCGCCGAGCTGGCCGAAGCCCGCCGGAAATTGGCCGGCTTAAAGGTGCCCGGCGCCCCCAGCCCGTCGGGCCGCGCGCCTCGGGCGCGCTAGCGCCTGATTGCAGATGTTCGCGATATCGCCGCGTGAGGGCACGCGGCCTACAAACATACTGTAGGCCGCGTGCCCTCACGCGGCGGGCCATGCATCGCTTACTTGCGCGCTGAAGCAATAGCCTGGATAAGTCGCACCTGTACCAGGTATCCTTCGCGAAACGTGGGGTACTGGAAGCAGTAGCCGAGTTCCTCCTTCAGGCGGCGGTTCGAGACTCGCTTGTTGGTCAGCCCGCGTTTCCTGGCCACGTCGGGGTCCTCGGGGACGAAGGGCGGCAGTGGCCTGTCCGTGGAGGCCGACAGCCACTGAAAGAACGCGAGCTGCGTGACCGGCTCATCGTCCACGGCATTGTAAATCTGCCCGGGCCGGCCTTTTCGCAGCGCGGCGGTGATGGCGCCTGCCACGTCATCGCGATGGATCATGTTCAAGACGCGCTGACCGGCGCCCTCGATTGTGGCCGTGCCCGCCAGGTACTGCTTGAACCAGTAGCCGCGCCCCGGCCCGTAGATGCCCGCGACGCGGAGGACTACCGCCGGCAGCCCGTGCTGCTGCGCGGCATCCAGCAGCAGGCGTTCAGCTTCGACCAGCACGCGGCCGGTGTCGGTGGGCGGGTCGGCGGGGCTGGCCTCGGTGACGATCGAGCCGTCGGTCTGGCCATAGACGCTGGTGCTGCTGGTATAGACGAACTTCTGCGGCATGGCGGGCGACAACCACTCG
>DATKNZ010000064.1:0-25077 GCA_035541055.1 Candidatus Acidiferrum sp. | reverse complement strand
TGATGAACGCGAAGCCCTCGAACGCCTGCACGGCATCGCCGACGGCTTCCTGGTCCATGACCGGCCCATCGTGCGGCATGTGGACGATTCGGTCGTGCGCGTGGTGCTGGACCGTGAACTGGTGCTGCGCCGGGCGCGTGGATACGCGCCACTGCCCGTGCCGTTGCCGTGCGAAGCGGATGGCGCTGCCGACAGCGAGACGCCGGGTGCTGCGGACCGGAATGTCCGCGCTCCGGGGGGCAACGAGGCGCAGGCGGCAACGCTGGCGCTGGGCGCGCACTTGAAGAACGCCGTGGCCCTGGTGATTGGCCGACAGGTTTTCATCAGCCAGCACATCGGCGACCTGGAGACGCGGCAGGCTTATGCTGCTTTTTGCCGCACCGCTGCCGACCTGCAGCGGCTCTACGAGGCCAAGCCGGGTCTCGTCGTATGCGACCAGCATCCCGAATACCTGTCCACCAAGTACGCCGCCGAGCTGGGCGCGCCGGTGCTGGCCGTGCAGCATCATTACGCCCACGTGGCCGCCTGCATGGCCGAAAACGAACTCGCGGGTCCCGTGCTCGGCATCGCCTGGGACGGCACCGGGCTGGGCACGGATAACACGATCTGGGGCGGGGAGTTCCTGGTGGTAGACGAGCATTCGTACGAGCGAGTGGCGCACCTTCGGCAATTCAGTCTCCCGGGCGGCGAGGCGGCCATCAAGGAGCCGCGGCGCACAGCCCTGGGGCTCCTCTATGCCGTATTCGGCGCGCCGGCGTTCCTGCGCCACGACCTTCTCCCGGTGCGCAATTTCACCGACAGCGAACTGGCGGTGCTGCGGCAGATGCTCGAGAAGGGAGTGCAATCGCCCGTCACCTCCAGCGCCGGGCGGTTGTTCGATGGCGTGGCGTCACTCGTCGGCCTGCGTCAGCGCGTGCGCTTTGAAGGCCAGGCGGCGATGGAATTGGAATGCGCGGTGGAGGCCGGGCGCACGGAGGCTTATCCCTTCGCGCTGAAGGACGGCAGCCCGATGGTCGTGGACTGGGAGCCGATGCTCGAGCGCGTGCTGCGGGATGTGGCCCAAGGCGCGACCATCGGGGCGATCTCGGCGCTGTTCCATAACGGCCTGGTGGAGGCCATGGTGCAAGTCGCACAGAAGCTGGGCCAGCCGAAGATAGTTCTGTCAGGAGGCTGCTTTCAGAACCGTTACCTGACCGAACGCGCGGTGGCGCGGCTGCGCGAGGCCGGCTTTCGCCCTTACTGGCATCAGCGGGTGCCGCCCAACGACGGCGGCATTGCGCTCGGCCAAATCGCCGCCGCGATGCGCGCCCGGCGCCCGCAAGCTCGCCCGGAGGAGGTGTTGGCAAAATGAACCTGCTCTATGCCGAAGTGGTCTCGGTTTCCGAGGAGAACGGCGCGCGCCGGGGAAGGGTCCGGATCCGGGGCGCGCTGAGCACCGTGCCGCTCGAGCTGGTGCCGGAGGCCCAGGCCGGAGATACGGTTTTGCTCTGCGATGGGGTGGCGATTGGCGCTCAGACGCGCCTGAAAGGCGCCAATAATACAGCCCAGGGCAACGCCCTGGGAAATGACGCGGCAAGTGGGGTAAGCCCTGAAGGGGCGACAGAATGAGCGCGGCTATCTCTGGCATGCGGTGCCCACCAGCCCCTGGCGGTAGCTCCCTGATGGCGGCGTGGTATTTCGCCCCTTCAGGGCTTGGGATGGGGCTGCGGCCGTTTTCCCAGGGCGTTGCCCTGGGCTGTAGTATTGTCGCCTTTCAGGCGAGTATCGGTTCAGGGCCGTTGGCGCTCAGCTTATTCGCCGGAGGTCCACGAGGGCTGGCTAGGAGAATGCCGTGGTTTAGAAAGAGGAGATTCACCCATACAATCGAGTATAATAGGAGGTAGCTATGTGTCTGGCAGTTCCAGGTAAAGTGTTGGAAATCGAACGCAACCCCGAGGGGGTGCGCATGGCCAAGGCCAATTTTGGCGGCATCGTAAAGTCGGTCTGCCTTGAATACACGCCCGAGGTCGTGCCCGGCGATTACGTGCTGGTGCATGTGGGGTTCGCCTTGAGCAAGGTGGACGAGGAGGAGGCGGCGAGGACCTACGAGATCCTGCGCGAGATGAACCAGTTGGCGGAGTTGGAGGAAGGCGAGACGGAGCCGTTGGCTGCGGCGCCCGCGAAAGGAGGGGCATCATGAAATACATAGACGAATACCGGCAGCAGGAGCTGGCGCAGGGGCTGGCACGCGAAATCCAGCGCACGGTCACCCGGCCCTGGGTGCTCATGGAGGTCTGCGGCGGCCAGACGCACTCGATTGTAAAATATGGGCTCGACCATTTGCTGCCCAAAGAGGTCGAGCTGGTGCACGGCCCGGGCTGCCCGGTCTGCGTCACTCCGCTGGAGATGATTGATCGGGCGCAGGCGATCGCGCGCCGGCCCGATGTGATCTTCTGTTCGTTTGGGGACATGCTGCGCGTGCCTGGCTCGGAGAGTGATTTGCTGATTCTCAAGTCACGAGGCGCGGATGTGCGCGTGGTGTATTCGCCGCTGGATTGCCTGAAGATCGCGCGCGCGAACCCCGACAAGAAGGTCGTGTTCTTCGCCATCGGTTTTGAGACCACGGCGCCGGCCAACGCGATGTCCGTCTGGCAGGCGCGCCAGGAGGGGTTGCGCAACTTTTCCATCCTCGTGTCGCATGTGCTGGTCCCGCCCGCGATGGAGGCCATCCTGCAGTCGCCGGATAACCGGGTGCAGGGCTTTCTCGGCCCGGGCCATGTTTGCACGGTAGTGGGTTACGAGGAGTACGAGCCAATCGCGGCGAAGTATCACGTGCCGATAGTCGTAACGGGTTTCGAGCCGCTGGACTTGCTGCAAGGCACGCTGATGGCGCTGCGGCAACTGGAAGCCGGCAAGGCGGAGGTCGAGAACGAGTATCCGCGCGTGGTGAAACGCGAGGGCAACCGGGTCGCGCAGGACCTGGTGGGCAAGGTGTTCGAGGTGTGCGACCGGGCCTGGCGCGGCGTGGGCACGATCCCGCAGAGCGGCTATCGGCTGCGCGACGCGTTCCGCGACTACGATGCCGAGCACCTGTTCCAGGTGGGCAGCATCAAAACCCAGGAGTCGCCGATTTGCATCAGCGGCCTGGTCCTGCGCGGGGTGAAGAAGCCGCACGATTGCCCCGCCTTTGGGAAAGAGTGCACGCCGCAGCATCCGCTGGGGGCGACGATGGTGTCCGCCGAAGGCGCGTGCGCGGCGTATTACACCTACGGCCGGCACTTGCACATGAAGCCGGCGGCGGCTGGGAAGGCGAAGGAGCTGGAGGTTGCCCACTCGTGAGCACGACCTCTGCCCCGGAGCACGAGCCGACCGCGCCAGGGCCAGCCAAGGCAGCCCGGGGCGTGGACGTGGGTGCCCTGCTGGGTTCCTGCCCTGTGCCCATCATGGATCATAAGGAGGTCGTGCTGGCCCACGGAAGCGGGGGCAAGCTGACGCACCAGTTGATCACGAGGATGGTGCTGCCCCAGTTCCGCAACGAGTTCCTCGAGCCACTGCATGACGGGGCGGTGTTCTCCGTGAACGGCTCGCGGCTGGCGTTCAGTACGGATTCCTACGTGGTGAAGCCGATTTTCTTCCCCGGCGGCGATATTGGGAAGCTGGCCGTCCATGGGACCGTCAACGACCTCGCCATGTGCGGCGCCCGGCCGCTGTATCTCTCCGTGGGGTTCATCCTCGAGGAGGGCCTGCCGATGGATGACCTGTGGCGCGTGATCCGCTCCATGCAGGAAGCCGCCGCTCAGGCCGGCGTGGCGCTCGTGACCGGTGATACCAAGGTGGTAGATCGCGGCAAGGGTGACCAGATTTTCATCAACACGTCCGGCATCGGGCTGGTGCCGCCCGGGGTGCGCATTCATCCGTCGCGCGCGCGCGTGGGGGACAAGGTGCTCATTAATGGCCCGATTGCCGTGCATGGCATCGCCATCATGTCGGTGCGCGAGGGGCTGGAATTCGAAAGCGAAATCACGAGCGACACGGCGCCCCTGAACGGGCTGGTCGAGGCGATGCTCAAAGCGTGCCCCGACATGCACGTGCTACGCGATCCCACTCGCGGCGGCGTGACGAGCGCGCTGGCGGAGATCGCCGAGCAGGCCAAGGTAGGCATCCGGCTCGAAGAAACTCGCATTCCCTTGAGCGAAGCGGTGAAAGGCGCCTGCGAAATCCTGGGGCTGGACCCGCTATACGTCGCGAATGAAGGCAAGGTCCTGGCGATTGTGCCCGCGGAGGCTGCGGATGCCGTGCTCGCCGCAATGCGCAATCACCCGCTGGGACGGGACGCCGCGCTCATTGGCGAGGTGGTGGACGATCATCCTGGGCTGGTGACGATGAAGACGACTGTGGGCGGCAGCCGGGTGGTGGACATGCTCTCCGGGGAGCAGTTGCCAAGGATTTGCTAACCTGGCTGGGTGGGGACGCCGGGCCGAGGCATCCGTGTTGTGGCGTCGGCGGACGACTCGGTGAGGCGTCCTTACGCTGCAGGCTGCCACCGTTTAAAGCGTGGCGCGAAAGATTGGGGTTAGCCGCGATGCCGTTCGGGAATGTGCGCTCATCGCGTAGCGATGAAATGAAGGTAGCCGTGGACTTCAGCCGGACTGAAGCCCACGGCTACCTTCGCCGCATCGCTACGCGATGAGTGTGAATGTCCGAAAGGCATTGGGGTCAGCAGCCGCGTTATTCTCAGTTCTGCGATCCCGGGGATCTCGATCTTTACCGCTCATACGGATTAAACGGTCGCAGGTTCCACTCCTCCAACAATTTGCCTGGTATCTCCTCCAGGAAGCGCGACGGGTGCTGGATCATATCCCCGCCGCCGCCAAATCCGGCGCGGAGGAGCGGGTAGCTCAGGTAAAGCTCGTTCCGCGCCCGCGTTATGGCCACGTACATTAGCCGCCGCTCCTCCTCGACGTCCTCATCCGATTTCATCGAGCGTTCCGATGGGAACAGCCCCTCGCAGAGCATAATCACGAAGACCACATCGAACTCCAGGCCCTTGGCCTGGTGGATGGTCGAGAGCCGCAGCCGTTCCTCATCGGTCTGGGTAGGCTGCTGGTCCTCGGCCTCGAGGTTCGTGAGCAGGGCAAGCTGCGTGAGGAAATCCTCGACGGTGGGGAACTGCCGGGCAAAAACAGCCAACTGTTCCAGGTCCTCCAGCCGCGAGCGGTAGTTGGCGTAGCTGTCCTCCAGGTAATCCTCATAGCCGGCTTCGAGCACCAATTGGATCCCGTTGGCGGCGCTGTTCCGGACGCCCACGGCTTCGAGTTGGGCCACGGTGGCGACGAATTGGGCCCAGGCGACGGCGGCCTTGCCAGGAACGACGCGGGCGCAGGACTGCAAGCGGACGGCGAGGGGCGAAGCGGAGACGTGTTGCGTGGTGCGTGGTGCGTGTTCCTCGACGGGCGGTCGGTCCGCCGGATTGGGAGGCTGGGTCGTGGGTGTTTCGGCTTTCGAGCTTTCTCCAGACTTCGGGGTTCGGATTTCGGGCTTTTCGCCTGCCGCGGCAAACGCGTTCCATAGCTTTTCCGCTCCCTTGCCGCCGATGCCCCGCAGCAGTTGCACCAGCCGTTTGAACGAGAGCTCGTCTCGGGGGTTGTGCACGAGCTTCAGGTAGGCCGTCACATCCTTGATATGGGCCTGCTCGAAGAACCGGATGCCGCTGGTGATGCTGAAGGGTATGTTCCGGCGCGTCAGTTCGAGCTGGAGCTCGAGGGCGTGAAAATGGGAGCGGTAAAGGACCGCCATTTTATTCAGGCTCTCGCCTTCTTCGCGCAGTTCGAGCACGCGCTGGGCGACGAAGGCCGCCTGCTGCGCCGCATCATTGCAGACGACGCTTACCGGCCTCGCGCCCGCCTTGCGCGAGGGCGCCAGCTCCTTGGTGAACTGCTGCACGTTGGCCAGGATCGCGGCATTGGCTACCTGCAGGATCTCCGGCGTGCTGCGGTAGTTGGTCTCGATCTTGTACATGCGCGCGCCGGGGTAACGCTCCGGGAACTTGAGGATGTTCTGGAAGCTAGCACCCCGCCACGCGTAAATGCTCTGCGCGTCGTCGCCCACCACCATGACGTTGTGATGCCGCGCGGCCAGCAGGTCAATGAGGTCGCTCTGCAGCTTGTTCGTGTCCTGGTATTCGTCCACGAGGATGAACTGGAAGCGGCGCTGGTAGGTCTCGCGCACTTCTGGCTCGTCCTGCATGAGCTTGAGCCAAAGGGCCAGGAGGTCGTCGAAATCCATGGCGTTGGTGGCGCGTTTGCGGGCGGCATAACGCTGCTGAATGTCCACGATCGGCGCGGCGAGATGCTCGAAGTAGCCGTATTCGTGCCGGAGCAGCTCCGGGATGGCCTGGCGGGTGTTCACCGCGAGGGAGAAGATGTCCCCCAGCACCTCGGCTTTGGGGAAGCGCGTGGCTTTTACATCCACTTCCGATTCGGCCACGCAGGTGGTGATAAGGTGCTTGGCGTCCTCGCGGTCCATGATGGTAAAATCGCGCTGGTAGCCCAGCAGGGGCGCGTGCTGGCGCAGGATGCGGTTGCCGACGGAATGGAAAGTGCCTCCCCAAAGCGCGGCCAACTCCTGTCCGAGCAAGTCGGAGACGCGCCGCATCATTTCGCGGGCGGCTTTGTTGGTGAATGTGAGGAGTAGAACCCGCTCGGGCGGGATGCCCTGTTCCAGCAGCCAGGCGACCCGGTAGGTGAGGGTGCGCGTCTTGCCCGAGCCCGCGCCGGCGATGACGAGCGCGGGGCCGGGCGGCGCGGTCACGGCGGCGTGCTGCTGCTCGTTCAGTTCGCCGGCGTAGTCAATCTGCAGGTGGACGGGCGCCTGGAAGGGCTGCAAGACATACTCGCGCGACATCGCTCAACCGTAATCAGCACCGCGGGGGATGTCGAACGGCGAATGGAAGGGAGACGCCTCAGCGTGCGGGAGATGCCGCAACCTCTTCCAATGCCTTCCGGCAGTACCACTTCACTGCGCCGCTGAGGGGTGGGTGCAGACCTTCCAGGTCAGCGGCCGAGCACCAGCGGATGTCGTGATGTTCGGCAGCGGCGAGCTTCAAGGTGCCATTCGTGGGCCGCGCCCAATACATCATGCCGATGTGCTCGTGGGTGTTGGTGATGCGATGGATGTCCAGGAACCGAGGGGCCAGCAGGGCGCGCGTGCCGGGCTCGGTGGTCGGGGGCCGTTCGCCCAGCAGTTCGACGTCCAGCCCGCTCTCCTCTTTGGCCTCGCGCAACGCGGCGGCTTCGGGGTCTTCGTCCAGCTCAATGTGCCCACCAAGGGGCAGCCAGCGGTTCAGGTTGCGGTGGTGGATCAGCAGCACCTTGCCGTCCTGGACCACGAAGATGGCCACGGTGAAATCAATCTTCTCGTGAATGTGGGCCATGCTCTGGGGATGCTTGCGCGAGTGGAAGGGCTAACCCGGTCATTTCAGATGGGTAGGGACGCTTCGCCGAGGCGTCCGTGTTCTCGCGGCGGTGGACGCCTCGGCGAGGCGTCCCTACCCTGCAGCCTGTTGCCGTTTGAGGCCACACGGTGCCGCCGGGCAGGGCAGCGCGGGCTGCACACGTCAGTAATCATACAGCCCGCTGTCATGCTCGTATCCGCCGCCGCCCGGGCCGCCCTCTTCGCCGCCCATGAAGTCTCCGAGCACGTCGCCCATGTCCTCCTCGATTTTCTCCGGGTCTTCTCCGGCTTCGAGGCGCTTGATGGCAACGTCCAGCTCCTTCGGCACGCTGCCGGCGGGCATGAGGTCCTTCATCTTCCGCATCATGTGCGCCATGTGCTTGGGGTTATTCTCGTCCAGGTGTTCCATGTCGCGCTCCATCTCCATCATGGCGCGCTCGATGCGCGGGTCGTCCATGTCGGGCATGGGCGGCTCGTTGCCTTCGGTCTCCGGCTTGGCCGCGGGCTCTTTCAGGTTGCGGGACATGGCGAAGCGGCTGAGCTGCTTGCGCATTTGCTTGTTGCCGCACTTCGGGCAGGCCGGCGAGCGGTCAGGGTTGATCCGCTTGGAGAGAAAGTTGAATATCACCCGGCATTTCGGGCAGGCATACTCGTATATTGGCATACAGGTTCTAAGAAATTCGTCCGAGCTAGAGTAGCAGAAAGCCGCGCGGGCGGGAAGGGGGAATCCACGGGGCAGCGCGGTCCCTAGGGGAGTCTCGGCAGTGACACCGCCTGCCCATCACTCAAATCCGAAGTCCGAAACCCGAAATCCGAAACAAATACAAATGCTACAACGAGCAATGACCGAACACTGCGGCCAGGGTGGGTTTTGAGCATTGGGATTTAAAGCATTGGGATTTGTTTCGGATTTCGGTCTTCGGATTTCGGATTTCTGATGCCCCTGGCCCTCGCACTCTCCGGCCTCGCCCTTGGCCCACTGATGCGCCGAAAACGGCTTGCTCGGCCGTGTCCTTGGGGGCATGCTCAGGCAACGTTCGCACGCGGAGCCAAGTGCTCACATGCGGCACCTGGAGTTAGGAAGCTTTGCATTCGCTACACAGATGAGTGCGGTAGTGGAATCGCTCAGGAGCTGGGTGAATGCCGGGCTGGCGCTGGCCTACCCCGAGGTATGCCAGCTTTGCGGCGATGCGCGTGCCACGCCGGCAGAGGGTTTTGTGTGCGGCGATTGCCGGTCCAAGGTGCGATTCATCGAGCGGCCCTTCTGCGAGCGCTGTGGCCGTCCTTACGAAGGCGCGATCACCGGCGCCTTCGAGTGCCCCAACTGCCGCGAGCGCGAGCTGCACTTCGTGCAGGCGCGCTCAGCCGTGGTCGCCTGCGAGACCATGCTCGAAGTCATTCACCGCTACAAATACACCCGCGCGATGTGGTTTGAGCCTTTCCTCGGCGAACTGCTCGTGCAGGCAGCCCAGGCCGAGCTGGCCGCCGAGCACTGGGATTTTATCGTGCCCGTTCCGCTTTACCCCGCCCGGCAACGCGAGCGCGAGTTCAACCAGGCGGAGCGGCTGGCGCGTTATCTCAGTGCGGCGACGCAGGTCGCGGTCAACAGCCGCCTGCTCCGGCGCGTTCGCCCTACTTGCACGCAAACCGTGCTGAGCCGCGCGGAGCGGGAGGAGAATGTGCGGGGCGCCTTTGCCCTGCGACGCGGCCAGCGGTTGAACGGCGAGCGCATCGTGCTCGTGGACGACGTCCTCACCACGGGCGCCACCACCAGCGCCTGCGCCAAGGTCCTGCGCGACGCCTCCGCCGGCGACGTTTACGTCTGGACAGTGGCGCGCGGAATTTGAATACTCAGGTACGCAAGCTTATAGTGCACTTGCCATGATGATTAACCACGCGGGAGCGCGCGGCGACGCCTTGTGCATCGCGCTCCAGGCTCAACCCTTGTAACGATGGCCACGACGATGTTCTCCAAAAAGACGATCGCACTGGGGACCGGCGAGCCGGCAGCCGTCCTGACGCCGGGCAACGGAGGGACCACGTTCGTCAAGAAGCCCAAGCTCACCGGCGCAAAGTCCAAGCGGCGGGACATCCCCGAGGGGCTATGGACCAAGTGCCCGAAGTGCAGCACGATGGTCTTCGATAAGGAGCTGGATGAGAACCTCAAGGTCTGCATGCATTGCCAGCATCATTTTCCCATCGGCGCGCGCGAGCGCATCCACTCGATGGTGGAGACCTGCACCTTCGAGGAGATGGATGCGGACATGACTAGCGTGGACGTGCTCAACTTCACGGGGGCAGCTTCTTACAAATCGAAGCTCGAGAAGAACATCGGGAGCACAGGGCTCAAGGACGCGGTCATTACCGGCATAGGGAAGATGGGCGACTACCGGGTGGGGCTGGGCGTGATGGATTTCAGGTTCCTGGGGGGCTCGATGGGCTCGGTGGTGGGCGAAAAGGTGACGCGGCTGATCGAGCGGGCCACCGAGAAAGCGCTGCCGCTGGTGATCGTGTCGAGCAGCGGCGGGGCGCGCATGTATGAGGGCATGTTCAGCCTTATGCAAATGGCCAAGACTTGCGGCGCCCTGGCCTATCATGCACAGGCCAAGCTGCCGTACATCAGCGTTCTCACGGACCCTACCACGGCCGGCGTCATGGCCAGCTATGCGAGCGTGGGCGACCTGATCATCGCCGAGCCCGGCGCCATGATCGGCTTTGCCGGACCCCGCGTGATTAAGGACACGACGCAAGCCGAGCTGCCGCCCGGCTTCCAGACCGCCGAGTTCCTGCTGGACCATGGCCTGATTGACGCCATCGTGTCGCGCAAGGATATGAAGCAGCGGCTCATGGGGTATCTGAGCTTCATGGCCAACGGCCACCGCTGAGGAGGCGCGCGCCAGAGGTCAGAAGGCTTCGAGGCAATTGCCGACGTAACCACAAAGAGTACAAAGAGCGCAGAGAAAAGAGAACAGGCCTCTTTCTCTTAGCCGTATCCATGCAGTTGGTTTCGGGGAGCACACGCGCCCTCGCGTGTCCCGGCCGGCGCCCTCGCCGGCCGGAGCCGGGCTGGCATCGGCCACTAGACGGTTAGCCGCGTAAGCCCTGCCTGTTTTCCGCGGGGGCGCGGAAAACCGCACGCGGCGGCGCGTGCGCTCCCCTTCACCAACTGCATCGTTACGGCTTAGCTCCTTGCACTACAATAGTCCAAGTTGTTCGCTGGCTGCGAACAATTTGCCAGCCCATTGCAAACACGGGACTTCCATCCTCCATATTCTATCCTCCATCCTCGTCGCGGTCCGATTCGGTTGCGGCTTTGCCGCGCTGTGCGCTTGGCCGTTATGAGGGTCCTCTGCATTTGGCCTCGGGCCTTTGGGTGCCGGCATTCGGAATTGCAGATTCGCCCTGCAGCTTCTACCTTCACGCCCCGATGAAAGGCATCATTTTGGCTGGCGGTGCGGGCTCGAGGCTTTTCCCGCTCACCCTGGTGGCGAGTAAGCAACTCCAGCCCGTTTACGACAAGCCGATGGTGTATTACCCGCTGACCACTCTCATCGAGGGCGGCATACGGGAATTGTGCCTGATTTCCACCCCGCAGGACCTGCCGCGTTTCAAGCAGTTGCTGGGCGACGGCAACGCCTGGGGCCTGGCAATCCATTACCGGGAGCAGCCTAAACCACAGGGCATCGCCCAGGCTTTCCTCATTGCCGAGCCGTTCATCGGCCAGGACGCCGTCACGCTCATCCTGGGGGACAACGTGTTCTACGGGAGCGACAGCTTTCAAAAGGCGTTCGCTGAGTTCAGGCGCGGCGCCACGATCTTCGGCTATCACGTGAACGACCCGGAGCGCTACGGGGTGGTGCAGTTCGGGCCAAACGGGCAGGCCATTTCGATTGAGGAAAAGCCACTACAGCCCAAGAGCAACTATGCCGTTCCGGGCCTCTACATCTACGATAACCAGGTGCTGGAGATCACCCGGAACCTCAAGCCCTCGGCGCGCGGGGAGTTGGAGATCACCGATGTGAACCTGGAATACCTGCGGCGCGGCCAGTTGCATGTGCACCGGCTCAGCCGCGGGTTCGCCTGGCTGGATGCCGGCACCAGCAGCAGCCTGCACGAGGCCTCGGCCTATGTGCAGACCATCGAGAAGCGGGTGGGGCTCAAGATTGGTTGCCCGGAAGAAGCGGCCTTCCGGCGCGGGTTCCTCTCGCTGGAGAAGCTCCAGGCGCTGAGCACCCGGATGCCTAAATGTGAGTACCGCGAGTATCTGGCCGATGTCGTTGCGGAAGCCAAGCGGCTGGCCGGCTAAGGACGAATGAACGTTCTACGCTGCCCGCTGGAAGGCCTCCTCGTCCTCGAACCCCAGGTTTTCGGAGATGCACGGGGCTTCTTCATGGAGACCTGGAACCGCGCCCGCTACCGCGAGGCCGGGCTGGACATGGATTTCGTGCAGGACAACATCTCCTTCTCCCGCCGGGGCATCCTGCGTGGGCTGCATTTCCAGAATCCAAAGTCCCAGGGCAAGCTCCTCCAGGTGCTGTTGGGCGAGGTGTTCGACGTCGCCGTGGACGTGCGGCGCAGTTCGCCTTCCTTCGGGAAGTGGCATGGGGTTACGCTATCCTCCGAGAACAAGCGGCAGTTCTATGTTCCACCGGGCTTCGCCCATGGCTTCGCCGTGGTGAGCGAGACGGCGCTGTTCCATTACAAGTGCACGGACTTCTACTCCCCGAAAGACGAGGTCACCATCCGCTGGGACGACCCGGATATCCACATTAAGTGGCCCATGAACGAGCCCATTCTTTCGAACCGCGATGCGCAGGCGGTGCGGCTGCGCGAGACACCGGCGGAGCGGCTGTTCGCTTAGAGCACGCGTAATGAAGCAATCACGCATCCTCCTGATAGGCAAAATCGGCCAGGTCGGCTGGGAACTGCGCCGCACTTTGGCGCCGCTGGCGCAGCTCGTGTGTGTGGATTTCCCGGAGATTGACTTGTGCAGCGCTGACTCGATCCGCAAGTGGGTCGCGGAAGCCCGGCCGGACATCGTCGTGAACGCGGCGGCATACACGGCAGTGGACAAGGCCGAAGCCGAGGAGGACCGAGCCATGAAGATCAACGGGGTGGCGCCGGGCATCCTCGCAGAGGAGGCCAAACGCGTTGGGGCGCTGCTGGTGCATTATTCCACTGATTACGTCTTCGACGGCACCAAGGGCGCCCCTTACCTGGAGACCGATACGCCGAACCCGTTGAGCGCCTATGGTCGAACGAAGCTGGCCGGCGACGAGGCCGTGCGGGCCGCCGGGGGCCCGCACTTGATCTTCCGGCTCTGCTGGGTGTATGGGGCGCGGGGGCAGAATTTCATGCTCACCATGATGCGGCTGGCGCGCGAGCGGGAGAAGCTGCGCGTCGTGAGCGACCAATTCGGATGTCCGACGTGGTCGCGCCTCATTGCGGAAACCACCGCGTTGGCGTTGCAGCGGGCTGCCGCCGTATGCGCTTGGAACGCCTTTAACGGCACTTACCACCTCGCGGCGTCGGGGCACACGAGCTGGCATGGCTTCGCCCGGGCCATTGTGGATGCGATGCCGGCGGAGGACAAGAAATGCAAGGAGGTCGAGGCGATACCAACCTCCGACTATCCGACGCCGGCGCGGCGCCCGGCCTTTTCACTGCTCGGCTGTGAGAAGCTGGCGCGGACGTTTGGACTGCGATTGCCGGCCTGGGACGAGAGCCTAAAAGAAGTGCTGGAATCCTGAGCGTTGTTACTGTTATGCATCTATTGGTAACCGGTGGGGCGGGTTTCATTGGCTCCAACCTCATCCATCACATCATTGGCCGGCCCGAGATCGCTAAGCTGGTCAACCTGGACTGTCTCACCTACGCCGGGCGGCTGGAGAACCTGGCAGGCATTGCCAAGCACCCCAAGTATTCGTTCGAGAAGGTGGACCTGCGCGACAAGGGCGCTGTGCTCGGCGTGCTCCAGCGGCATTCGATCACGCACGTGATGCACCTCGCCGCCGAGTCCCACGTGGACCGCTCGATCACCGGCCCGGGCGACTTCATCCACACGAACGTCGTCGGCACCTTCAACTTGCTGGAGGCCTGCCGCGCGTTTTGGCAGCCGCCGAATACCAACCACCGCTTCCATCATATTTCGACGGATGAAGTCTATGGCAGCCTCGGGCCCGCGGGGTTCTTCACGGAAGCCACCCCCTACGCTCCGAACTCACCCTACTCGGCCAGCAAAGCGTCCAGCGACATGCTCGTGCGCGCGTATCACCACACCTACGGGCTGCCCACGGTCATTACCAACTGCTCCAACAACTACGGCCCGTATCAATTCCCGGAGAAGCTGATCCCGGTGGTCATTCAGAGCGTGCTGGCCCGCAAGTCGGTGCCGGTTTACGGCGACGGGATGAACGTGCGCGACTGGCTGTATGTGCGGGACCATGCCGAAGCGCTCTGGCTCGTGCTGACACGCGGCCGCAGCGGCGAGACCTATAACATCGGCGGCCAAAACGAGTGGGCCAACCTCAACATCGTGCGGCTCATCTGCGATCTCCTGGACGAGATGGCCCCGCAGCTTGGGGGCAACTCTCGCAAGCTGATTACGTTTGTGAAGGACCGCCCTGGCCACGACCGGCGCTACGCCATTGACGCCACCAAGATCAAGGACGAGCTGGACTGGGTGCCGGCGCACAAGTTTGAGCAGGGCCTGCGCGAGACGGTGCGCTGGTATCTCGAAAACCAGGACTGGGTCCGGGCGGTGCTGAAGCAGGCTTGATCCGGGCTTGGGTCAGCGGGCCTGCTCCCGAACGACATCCGCAGGGTCTTTATCTTCGCGCAGGCCCAGGAACACTGGCTGACGCAGCTTGTCGTCGCGCGTCCACTCCGCGAACTTCACCTGGCACACGAGCTTAGGCTCGACCCAGTGGCAGCGCTTCATCTCCGCCGAGGTGATATTCTGTCCGTAGCGCCCGCTCTTTCTCTCGGGCAGGTTCGCGAAGGGACATGTCTTGATCGCGAGAGGCACAAGGCGTGAGTGGAGGAACTTCAGCCCCTTCGAGTCGAACCCGGTGCCCACTTTTCCGGCAAACTGGAGCGTTTTTCCCGCGTAATACCCGACTACGAGGGAGCCGAAGTAAGGGCGGCTGCCAGCGGGGTCGGTGTACCCGCCGATGACCATCTCTTGCTCGTGGAGCAGCTTGAGCTTGATCCACGCGCCGCTCCGCCGCCCGGCCTCGTACTCCGACTCCTTCCGCTTGCCGACCAGGCCCTCGAGTCCAAGCTGGCGCGCCTTGGGCAGCAGCGCGGTCGCATCCTCGCCCAGGGAGGCCGAATTCCGCACCAGCCCCGGGCTGTCCTGGAGCAGCTTCTCGAGGCGCGCCTTGCGCGCAAGCAGGGGCTCGTGCACGAGATCCGCCCCGTCCAGGCGCAGCAGGTCGAAAGCATAGAAGAACACTGGCGGGCGCTCCTGCCCCATTTCGGCGGCTTGCAATAATTGGAACGAGGAACGGCCTTTCTCGTCCAGGGCTACGATCTCGCCGTCCACGATCGCGTCACGCGTGTGAAGGCCCCCCAACGCCTCAACCACCTCCGGGAACCTGCCGCCAAGGTCCTTGTTGTTGCGGGATAGCAGCCGCACGCCGTCCTCGCCGATAAGGGCCAGTGCGCGGAAGCCGTCGAGCTTGATTTCGTAGATCCACTCGCCGGCCGGCGGGGGCTTTTCGACCAGCTTGGCCATCATCGGCTCGACGAAGGCCAGGGATGCGGCGCGCCGCCGGGAGCGGCTGGGCTTTGCAGACGCTGCGGGTGCCGGTTGTTCCCGATTCGATTGCCAGACCGCACCGCTCTGGGCCAGTTGCCGCATAGACTTGCCCGAGAGGGCCGAAGTGTCGTCCTTCCGTTTGGACACGGGGCGGAGATTCTCGCCGCCCTTGATCAGCAGCCATTCCTTGCCCGCCCTGAACCGGACCAGGTGCCATTCGCCTTTCAGCTTCTTGCCCTCCAGAGCGAAATGGAGTTTGCCGCCGGCCAGCGCCTGGTCGGGTGCCGGACTCAAGGATTCGTAGTGTCCGATGTCCCACACCATGACCGTTCCCCCGCCATACTGGCCCTTGGGGATAGTCCCCTCGAACTGCAAGTATTCCAGTGGGTGGTCTTCGACCTGGACAGCCAGGCGCCGCTCGCCTTTGACAAAAGGGACGCCTTTGGGCAGCGCCCACGATTTCAGCGCGCCATCCATTTCCAGGCGGAAATCGTAATGCAGGTGCGAGGCGGCATGTTTCTGCACCACGAACCGGTGCTTTTCCGCCTTGGCTGCCGCTCTGCCCTTGGGCTCGGGAGTGCGCTTAAAATCGCGCTTCCGGCTGTACTCGACGAGCGACATGGGCTAGGCGGCCTTCTTCAAATGCTTCGATGGTCCTCGCACCTTGGCTTTTGTCGCATTGATGCTGTCCTGCAGCACGGACACCAGGTCAACCACGTTGGTCGCTTCCGCCCGCTTCGGCGGCGGCGCAACACGCCGCCCGCCGGCGTGAATCTTCTCGTGGACGATCTTCTCCAGCATCTCCCGGTAATCGTCTTTATACTGATTCGGTTGCCATGAGCCGGACATCGTGTCAATGAGCTTGGCGGCCATCGTCATTTCGGGCTTGATGGGAGCCTTGCCCGAGGGTGCGCGGAACTCTGATGCATCCACCAACTCCTCCGGGAAATGCATGAGTTCGAGCATCAGGCCGGCCTTTTCGGGCTTGATCGCTGCCAGGTGCTGCCTTGTCTTGATGATCACTTTCGCGATGCCGATCTTCCCGGAGTCCGCCAGCGCCTGCCGCAGGACGATGTAGGCGCGGTCGCCGCCTTTCTGCGCCTCCATGTAGTAAGGCTTGTAGAAAAACAGTGGATCAACCTCCTTCAACGGCACGAACTCCATGATCTCGACCGTCTGGGCCGCCTCGACATCCACGCGCGCGAAATCCTCGTCCGTGAGCACCACGAACTTGCCCTTCTCGTACTCGTAGCCCTTCACGATTTGATCCCAGGGTACTTCCTGCCCGTCTTCTTCCGAGACCCGCTTGTACTTGATCGGACTTAGGTCCGAGGCGCGCAGCCAGTGGAACTTCAACTCCTCACGGCGCGTGGCGGTGAAGAGGGCGATCGGGATCGAGACCAGCCCAAAGCTGATGGTGCCTTTCCAAATGGCGCGCATAGTTCCCCCGTGATCGCGTCCCGGCTCGTCGCGGCGCGATGACCGAAGGGCGGCGGCGTCACTCTGCGCAAGCGACCGCCGCCCTCTCGGCCCGCTTTATTCAGCGGTGGCCGAGTCCTCCCGCAACGCGCGCTCCACAGCCTCCTTGCTCTGGCCCGTGCGCTTTTGGATCCGACCCACCAGCTCCGCTTCCTGCCCTTCCACATATTTGAGGTCGTCGTCTGTCAGCGACGCCCATTTTTTCTTCAGCTTACCCTTCACTACGTTCCAGTTTCCTTTGAGTTCCAATGTGTTCATAACGCCTTTCATGCTCTATTCTATCGCCCTTGTAGGGAGCAAGCGCCGCGCCACTGGCCGGAGGTCGTCCGCTTCGCGGAGAACCAGCAAATCCGGGCGCGGCGAGCCGGTTTGTGGTGCAAATCGCAGCCGGCAAATTGCATTGTGCACGACTGCGGCGAGCACCCCGGGCAATGCATCCCGGACTACCTGCCGAGCATCTTCGCAATGATGAAGATCAGCACCGCTCCACCCAGCCCGCCTCCGAGCAGCAAGTAGATGAGGGAATAACCGATGGCGGCAACGATAATAGCTTCCATATCCAGTCCTTTGTTCAGAGTTAACACTGCATTTCTCTCACGGCTCTGCGTCCCCCTTCCGACTTCTGCGATGCATGGACAGAGCATAAGCATTGCCAAGTCGGCTTGGGGGGACGCCCGAGGAAGGCTCCCGGACTAACGGCCCAGGGCTACCAGGTATCGCTGCAGGCGCGTGGCCTCGGGGGCCAGCTCCAGCTTCTGGTAGATCTGGTGCAGGTTGGCGCAGATGCGCAGCAAAAGCCGGCGCGGGGTTACCGGCGTGAGGTAGTCATCCCGCAGGCTGAAGTTCCCGCGGGTAAGGTATTGAACGCAGTCGGACTTCGTCAGCAGCTTGCCGCGATGGAAGGGGTCCAGGTAAAGCTCTGCCGATGTAGATTGATATCGGCAGATGAAGTGCCCCGGCAGCCCGATCCCGGCCACGGGCAGATGCAGCCGCCGCGCCAGCAAAATATACAGGAGACAGAGGTTGATCGGGTTGCCCGTGCGGCGGTCCAGCACGCGGTTAAGATAGCTGTTCTCCGGGTCGTAATAGTTCTGCTCGTTACCGGCAAAGCCGAGGTGCCCGAACAGGTATTGGTTCATCACCCCCAGGAGTTCCTTCGGCTCCGCACCGAAATCAATGCGCTCCTGGAGTTCACCCGCGTGGGCGTCCAGCAGCGCCGTGTAGGCCTCCCTGTTGATCGAGGGGTAACGCGTCTGCGCCAGCAGCAAGGCACCCTCCTCCATATCCAAGTCCTCGCCGTGCCGCAGGCAGAAGGCCAGGAATTGGTCGTCCGCGGCGCGGCGGTCAAAATGCAGGACGATCTCCTGCGCGCGCCGCCGCAGCGCCGGCACGTCGCTCGTGGTGTGCGGGCGCAGCCAGGCCGCCGCGCTCGGGCCGCACGAGATGATCTTCTCGCGCACTGGGCCGTAAACGGCCGGGTCCTCGTCCGAGAGCAAACTGAGCAAAGCGTGCCCCTGGCTGGGGGAGAGCCCGTCGGGTAAGGTCGCAACGCCGGCACTGTTCATGTGCAGGGCTCATTATAGGACACAACCCCAGCGGCACTTCAACCCGGAAACGTCGGACCCACGCCGAATGTGACGTGAACTCCTCCCTGGCCGGATGGTCGGCCTTCGCGCAACTCAGCGGCGGTCGCCGCTGCCGTTCCGTGCCCGACCCGGCTCCGATGGCCGGGCTTCAACTTCAAACTGGATTTTCTTCACCGTGGCTTCCAGGAGGTCGCGCTCCTCCCGGCGGGTACGAAGCCGGAGCGCCCGGAGATCGAGCAGCGCGGTGTAAACCGCCACCCCGGTTAACGCGAGGCAGACCAGCCAATAGACAAGCGTGCTCAACGGCCCCAGCCGGTCCCGGAGCACCGTCTCGCCCCCGATGATCATGGCGACGGCGGCGAACAGGGTAAGCGCCCCGATCCAGCGGCGGCGGGCAGTCAGGTCCGGTTCCATGCTGGGAACCTAACATCCGGCACCGGCGGGCGGTAGGACAAACCTGCCGCCCCGAGGCGAGCGCCCCGGCTTCCGCTCTTTCCGCCACCCGCGGCCTTAGCTCACGGCATCGGTCCGGCCCCGCTGGGCGGCCCTATGTGGGCCTTGTGTGGCCCCGGTGTGTCTCCCATGTGGTCCGGGCCCCATGGGAGACACGCCGGGCACTCATCGGGGGGACACCGGGAGCGCAGACCTGATGTAAGCATTGCCAATGCCGGGCCGAGGCCGGTATCTTGGCCGCATGAAATGGTTCTCAGTAATCCTGGCCTTGGTGTTAGGGCTTGGCGTGGCCCGGGCCGAGGGGCCAGACGATCAATACCTCACCATTTACAACCTGATTCAGGAGGCGGATTCGTTAAACAGCGGCGGGGAATATGCGCGCGCACTGGCCAAGTACCGCGAAGCCCAGACGGCGCTGGTGCAGTTTCAAAAGGGCTATCCCGATTGGAATAGCAGCGTGGTGAGCTTCCGGCTCAGATACGTGACGGCCGCCGCGGATGCGCTGGCGGCCAAAGTGCCGGTTCCGATTGTGCCCGGCACCAATCAACCAGCCGCGGCCCAGCCGGCCCAGCCCAGTGCCAACCCCGCCGCGACAAACCCCGCTCCACCGGCTGATTGGCAGAACCAGCTTTCGAGTCTCGGCGAGCAAGTCCGCCGATTGCAGGACGACAAAGCGACGCTCGAAGCCAAGCTCAAGGAGGCGCTCTCGGCACAACCTGGCGTCCTGGACCCGCGTCAACTGGCCCGCGCTGAGGAGAAGATCAAGGACCTGCTGAAGGCCAACACTTTGCTCCAGGTCAGCCTGGAAGATGAGAAGGCCAAAGCGGCATCGGGCGCCGACGCCCAGGCGCTCGAGCAGGCCCGGCAGGCCCTCGTGCGCGCCGGCCGTGACCTCGATGAGCAGACCAGAAAGGCCAACGCACTGGAGAAGGAAAAGACGGCTCTCCAGGCGAAGCTTGATAGCCTCACTCCAAGTTCTTACAACACGGCCGAGATTCAAGCCACTCGCACCGAGCTTGAGCAAGCCAAGCGGAAGCTGGACGAGCAGACCAAGCTCGCTTCTGACTTGGCGAAGGAGAAAGAGATCATCCAGGCCGAGAACGAGAGCTTGCGCAAACAAGTGGCCGTCGTAAAAAGCGCGGACCAGGGCAGCGCGTCGGCCCGTGCCCAGGCCCAGATCGCCGACTTGGAGAAGGCCAGGGCAGACCTGGTCCGCGAGAACCAGGCCCTGCAAGACCAGTTGAAGCGGGCGTCCCTCGAGGACACCGCGAAGGCAGGTTCGGCGAAAGATGCCGAGCGCGCCAGGAAGCTGGAGAAGGAGCGGGACGACCTGAAGAAGCAACTCCAGGCCGCCAACAAGGAACTGAAGAGCCGTAAAAGCAAGACCGCCGCCGCCCACGCGCTCGAGACCGAGCAGGAGCTGGCTGCGTTGCGAGCGCGCTTGGAAGTCCTTGAAGCGCGCCAGGTCCCTTATACGGCCGAGGAGGCCGCCCTGTTCCGCGTGCCCGAAAGCAAGCCTGTCGAGGCGAGCCCCAAGGCGGCCGCCAAAGCGTCCAACGAACTCTCTCCCGGCACGGTCGCCCTCTATGCCGACGCCAAGCGCTATTACTCGGCGCGGCAGTTTGACAAGGCGGAGGACCGCTACCGGCAGGTGCTCCACGAAGACGAAAACCACGTCCCCTCACTCGCCAACCTGGCGGCGATTGAAATCGAGCTGAACCATCTGACACAGGCGGAATCCTACATCCTGAAGGCGCTGGCCTTGGCGCCTGATGATCCTTCCTGCCTGGCGATCCTGGGCAGCTTGCGCTTCCGCCAGGCCAAGTACGATGCAGCGCTGGACGCCCTGAGGCGGGCGGCAACGGCGGACCCGCATAATGCCGAGGTGCAAAACTATCTTGGCATCACGCTCAGCGCCAAAGGCCAGCGCGGCCCAGCGGAAACGGCCTTGCGCAAAGCCATCCAGCTTGAGCCCCATTACGCGGACGCGCACATCAACCTCGCCGTGATCTACGCCACGCAGAAGCCGCCGCTCCTGGAACTGGCCCGCTGGCATTACCGGCGCGGCCTCGATGCCGGGGGCAAGCCCAACCCGGACCTGGAGAAGCTGTTGGCCCCCGCGACCTCCGCGGCCATCAGCCCGTAAGCCCGCGGACCCCGCCTGATCAACATCGCGGATGGAAACGGGACATGCTGCGGCAGGCACAAGGCGAACTGAGAATCCCCACTCGCGGGCGGGGCCTATACGAGTTCACCGACCAGGTATCAGCCTGGCTCAGGCAGAATGAATGCAAGGAGGGCCTGGTCACACTGCACGTGCTGCATACCTCGGCCTCGCTTCTCATCCAGGAGAACGCCGACCCAGACGTGCGCCGTGACCTCGAAGCGTACTTCGCACGGCTGGTTCGTGACGGTGACCCGCTGTTCGTGCATACGACGGAGGGCGAGGACGATATGCCCGCCCATATCCGCAGCGCCCTGACGGCGGTGAACCTGTCCATCCCTGTCACCCAGGGCAAGCTAAGACTGGGGACCTGGCAGGGAATCTATCTCTGGGAGCACCGCCGCTCCTCACACCACCGCACCGTGGCGATGCACTTCGTGGGCGACTAGGCGCCTGATTTCACCACCGGCCGGAGCACGATGTTCCGGTACTCGATGCCCGTATGGTCGCCTTGCAGGTAGATCGGGCCGGGGCGGCTGACGTCGGACCATAGCGCGCCGCCGGTGCAGCCGGCAATCGGCTGGTTATCTATGATCTTCTTGCCGTTAAGGATGACAGTCACATGGCGATCCACGAACGTGATATCCAGCTTCTGCCATTCGCCCGCCGGCTTCTCGGCAGCGACGGTGGGCTTGATGCGGCTGTAAATCGCGCCCATGTTGTGCGGGTCCAGCGGCTTGCCGTAGCTATCGAACACCTGGACCTCGTAGATGCCGCGGATGTAAACGCCGCTGTTCCCCTTGGGAGGCACACGGGTCTCCAGCTTGAGATTAAAGTCCTCGAACTCCTGGTCCGTGCGAAGGTTGCCATAGTGCTTGTGGGGCTGGCCTTCCTCCTGGGCAACCTCATTGATAAGGATGCCGGGCTTTATGATCGGGATTCCGCGCTTCACGCTCCAGCCACTGGCCGCATTCGGATCGGTCAGGCGCCAGCCGCTAAGGTCTTTGCCGTTGAACAGGTGGATACGCTTGCCGAACTTAACGTGACGAAGGTCGGGCGCCGGGGGCAGCGGAGGCTCGCGACGACCGCTGAACTCGGCCTTCTCCACGCCCTCGCCGTTCTCACGCGGCGTCTCGGTCGTGAGCTTGAGCGCATCGCCCTCCACGGTGGCCGTGATCGTCTCAGTGCGGGTGCGTTTGACCGTCTTGCCGTTCTTGTCCTTGCGCTGGAAGGGATGCTGGCGAGTCAGGACGAGCTTGCCGTCCTCCACCTTGACCGAGTCAACCGGCAACACGCTGCCACCACCCCAAAGCAGGCTGGCTTGCAGGTGGCCGTCCACGTCTTCCACGCCCAGCCACCCGGCAGCCCCGCTGGGGATGGTAAGCTCCCAGGCGCCGAGGAATGGGTTGTCAGCAGCCAGGGCCGTGCCCAAAGCGACGGCCAAAGTGGACAGGGTTATCGTGAACCGGGTGAGGCATGAGCGCATAAACATGCGGCCCCTTATGCGTGGCCCGCGCGTCCCCGGCAAGAAAAAAAGCGCGCCAACGCTACGGTGATCCCTATGTGCGCGGCGCGATTACCAGGGTCTTCTCCGCCATCGTGGTCATCGGCAGCGGCTCAAACGAGCCCACATTCGACTGCCACCACTTCTCAGCATCCTGCGCCGTCCAGGCGCCGGCCGCCCCGCAGGCCGCGAGCGCCTGGTCAAGGGCCTCGGCCGACTCCGGGCGCTCGTCGGGATTCTTGGCCAGGCAGCGCAGCAGCAGGGCCGCAAGGTCGTGGGATACCGGCTGGCGCAGGCGGTCGGCCGGATGCACCGGCACCTCCGCCACCTGGCGTTCCAGCAGGCCCTCGACTGTGTGGTGATCGAATAGCGTCTTGCCGGTCAGCAGCCAGTATCCCACGGCTCCCAGCGAATAGAGGTCGCTGCGCGCGTCCACGCTCTGGGGTTTGGAAACCGCCTCCGGCGAAATGAAATGAGGCGTCCCCACGACGGTGGCGTGCCCGCCAACCTCCGCCGACCCGGGCTGCACGGCCGTCACCAACCCAAAGTCCAGCACTTTCACCAGGTCGCACACGCCCCCCCGGCACGTCAGCACGATGTTCGCCGGCTTAATGTCCCGGTGGATAAGGCCAATGCGGTGCGCCTCCGAAAGAGACCCGCAAACCTGGCGCAGGATATGAATGATGCGGCCTTCCGGCTGCGGCCCGAACTGGCGCACGAGCTGGTCGAGGTCAATCCCGCCCAGGTACTCCATCGCATAATAGAACAGGCCCTCCGGCGTGTGGCCGTAATCGTAAATGGCAACCGTGTTCGGGTGGGTAAGCTGGCTGGTCATCTGCACCTCGTGCTCGAACCGGGCCGTGTTGGCCGCATTGGTCATGTCAGGACTGAGCAGCTTGATCGCCACCGGCCGCCGGAGCAGCGCGTGCCGGGCGCGGTAAACCATGCCGTTCGAGCCCCGACCTATCTCCTGCACCAGGACGTATTGGCCCAGCCGCCGGGCAGCCAACGCGCTTCGGCGCTCGGATGCCTGCAGGCGGTCCACCAGCAGCGTGAACGCGAAAATGGCCGCGCCGCTCAACACCAGCAGCAGGAACAGCACCAGGAAGACGCCGCGCAGCACATAAAGCGTCTTGAAGGCCTCCGCTACCGCGACCTCGGTGGCCACACCCATGCCGTACTCCCGCAGCCAGGCCCACGCGCCCACCACCTCGGTCCCGCGGTAGTTCCGATAGCCGTCAACGTCGCACCCGTCGGAGCCTGTCGTCGCCGCCAGGGCCATGCGCGTGAGCCCAAGCTGGTCCCGCGGTTTGGGCGGCGGTTCCCCGGGCCGCAGCTCCGCTTCCGGGTCGAGCAGCTTCAGGTTGAGAATGGCCGTGTTCTCTCGCCCCGGCGGGACCAGGCCCAGGGTCTTGAGCGCCTGATCGAACCTCGGCGCCGTGAGCATCATGCCGCGCCGGTCGAACGCATACGCCTCGCCCGTGTCGCCCATGTGGGCCACAGAGAATATTTGCGAGAACTCCTTCTCCGGCTTCATCCGCAGCCCCAAAACGGCAACAATGGCTCCGTTGGTGGCTCTCACCGGCGAGGCTACGAACATCGTCGGGCCCTCCGCCGGCTGGTCCTGCACCCGCTGGCGCGCGAAGGGCCGGGACACGGCCAGGTCGCCCTGCAGTGCCGGGTTCAGGAACAGGTCGTACGCACGCGGCGTCCGAGTGCCCACCGCCACGGGATGGGTCGAAGCGATCACGTATTTATCCGGCGAAACCACGACGTAATCGAGGTAATGCTGCGGCTCCAGAAGCTCGTGCAGATGCAGCCGCAGCGTCTTGGCGGGTTCTGAAACAGCCATCTCTCGCCAGGATAGGTCGGGGTCCTGCCCCAAGGCAGCCAGCTCCTCAATGGCGCCGCGCACCTGGAGGTCCGAAGCGAACGACTTCGCGTCATATTCCCGCTCCGTGAACCACAGGCGCAGGGCGGCGATGTTGGCGTTGAGCATCGTCTGTAGCCTCGAGGCCAGCTCGGCGCGCGTGGCGCCCTCGACCCGGCTGCGCACCCAAAACCCGACCAGCCCGATCACCAGGGCGCCTACCAGCGGCCAGACCCACAGGCGCTTGGCCAGCATTGGCAAGGCCTGTGTCGCCAGCCGGGCAACCGTGCTCGCCCGGGGGCCTGTCTCGTCAGCCGTCACCTGCCCACACTGTGTTCAGCCGCTGCGGTTGTCAACGGGGGACGCTGCGCCCCTGTCAACGGTCCATGCCCCCGGCGGGCGACCGGCCGGTAATCAATATACGCCAAGAAAAGATCAAAAAAGGGTTAGCTGGGTGTCATCCGGGCACCCACGATACAGCAAGAGACGTAAATGGAAACAATGAGAGTTGTTTGGCGGAATGCCGCAGCCGGACTTTCCGGCACGGCTTGCGCCTCGCTCGGATGAACTCGTGAAAGCTGTGGCCCCGTTGCTCGCTGTGGTAGGGCTTGCTCTTGCCGGCTGGCTCGGCGCCGGGCTAAGCGGGGCAGGGCTGCTCTTCGGGCTTCTTCTCCCTTACGGTGCCGCGCTCACGTTCCTGGCCGGTATCACCTGGCGCATTCTCTCCTGGGCTCGCGCGCCGGTCCCATTCAACATCACCACCACCTGTGGCCAGCAGTATTCGCTGCCCTGGATTCGCTCCGACCGCCTGGGCAACCCGCACACCCG
>DATKNZ010000063.1:0-2340 GCA_035541055.1 Candidatus Acidiferrum sp. | reverse complement strand
GGGGCGGCTTGCCGCTCGTGGGCCACGCACGCCATGTAGTAAACAATGCAACGAAAGGAAATAATCGAATGAAAGTTCAAGATGTACCCCAACTGGGTAAGCTGGGGACGACGGTGACCTGGAAGGGTCGCAATGGCATGGTGCGAAGGTGGAAAGCGATTCCCAAGAACCCTCGTAGCTCCGATCAGTTGGTGATCCGGTCGAACCTGGCCAGCCAGGCCGCCGCCTACCATGAACTGACGGACGAGCAGCAGGAAGCCTGGATTGCCGCGGCCGCCAACGTGCAGACGAAGGCTAGCCTGGGCCAGAGCGGGCCGCTGACCGGCTGCCAGCTCTTTACCAAGGTCAACTGCGCTCTGCTGGCGATTGGCGCGCCCACCGTCACGGCCCCCCCGGCGCAACCCGTGCCGAGTGTGCTGCCGATTGACGCGTTGGAAATCACCAACACGGGAGGCGCCATCGCGCTCAGGCTGCACACGACCGGCGCGCCGCCCGACAACACGATGCTGCGCGCCAGTGCGCCAGTGAACAGCGGTGTCCGGCGCGGTACCAACTACCGGCTCCTGGGCAAGTTGGACAGCCCAGTCGCCGGCTACGTGGACATCACGAGTGAGTACACCGCTCGGTTCGGTGTGCCGCCCGTGGGCAAGCGGATATTCGTCAGCGTGAACGCCAATGTGAAGGGATACGAGGGTATCCCCCAGGTGTTCTCCGCCCGAGTGCCTGCCGGGGCCTAAACCCTTAACGCGGTGAATCACGCCTCTTGGGCGCTCGCGCGCCCAGGAGGCACTTTTCCACCTGGAGGTTGCAAATGAAAGTTACTCCACCCGCATCTGAAGAGGAACGCCAACGCTGGAGAGTTCGTGCGGCTGCCATGCTCGGCGCATCTACGGGCGGCAAGTGGCGCGTGGACCTGTATCGCGGCCGTTACGGCTGGGTCGCTCGGGCCGTGCCACTGCCCTTACGCACAAGGGGTCCCGCGAAGCCTGGCACGAAGGGCCAAGGCTCAAGGACACGGTAGAAAGCAAGGACCTGCTGCCCAGGCTAAGGGCCTGATGGGGGTGAAGCGTGTTGCGTGTTGCGTGAAACGTGATCTGGATGGATAAGTCTTACGCAAATAACCCATACGTCCCATGCGCACCCTGAGCGAACTGTTTGCCAACAACCGCGCCTGGTCCCAGCACATCCGGGAGCAGGACCCGGAGTTCTTCCGGAAGCTCTCCCGCCAGCAGACGCCCCGCTACCTCTGGATCGGCTGCTCCGACAGCCGCGTGCCGGCCAACCAGATCGTGGGGCTGCTGCCGGGCGAGCTATTCGTCCACCGCAACGTGGCCAACGTGGTGGTGCATACCGACCTCAATTGCTTGTCCGTGATGCAATTCGCCGTGGACATCCTGCGGGTCGAGCACATCATCGTATGCGGTCACTACGGCTGCGGAGGGGTTCGGGCCGTGCTCTGCGAGGAACGGCTGGGCCTGGTGGATAATTGGCTCCGCCATGTGCAGGAGGTGCGGCAGAAGCACGAAGCCCGCTTGCTGGCTGTGCCTGAACTGGCGCGGCGCCTGGATCGGCTCTGCGAACTGAACGTCATCGAGCAGGTGCGAAACGTGTGTCACACCTCGATCGTGCGCGACGCCTGGCAGCGAGGCCAAAGCCTGGCGGTGCACGGCTGGATCTACGGCCTGCAAGACGGCCTCCTGCGCGACCTGGATACGACCGTCACCCAGCCGGAGGAAGTGGCGGCCTGCTACGGCGCAGCCCTTTCCAAACTGAGTTGAGCCTGGCCTGCACGATCAGCCACCGTTGCGGTCATGCCGCCCCGTCACCACACACATACCACCACACCGTATCCTCACGGGGAGGATACGGTGTTACGGTGTGGTAACGGGGGATGCAGCGTCGGTTAGAGCGGCGCTGGGGTGCTATTATGCATGGCGATGAAGAGCCATTTGTCGCCGCGATAGACGGCGTCCGCCTCAACCTGGATGACGCTCTTGACCACCATGGGCGATGCGTTCAGATCAATGGCCACGCACTGGGTCGAGATGTGGGCCGTGTTTCCATGCACGGTGACCTCGGTTTTGTATTCCGGCGCCAGTGAGACCCAGTTGTTGATGAAGTAACCGCCGGTGGCAAAGAAGAACATCACCGCGTCTTTGCCGGTGTAGGTGCTGACGGCGGTGGTGACGGTGTTACTGAGCGTCAGCGAGCTGGCTTGAACCCATAGGTTGGACATCGCCGTCAGGTGGGCGCTCTTGGTTGCAGGGTCGCCATTGTACGAGAGCGCACCGTGGAAGTCGGCGGCCAACTGGAGGAGTTCCTCCACTTGAGCTTTTTGGA
>DATKNZ010000062.1:0-17640 GCA_035541055.1 Candidatus Acidiferrum sp. | reverse complement strand
TGCTTTGCGCTAACTGCCTCCAATCCGCAGGGAAAAACGAGAGCAAGAGATCCCAATCCTCCTCAGCCGCATTGATAGGTGTCATGCGGCGATGTTACGGAACGGGTTCTAGGAGTCAATAAACAAGTTAGCGCTTATGGGGCGTTGCCCTGGGCTGCATTATTGCCGCCTTTCAGGCGGGTATCCATCCAAGGCGCTTTTCGCTAAACACGTAGAAGGCCTGGCATCCGGCGCGTGGGGGCTCCCGGGAAGTAATTAGCACGTGCTCCTATTGCGGCACGGCGCGATAAAAGCGGCGGGCGTGGTTCGTCACGGGGTCATCCGTGAAGTACAACGGCCCATCCTGCACGGTTACGGGGGCGAGCAAGGTCCAGTTGGTGAGGTCGCCGCCGTATGCCAGGCGATAGCTGGCGCCCATAGGGCCGTTGAGTATCAGCAGCGGAAAGGTTTGTCCGGCGGCGTTGGCCATTTCGAGGCTGAACAGGGCCAGCGAGCCCGTCGGGCTGCTAGCAGCGCCGAAGGAGTTGGTCACCAGTGCCGAATAGAAGCCTACCTGGGCAAGCGAGCAGTTCGTCAGGGTAAGGGTGGATCCCGTAGCTCCCGTCAGAGGCGTGCCGTTGAGCTGCCACTGGTAGCTGAAGGGAGCATCGCCGGTCAGCGTTAAAGCGAGCGTGGTAGTGTCGCCCGGGGTCACCGTGCGGCTCAGCGGGCCTTGCGTAACGACGGGCGGGTTTGTGCCTGACCCCAGCACAAAATTGGCGCTGATGGATTTGCTGGAATCGAGCAACAGCCTCAAGGGGTTGGTTGAGCCTGAGGCATCGCCGCTCCAGCCGGCAAAGGTGTTGCCCACGGCGGGGAAAGCGGTCAGCGTGACAGTGTCACCATTCGTATAGACGTTGTAGAAGGGGCTGACGACCACGCTGCCGTTGGCCTCGGGCAGCACGGTCAGGGACACCTGGTTGGTGTGTAAGGCGGCGAAGAGCGCGGTAATGCCCGAGGCGTTGGTGGCTTGGATGGTCAGCGGGTTGTTGAACCCGGACGCTGCGTCCTTCCAGCCTAAGAAGTAGGAGCCGTTGGCCGGCAGTGCAGTGAGTTGCACTGGTGAGCCGTAAGGATACGGACCGCTGGCAGGATTCAGGACCACCTGCCCGTTGCCGCTGGTGTACAGGTTCAACCCTGTGCCGAAGACCGCCTGCACGGAGCGGGGCCGGTCCATCAGCAGGGTCGTAACGTTAGTCGTGTCGGTGCTGTCACCCGTCCACTGCATGAAGGTCCAACCATCGGAGGCGGTCGCGGTGAGCGTGACCACGGTGTTGCTGACGTAGCGATTGGTGCTGGAGTAAGCCGCCGGCCAGACGCTGATGCCGCCGCCGCCGGGAGTCGTAGCGGACAGCGGAAACGTGGGCCAAACCTGGAAGAAAATAGGTGCTGATGTAGCCGAATCCGAGTAAGCGGCGTTGAAGGCAACTGCCTGGATGGTAGCGCTGGTTCCCACCTTAAACGGCCCAGTGTACGGCGTGGAGTCAAACCACGGCGGCGAGCCGTCGAGTGTGTAGTAGATGTCCGCCTCGGCGCCGAACGCGCTGCTCATGCTTACCGTGATGTTGGTGTCCACACGCACCACCGTCCCGCCGCCCACGTCCACGCCATCCACGAGGATGACCGGGCTGTCCTGCAAACGGACCACGGTGTAATTGGTGGAGGCAGCGTATTGGTTCGACACGATGATCGAGTAAACACCCGCGTCTTCCACGTCGAAGTTGGTGATGGCGTATGTGGTTCCCGTCGCTCCGGCTATGGGCACACCGTTGGAATACCACTGGGACCCATAGGTGCTTGCCGCCGAGACGGTAACGGTCAGGTTGGTGGAGCCGTTGGTCGAGAGCGAGATCGGCGAGGGCGGCCATGATACAATCGCCGGCCCCGCCCCCAGTGTGATACCAAGGCTGTGGAAGTACCCCGCCGCGATGGCTACGACATTGCTCAGACCGAACGGCACGGACGCAGGGACGTACTCCGTTCCGTTGAAAATCGTTCCCCAGGCGACCACCGTGCCGTTGGTCAGGAGCGCCAGGCTATACCCGGCAGCCGCCGCGATGGCCGTGACGTTGCTCAGGCCCGTCGGGACCGTCACCGGGAGATAGACCATTCCATCGTAGGTCTCGCCCCACGCCACCACAGTGTGATCGGACTTGAGGGCCAGGCTATGGTCGGCGCCCGCCGCGATGGCGACCACGTTGCTCAGGCCCGCCGACACGTTGGTCTGGCCGTTGTAATTCCCGCCCCAGGCCACGACCAGGCCGTTGCTCAGGAGCGCCAGGCTATGGAAGTCTCCCCCGGCGATGGCCATCGCATTGGTTAGCCCCGCCGGGACATTCGTCTGTCCGCTGTTGTTGTAGCCCCAGGCCACAACCGTGCCGTTGCCGCGCAGCGCCAGGCTATGGTCCGCCCCCGCCGCGATAGCGACCACGTTGCTGAGTCCCGCAGGCACGCTCGCCTGCCCGAAGTAGTTGTAGCCCCAGCCCACGACCGTCCCGTTCTTGCGCAAGGCGAGGCAGTGTTCGTCGCCGGCCGCGATGGATATGACATTCGTTGCCGCCGAGGGCACGTTGGTCTGCCCGCTCCCGTTATACCCCCAGGCGGTCACTGAGCCGTCGGCCCCTAGCTCCAGGCTGTCGCCATACCCCGCCGCGACGGCCACGGCATTGGTCAGGTTCACCGGCACGGTCAAAGGCACAAACGCAGTGCCATTCCAGTTTGTCCCCCAAGCCACCACCGTGCCGGAAGAGGACGCTCCTTGTGCCAAACCCGCTCCGAACAGGCCGAAACCAAGCACAAACGCGCGCAACTCACGACCGATCAACTTCATGGTCCACGATAATCAGCCGACTCCGCTGAATATCAAGCATAAATGGCTGCTGCCGGGTCCTATTCATGGCCAATCCGTGAAGGCTGGTAGGGACGCGTTCCACCGCGTCCCCATCTTCCCGATATATCAGGGACGCGGCGGAACGCGTCCCTACTAGCCTTGATGAATTGGCCCTGGGTCCTATTGGTCTCTCCGGTGATTGCCCGGTGTGTCTCCCATGGGGCCCGGATCACATGGGAGACACATGGGGCAATCACCGGGTAATCATGGGCAACATGCAGGGGCAGCGGCAGTTACGCGTACATCGCCGGCGGTGGCCAGAAACGAGACAATCCGCGTCCCTGAGGGATTGCCGGCGCGATCAGTTGAGTGAAACCCGCCGTCCGGGGTTCCGCTTAATGCGGGTTCACCATCTGGAAGGGCGTGGGCTCTCCATGGACCGCCTGCTTCAGGCGCTCGGCATCTTCGCTCCGCAGCTCCTTCTCCGTGGCCAATACCCCGGGCATCTTGTTCTTCTCCGCTGTCGCCGTCAGCGCCGCGATCTCCGGTGTCGGCAGCACCGTCGGACGGATCAGCACGATCAACTCATCCCGCGTCTCGTCCACATGGCTGCTCCGGAAAAGATACCCCAACATCGGGATGTCCATCAGAAACGGCACCCCTGACTTGTTCTTGTTCTTATCCGTCTCGATCAGGCCCCCCAGGATAATCGTGTCGTGGTCCCGCACCGACACCTTCGCCTGCGCCTCCTTCTCGCTCGTGATCGGCACGTCCCCCACGTTCTGAATCGTGACGTTGCCCTCAAAGCTGTCTATCTTCTGGTGGATGTCCATCACCACCAGCCCATCCGGGTTGATCAGCGGCGTCACGTCCAGGCTCACACCAATCTCCAATTGCTGGATCGAAGAGTAGCCGCCGTAGGCGCCCCCGCCGTAGTAGCTCGAAGTCGGGTAAGGCCGCGACTCACCCACGAAGATGCTGGCCGGCTCGTTATGCGAGGTCTGGATGCGAGGCCGCTGCAAAATCTTGGCCCGTGTATCGCTGGCCGCCGCGGCAACGGCCACATCCAAGTCCTGCCCAAAGGACATCAGGTAACTGAACCCGCCAGGTATAACGCCCGAGGAGCCGTTAGTGACCCCGTTGGCATTGAGGATGTAGTTCTGCGGCGACTGGAAAGTCTTGTTGTTGAGGGCGCCCACGCCCGTCCAGGAGCCGATGTTCTGCGGATGCTGCAGGTAGCTGAAGCCCAGGTCGCGGCTGTCCGACAGCGTGACCGAGATGACGGCTGATTCGATCAGCACCTGGGCCAGGACAACGTCCAGCTTGGAGATGATGTCCTTGATGACTTTCATGTCATCGCGGGAAGCGAAGATCAGCAGGGAATTGGTGCGCTCATCCGAGATGATCTTCGTCTGGCCAATGACCTGGATCTCACCGGTAGCGTTCGAGGCGCGGTTGATGATGTTCTGGAGCCGCTGGGTGAAGTTGTTGCCGGTGCCTGCCTGCTGGGTGGTGCCCTGGGGGTTCATGCCGGGCTGGCCAAACGGCGAGCCACCGAACGGGGAGCCTGCCCCTCCGTATCCGCCCATCGTGCCGCCCATGGTGCCCGTCCGGCCCATGCCGCCACGGGAGCTGGTGGTGCGGCCGCCGCCGGTCGTCCCGCCGCCGATGCTGGCGCCGCCTCCGCCGCCCGCGCTCAGGCTGTTCAAAGCCCCCGCTATATCTGATGCCTTGCCATACTTGATGGGGATGACTTCCTGCACAAACTCCGAGGGCACGGCCACGTCAATCTTCGCGATCATCTCCAGCATGCGCTTCACGTTCTCGGCGTAGTCGCGCAGGATCAGGATCTGGTTGGGGTCCAGGGGCAGAATGGCGTTGGGTATCTTCACAAACGGAGTGAGCACCGGCACCAGTTCGCTCGGCTTGGCATACTTCAACTGCACGATGTGCGTGACATATTGGCCCAATTCCGGTATTGCCGCCGGCCCATTCGTACTGAAGGGCGCGGCGGCCGAGCCGCTTTGGGCCTCGGGCATCACCTTCACGAACTTGTCGCCGACGTTCACCATGGTGATGCCGTTGAGCGCCAGCACGGCCTCGAGGGCCTGAATGCCCTCCTTCATGGTCAATTGCCCCTGGGTCTTGAGCACGATCGTGGGCGTCGGCAACGTCGCGGGACGCAGCAGCGTCCGGTTGACCAACATGCTGTAGATGTCGAGCACCTGGTTCAGGTCGGCTCCGCGGAAGTCAATCATGCCCTCGGGCAACGGCTCTTCGCCGGGAGCTTTGGCGGATGGCGCCTTGGATGGGTCGGCCGGGGCAGCAGGCGCGGGCGGGTTGGCGCCGCCTCCCGGGAGGCTGGGACGGTTGGACGGCAGCCCAGCCGGCGCGCCACTGGGAATTGCCGGAGAGTTGGAGCCCGCGGCACCAGGGTTAGCTGCGGGGGTGACCGGGGCAGCCAGCGCCTTGGGCGCAGCCGCGTCGGCGGACACCGCCGGGCCGGAGTCCGCGGCAACGGGAACCGAGGTGCCGCCGGCGGCCTGGGCATCACTGGGATCAATCATAACAGGCGGCGCCACGACTGCCGGGCCCACCGCCCCGAACGCATTGATCCCGTTGGGAAGACCACCGAAACCGTTGGTGAAGCGGTTAGTGAGAATCTGGTTGATCAGCCCGGGACGGCCACTGAGGATCCCGCCCCCACCGGCGCCGTTCGTGCCGGGGATGCTCAGGCACGCCGTGAACGAATTGCTGGCCATCGTCACCTTGCCGAAATTGTAAACGCACCCGCCGATGCCGCTGCCCGCGTCGCCGCCATTGCCGCCGCCGTAATTGCCGTTGCCGCCGTTGCCCCCGTTGCCGCCGATGGCGCTGTTGGTCGCGAACTGAGATTCCATCAGGACGCCGCCGCCCATAAAGCAGACTGCACCGCCGAAGCCGGTGCCTCCCGCGGCCCCGTTCACGCCGTAGCCTCCGCCCGCCGTGCCGCCGTCGGCGCTGCTGCCTGCCTGGGCCGAGTTGCCGGAGAAGGAGCAGCCATCAATGACCGCCGAGGGCCCGGTGAAGATCGCGCCTCCGGCCGCATTGGCGCCCGTGCCGCCTGTGCCCGGATAGCCGTTGAACACGCCCGAGCCGTTTGTGCCTCCGGCGCCGCCATTGCCGCCAACCGCCGTGTTCCCGATGAAGCTCGTGTTTGTCACCACCAAAGTGCCCGAGCTGAATATGGCGCCGCCATACCCGACGTTCCCGCTCGCGCCCGCACCCCCGTTGCCGCCCTGGTACGTGCCGTCGGCGCCGTTGCCGCCGCTGCCGCCGCTGCCCCCGGCGGCGCTGTTGGTCAGGAACTCGCAGCTATAAATCTCGACGTTCCCGCGGCTGAAGATCGCTCCACCGACCGCCGGCCAGCCAAACGTGCCCGCACCACCGCCTGTGCCGTAATTCTGGTCCTTGGAGACTCCAGGCGCACCCGAAAGCCCGTTCGCGCCCGCCGCGGTGTTGCCCTCGAACGTGCAGTTATAAGCAATGAGCGAGCCCCCTTTCTCGACGAATACCCCCCCGCCGTTCATGCTACGGCCCAGGAACAGATTCAGGTTGCTCAGGGTTAAAGTCCCGCCGGAGAGCACGCTGAAAAGCCGCTGCAGGTTGTTGCCGGCAATCGTGACATTGGTCTCCGCGAGAATGGTGACGGCATTGGAAACGACAAACGTGTTGCTCACCACCAGCGTGGGGCAGTTGGTGAGGACAACGGTCCCGCCCGCCTCGACCGCCTGCTGAACTTCCAGATACTGTTCGCAGTTGTTGCTGAGCAACACGTTCACCGTGAAACTCTGCGTGACACTTTGGCTCCCCGTCGCGGCTTCGAGCGCTGACACGTACATGGTGTATAAGCCCGGCTGCGGCGAGGTCCAGTCGAGCACCCCCTGCCAGAGGCCGTTCGTCCCCGTGGAAGTCACGACCACCGAGTTCGTGCCGTTCGAAATCGTGGCGTCCGTTGCCGGGCTGGTAGCGAGATTGAAAGTAAGCGGGTTGGCGGTGCCATCGTTGTTCGTCGCGTAAATGCTGCTGATCTCGAAGGGCACCCCGGCGGCTAAAGTCTGGGGGGGGATGGGACTCAGGAGCGGCGCCCCCGGCACCACGATGTTGTTGGTGACAATCACCCTGAAGGTAATCGAGGCGACATTCAAGGGCTGCGAAGCGAGGAAGGCAGTAACGGTGATATTAGTGCCACTGGCGGAGGTCACCTGGTTCGAAGTCGGCTGCCATTGGAAGAAGCCGCTCGAATCAATGACGGCGCCGGCGGGAGCATTCGTCAGCGGCTGAAAGACCACCGTGTCCGGGGGGATGACAATGACATTGGTATAGGTGATTTGGAGCGTGAGGAGATTACCCACGGCGACATTGGTGGGGTTGATGGGAATCTGGTTAAGAACGAGAAGCTGGCCCGGCGCCTGGAGCACCCCGAACGCCAGCGTGCCCAGAAGAATCAGGAGCCCGTGTATCAGCCGGCGGCCTGGTGCCGGGGCACACGGCCCACGGTCAGGCGTCACTCGTAACCAGTCGTTCATAAGCCAATGCGTCATTCTATTTAACCCCGCAACCGCTCTTTGTTGCACAGGCGCACCGGGTTTTAGTGCGCTCGAAACTCTTCAGGTAGCGTAAGCCTCCGGCTTGCGCCCGTCCCGGCAACTCTCCGGGTTGCCGCACACAACGCGGCACCCCGACAATCCAAAGGATTGTTGGGACCCGCGCAAGCCGGAGGCTTACGCTACTAACTGACCGGTCGCGCGCGTTCATTGCATCTTGCCGGGCACCGGGCCGGTCTCTGTTCCCTTGACCGCCTCCTTGAGCCGCTGCGCGTCTTCACCCCGCAGCTCCTTCTCCGTCGCCAATACCCCGGGCATCTTGTTCTTCTCCGCCGTCGCCGTCAGCGCCGCGATCTCCGGCGTCGGCAGCACCGTCGGCCGGATCAGCACGATCAACTCATTCCGCGTCTCGTCCACATGGCTGCTCCGGAACAAATACCCCAACATCGGGATATCCATCAAGAACGGCACCCCTGACTTGTTCTTGTTCTTATCCGTCTCGATCAGGCCCCCCAGGATAATCGTGTCATGGTCCCGCACTGACACCTTCGCCTGCGCCTCCTTCTCGCTCGTGATCGGCACGTCCCCCACATTCTGAATCGTCACGTTGCCCTCAAAGCTGTCTATCTTCTGGTGAATGTCCATCACCACCAGCCCATCCGGGTTGATCAGCGGCGTCACGTCCAGGCTCACGCCGATCTCCAATTGCTGGATCGAAGAGTAGCCGCCGTAGGCGCCCCCGCCGTAGTAGCTCGAAGTCGGGTAGGGCCGCGACTCACCCACAAAGATGCTGGCCGGCTCGTTATGCGAGGTCTGAATGCGAGGCCGTTGCAAGATCTTGGCCCGGGTATCGCTGGCCGCCGCGGCAATGGCCACATCCAAATCCTGACCGAAAGACATCAGGTAGCTGAACCCGCCGGGGATGGCGCCGGAGGAGCCGTTGGTGACCCCATTGGCATTGAGGATGTAGTTCTGGGGCGTCTGGAAGGTCTTGTTGTTGAGGGCGCCCACGCCGGTCCAGGAGCCGATATTCTGCGGATGCTGCAGGTAGCTGAAGCCCAGGTCGCGGCTGTCCGTGAGCGTCACCGAGATCACGGCGGACTCGATCAGCACCTGCGCCAGTACGATATCCAGCTTGGAGATGATATTCTTGATCGTCTTCATATCGTCGCGGGAAGCGAAGATAAGCAGGGAGTTGGTGCGCTCGTCAGAAATGATCTTCGTTTGGCCAATGACCTGGATCTCCCCGGTAGGGTTGGAGGCCCGGTTGATGATGTTCTGCAGGCGCTGGGTGAACGAGTTGCCGGTGCCCGGTTGACCGGCCCCGGGGACTGCGGGGCCACCGGGCGGCATGACCATGCCCGGTGTGGTAACTCCCGGCACGCCGCCCATGGTCCCGGTGCGGCCATAGCTGCCACGAGTTCCGCCGCGGGTGCCGGTGGTCGTGCCGCCGCCCATGCTGGTGCCCCCGCCGCCGCCCGCGCTCAGGCTGTTCAAGGCCCCGGCAATGTCCGACGCCTTGGCATATTTGATGGGGATGACCTCCCGCTCATATTCCGACGGCACCGTCACGTCTATCTTGGCAATCATCTCCAGCATCCGTTTCACGTTCTCGGCGTAATCGCGCAGCACCAGCATCTGGTTGGCATCCAGGGGCAGGATGGCATTGGGTATCTTCACGAACGGTGTGAGCACCGGCACCAACTCGCTGGGCTTCATGTACTTCAACTGCACGATGTGCGTGACATACTGGCCCAGGTCGGGCAAGTGGGCCGCCGTGTTCGTCCCGAAGGGCGCCGCCGCCGACCCGCTCTGGGCCTCGGGCAGCACCTTCACAAACTTCTCGCCCACGTTCACCATGGTGATGCCATTGAGCGCCAGCACGGCCTCGAGGGCCTGAATGCCCTCCTTCATCGTCAACTGGCCCTGCGTCTTGAGCACGATGGTAGGCGTGGGCAACGTCGCCGGGCGCAACAAGGTGCGGTTGACCAGCATGCTGTAGATGTCGAGCACCTGGTTCAGGTCGGCCCCGCGGAAATCAATCATCCCTTCAGGCAACGGCTCCTCGCCCGGCGTTTTCGTTGCGGCGGCAGGCGGTGAAACCGTGATCGTCTGAACCGCGTTCGACGCGGCGGGCGCTGTCGGCGGCCCGGGAGGCACGGCGGGAGTCGTTCGCAGCGACGGTGCGGGTGTCGCCGCGGCGGCGTTCGTGACTCCGGGAACCCCGCGGCGTTGGGCTCGCCGCAGCATCTCGGCTCGGCTGGCCGCCTCTTTGGCGGCAGCGGAGTTGGTCGGAGGCGTTGGTGGCGCCTGGGCCTTCAGCCCCATGCATGTCAGCAGCAGGATGCAGGGGATCGCCTTCAATGTCGTCTGGCGGCCGGCGCGACTACCTTCGTTGCCGAGGCGGTCTGCACTGCCGGCGCCCGCTTAGTGGTGTTCTTCTGATAGCTCGCGACGAGCGTGACATTCGCCACCAGGGCCTGCCGCTGCGAGTCAGTGTGCAGGGTCAGGCCGCGCACGCGAATGAGCTGCTTGCTCTCCCCCAGCTTATACAGGAACTCCACGAGCGACGACTCGCCCGATTGCACGCCAATGGTCTGGGTGAGCTTTACAAAGAACTCGTTGGTCGTGGAGGTTGCCCGGCCCATGGAGGTGATGTTGACGCCGGTTTCGGGCTGCAGCATCTGGATGGCGCTCGAGAACTGATACGCCTGGTCCTCGGCGGGCACGTCCTGGCTTTCGCCCACAATGCTGGCAATGGCCGCCTTGTATTTCCCCGACTGCGCGCACTCGGCCTTCCATTTCTCCAGCTTCTTCTGCGCCTCGGCTTTCCTGGCCTCCGTCGCGCTCAGGTCCGAGAAGTGCGGGAACACAAACCAGGCATTGAAGACGACAAACAGGATCGCGGCCACGCCCACGACCAGGCGCTTCTCGAACGGCCGCAGGTTCAGCTTGTCCAGGTAGCTCGTCACAGCGTGTCCTCCTTCTTGAGCTCCAGCACGCAGCTCCAGCTCAGCAGGTTATTGGCGCTGTCATGGTAGGTCAGGTGCTCGCCGGCGAGAGAGTCAAACAGCGGCTGGCCGTCCGGCAGCCGCGCCTTGCGGATATCGGAATCGAACGTCGTCAGGCTCTTGGCCTGGTCGCGCGGCGCTGTGCCGTTCAGGGTAAGCCGCTTGCCGTCGTTGAAATTATAGCCTTCGAGGGTCACGCCGTCCGGCAGCAGCTCCGCGACCGCTTTCCAGCAGTCCAGGGCCGCCGATTTCAAGTCCTGCTGGGTCTTCAACACATCCAGGCGGGCCTTGAGCTGGAGAGTATTGGTGTAGGTGGGGCCGAGGTTGGCGACCTCCGTCTCGACGTTGCTCGTGCCCATCTGGGCAAATTGCAGCCAGGCGAAATAGATCATCACGCCAAACAGGTATAGCGCAATGACGCTGCCCAGGCCGCGCATCCAGAGGCGATCCACAAACTGCTGCTGATACCGCGTGGAGAATTCGATGGGCAGCAGGTTCGCCTCCGCTTCGGATTGCGCCACGCGCTGGGCCGTCATGGCCGCCAGGGCGGCGGGCGGCGGCGGCGCGCTCACCTCGACCGGCTGTTCGACGGCCTCGCGCAGGTCGGGCTCCCACTGCGCGGCAACCTCCGGGTCGGCTACCAGGTGCCAGGCCGGCGCCGAAGTCACCCAGCCTTCCAGCTCTCCGGCCCATGCCATCTGCAGCAATTGCTCCTTGAGGCTCTCCGCGCGCTTGGCAGGGGGCAGGGTGATCAGCGCCAGGTTCTGCAGGATGCCGCCATACCACCACGCCACGAGCGCCGTCGGATTGGCGCTGGCGGGTTCGGGATAAATCCAGGCGCCGTCGTTGTTGATCGTGCTGGCCTTGAGCAAATCCAGCCGCGGCATCTCCAGCCGGTCGGCCATGAAGCCCTGCCCTTCGAGCTTGCCCAGGAACTCCTCCACCGCATTGCGCGCGGCGATAATCACGATCACCGTCTGCAGGTTCCCTTCGCTGTGCGGCAGCACCTGGATGCTCCAGACCACTTGCGCGACCGGCATCGGCGAGAGCTTCTCCAACTGCAACTCCACCATGGACAATGTCTCGGCGAAGTCGCTCGCGGGGAATTGGGCCACGCGCAGGAACACCTGCTCGGGCGGCAGCCAGGCGACGTTGAGCCGCCGCTGATAGAGATTACGCCAGTCCTTCGCAATCGCCTTGGCCGGCAAGGCCTCGGTTCCCACGCTCGTCTGCTCGCGGCTCAGGGCGAACCCGCGCCCGCGAGCGGAGAATTGCCAGAGCCGGCGGGCATCGCCCGTCACCTGTAAGACGTTGCAGGCGGAAATGGGCGCCGTGCGTTTCTTCTTCGTGACGGGCCGCCCGGCAGCTTTCGGCGCTTCGCCGGCGACCGCAACCGGGCCGGCTTTGGTGGACTTCGCCTTGAGCCATTGCACCAGGAACAGCACGCCGAACACGACGCAGAGGACAGCCACGGCGACGGCCGGGTAGAAGTAGGGGCTGCTTTGGAGAGGCTTGAGCTTCGCAACAACACCCGACCAGGCGTTTGCCCGGCCGGAAGCGGCTGCCGTCGTGGCGTTCGTGCCCGAGCCCGCTCTCGCAACGCCGGCCAGCGCGTTGGTCCTCACTCCCGGGCGGCGCAACGCCAGCGGGACCGTGTTCGACCTGACCGGCGGGCGCACGATGACCATCTGGTTCGAGTGCGTCGCGCCGCGCACCGGCCCGCCCGGCACGACGTTCGGCCTGGGCCCCGGCGGCTGCCGGAGCGCAGCCGCATTCGTCACCCCGGGCCTGGGTGCATTCGTGCCTGCTGCGGTTTGATTCTTGCCGGCCGAGGGCTTGCAGCCCGTCGCCGCGGCCCACAACAGTGCCGTGCCAAGCAGCAGCAGCGCAGGGCGCAACAGGGGAATTGAACCCCTCACCCGCCCTGGCGGGCACCCTCTCCCCATCTGATGGGGAGAGGGAAGGGTTGAGGGGCAGCCCTCCACAGATTGCAACCTCCGCGGCGAGCCGGGGCCTGAAGCACCAGACGAACCAATCCCTCGCCCCCCAAAGGCCCCGCCCATCTCTCGTAAACTCTCTCTCATCCTAAGCGCCTTAACCCTGCTTCTGCTTCCGGTCCTCGACAATCGAATCCAGGTGCTCCTCGATTTGGGTCACGCGCAGCACCTCTTCAATCGTCGTCTGGCCGTTGCGCACCTTGTTCCACCCGTCGGTCCGCAGCGTGCGCATGCCCAGCTCGATCGCCTTCTGTGCGATGGTGGTAGCCGCCGCCCGGTTCAGGATCAGCGGGCGCAGTTGCTCGTTCAGGATCAGCAATTCGTAAATGCCCATTCGCCCCTGGTAGCCAAGCTGCCGGCACTCCTCGCACCCAGCCCCACGCCAGAACTTCGCCGTCTCCACCTCGTTCGCGGGGAAGCCGATGCGCTGCAGGTAATCCCGCTCGACCTTCTGCTCCGTCTTGCAGTGTGGGCAGATGGTGCGCACCAGGCGTTGCGCCATGACCGACTCGACCGACGACGCCACCAGGAACGGCTCGATGCCCATGTCAATGAGCCGCGTGAAGGCGCTCGGCGCGTCGTTCGTGTGCAGCGTGCTGAACACCAGGTGCCCCGTCAGCGCCGCGCGAATGGCGATCTCCGCCGTCTCCAGGTCGCGAATCTCACCCACCATGATCACGTTCGGGTCTTGCCGCAGGATATGCCGCAGGCCCATGGCGAACGTCAGCCCGATCTCCGGCCGCACCGCAATCTGGTTGATCCCCTTGAGCTCGTATTCCACCGGCTCCTCGATCGTGATGATGCGCTTGTGCACCGAGTTGATGGTGCTCAGGAAGGCGTAGAGCGAAGTGGATTTGCCCGAGCCGGTCGGGCCGGTCACCAGGAAAATGCCGTGGGGCTTGACGATGATTTCGCGGATGGCCTGCTCCTCCAGCGGCGAAAACCCCAGCTTGTCGAGACTCAGGAATATCTTGCCGCGGGTCAGCAACCGCAGGGACACGCTCTCGCCGTACACTGTCGGCACCGTGGACACGCGGATATCTATTTCCTCACCCTTGATCCGCACATTGATACGCCCGTCCTGCGGCAGCCGTTTCTCGGAGATATTCATCCCGGACATGACCTTGATGCGCGAGATCAGCGCCGCCTGGTAACGCTTGAGCTGCGGCGGCATCGGCGTCTGGTGCAGGATGCCGTCAATGCGATACCGGATGCGCAGCTCATCCTCCGCCGGCTCAAAGTGAATATCCGTCGAACGGTCCTTGTAAGCCTCCCAGATGACCTGGTTGACGAACTTGATCACGCTCGCTTCCTGGTCGCTCTCGGTGATTTCCTTGTCCTCGCTGACCAGCAGCTCGAGTGGCTCGTCTTCCGCCATCTCGTCGAGCGTTTCGGCCCCCACACCGTAATACTTCTTGAGCGCCTTCTCGATCTCGACCTTGGTGGCCAGGGCAAAGCCTACCGGGCCATGGGCGTCGAACCGCACCGCGTTGAGCATCGCGGTGTCGAACGGGTTGCTGACCGCCACCTGGAGCGCGCCGTCGTTGACCTGCGTGGGCAGCACGGCGTACTGAAATGCGACCTTGGTGGAGATGCGGTTGCGGGCCTCGGCGGGCACCGTCAGCTTGGGCAGGTCCAGGTAGGGCCAGTTCAGGGCCTGGGCCAACTGCTGGAGGAACACGTCCTCCGCCAACCCCCGTTCACGGCAGATAAAAGCCAGCAGTGTCTCCTGCGAGCCGCTGGCCTGCGTTACCTTCCAAGCCTTGCTCCATTCGTCGAATTGCGCGGGTGTGGCCAGCCCCATCCGGGCCAAAAACTGTTTCAGCGATATAAACGGCATCAGTCACGAGGCAAAACGATTGCCCATCAGCATTTTGATACACGCTAAACTAGGTAAAGTTGCGCCCCGGGTCAAAGGTTTTGCCTCCCGCACCTTCCGCCAGCCAGGCCCGAAGGCCGAAAGCCGAGGCCCGAAAGAAGGCCGAAAGCCGAAACCCGAAGCACCCCAACCCGGCGTTCGCGCAATCGTCTCCTGTCCGTAATCCCTCCCTATCCTCGCCGTTACATCACCGTAGTACCTCTAATAGGCTATTAGAGGTACTACGGTGATGTAACGGCGAGGATAGGGAGGCGCTACGGACAGGTCCCGGGGCGGGGCTGGGGGGCTGGAGTGCGCAAGTGCCACAAGCCCAATAACTTGCACAGGAGAATCGGCGAACGGGAGCGAAGAGTGCCTCGCAGCACACAGCAAGTGGCTGAATTTCAATGGTTTGTCTGACCCGGCGGCACGCCCGGCCCGGCGCTTTCAGGTGGGGTGCCGATGGCTCGGCTCAGGGCATATTGCGCCTTGTCGTTTTCGGCCACGGCGGTGACGAAATCGGAGCGGGCCTGGTTCAGCGCCTGTTGGGCCTGGATGTCTTCCACGACGATGCCCACCCCATATTGCTTTCGTTGGCGGGTTAGGCGCAGGGTTTCGTCGGCGGTGCCCAGGTTGTGCCCTGCCAAACCCACCTGGGCGGCCGTGGAATTCACGCGGGCCAGGCCGGCTACGACCTGCGAGATGACCGCGTCCTTGAGCTTGGCGTCGGCAAACTGGGCCGAGGCGAGCCGGGCTTTGGTGGCGTTGATGCGGGCATAGTCGAACAAGCCGCCCGGGCCAATACGCCAGCTTACGCCGACGAGGGCGTCTCCTTCAGCGCCAAAGTTGCTGGGGCCGCCGTCGGGTCCGCCGCCCAGCCCGCCGCCGAACACCTGGGCGCCGACCGAAGGAATCAGCGGCCCGTACACCGCCCCGTTCTTCGCCGTGCGCGAAGCGGCCATGAAGGCCTCGCTTTGCGTCAGCTCCGGCCGGGAACTCATGGCCTGCTGCACCAGTGCGTTCAGCGATGGATTGGTCGGGAAAAGCCTCAAGGCGGTCACGCCGGCGTCCAGCGGCACCAGTTCCACCCGCGCGTCCAGGTGCAGCACCTGCGCGAGGTTCGCCGCCGCCACGCGTTGCTGCTCCAGGTCCTGCTGGAGCAGGATGCCGTATTGCTCGGTCTGGGTCTGCACCCTCAGCTCGTCTCCTTTGAAGGCGACGCCCGCCGCCACTGCGTCGTGCAGCTCGTGCTGATACTCCTGGGAAATGCCGATGGATTGCCGGGCGACCTCGACCATGGCCTTGGCTTTGACGAGGTCGAAATACCCCGCCGCCGCCGACAGGATGGTGTCTTGCCGCTGGGTTTCCAGGGCCTGGCCGGAGACCTTCACCAGTTGTTTCGCCGCCAGCGAGTTGTAGATGGCGTCGCCGAGCGCTACTTGTCCGGCAACGGTCGCGCCGGGAGAATAGGACTGGAAATTGGCGCTGGAGATCACCCCGGAAGGAACGGACTGGGCCAGCCCGTCGCGCCGGTGATAGGTAATCCCGGGCGCCACCCACGGGAAGAACTGCTCGACGGCGCCTTGGCGGTTGGCTTCCGCTTCCTTGAGGCTTTCGCGGGCAATTTGTATGTCCAGGTTGCGCGCCCCCGCCAGCCGAAGCGTGGTGGGCAGGTCAATCGGATATACTGTCGCATTCGTATCGGCTGTGCCGGCCAGCCGTGCCGTGCTCAGCACGCCAGGGTAGTCGTTGGGTACGGACGCCTCGCCGAGGCGTCCGGGCTGCGGCGCGGAATCGGGCGGACGCCTCGGCGAGGCGTGCCTACCTTCATCGGCGTGGGTCGGCAGCACGTTCATCGCCAGCGCACCGGCCGCGTAAATCGTAAATCGTAAATCGTAAATCCCCCCGTTCATTTCCCCTCCTCGGCGCGGACGGGCTGCCCATCGTTAAGCGTTTGCTTGCCGAGGAGGATCACCGCCTCGTCGTCGTGAATGCCGCCGGCAATCTCGGCGTGCGTGCCGTCATTGAAGCCCAGCTTCACCGGGACCTTTTTGGCCTTCCCGTCCACCACCGTAAAAACAGAGGTGCCTGCCTTCTCGGTCAACACCGCCTGAACGGGCACGAGCAGTGCATTCTCCTTGCGCTCCACTTGCAACTGCACGCTGGCGTAGGCGCCGGGCCGCAGCTCGCCGTCCGGGTTCGGCATCTCGATTTCCGTGAGCATCGTTTTGGTCGCCGGATCCAGTGCGTGGGCGAACCGCGTCACCGAGCCTGAGAATACTTTGCCGGGCAGTTCCTCGACCGTGACTTTGGCGGGCACTCCGTTTGTGATGAACGGCACCTCCGGCTCGGGAACGAACACCTGCACCCGGACGCGGCTGTAGTCCATCATCGTGATCACGGCGGCGCTTTGGGGCGTGCTGCCGGCGTTGGCCGCGGCGATGAACGCCCCGGGATCCACGAACCGTGCCGTCACAATCCCGGAGAAAGGCGCCGTGAGCCGCGCATATTGCAAAAGGTCCCGGGCGCGCTGGAGCTGCGCCTGGGCAACCAGCCATTTGCCGCGGAGATCCTCTACGGTCTGCGGCACGACGAGGTCCGGGGACTTCTGCCGCGCCTGGGCCATGCGCTCGTAATTGGTGCGCGCGACCTCGGTGTCGGCCACGAATTGCCGTTCGTCGGCGAGCAATTCAGGCACCTCGATCTCGCCCAGCAGTTGGCCTTCCTTGACCGTATCGCCCTTGTCCACGGTGAGTGTGCGCAAGTAGCCGGTGACCTTGGCGTAGAGCGTCGCCTCCTGCAGGGCCAGGATGCGGAAGGTGGGCAGCGTGATGCTGCGCGTGATTTCGCCGCGTTGGGGAAGGATGGTCTGCACGCTGATGGGAGCCGGGGGCGGCGGCTTCTCGCTGGTGGCCGGCCCGCAGCCGGAGAGAAGGGCGAGAAGGAGCAGAGGGAGGAGGGAAAGGCCGAAACCCGAAGGCCGAAGGCCGAAAGAAGGCCGAAATCCGAAGGCCGAAGCCATGCCCTGAGGGGGACTTTCCATGAACCGAAGCCTATCCCGCAAACCCCTCACCCCTTCCCTCTCCCCATCAGATGGGGAGAGGGTGGCCGAAGGCTGGGTGAGGGGTTGGTTTATGATCCCATTGCACGGGCGCGGGCCTTGGGGGCTCTCCCTGAACCTCGGGAACATCCAACATCCAACATCCAACATCCAACATCCAATGGGCGCCGCGCGGGCAGCCATTGGATGTTGGATGTTGGATGTTGGATGTTGGATGTTTCCAAGCCGGCCTGGTTTAGCGCCCTTTCGGATTTCGGG
>DATKNZ010000061.1:0-34191 GCA_035541055.1 Candidatus Acidiferrum sp. | reverse complement strand
ATGGCATTTGGAAGGTCCAGCCCAACTCCTGGACTTCCCACGAGTTGCCGCTCCATTGGAGGCTATAGGAGAACTGGTTGGCGGCATATTGAGCCTGGAGAGTGCCGAGTACCTGCGTCCCGTTCGTGCCACCGATTACTGTGGCCGAGAGGGACTGCAACTGCGCGAGGGTGGTGGCGGTGGGCGGCGTCAGCGAGATGCTCGTCAGCGTGGCCGGGTAGCGCAACACCGTCTCCCAGTAGCCTGGATCGCTGACCGTTTTGCGCGTGATGAGATTGAGCGTCGGGATGGGCAAGCCGGCCGGCAGGGCCGGGTTCAACTGCGGCCCGGGTACCGTATTGGTCAGCGTGAAGGCGTTGGCGACAATGTCGCGGCCATCCGGGTGGATGAAGTCCACCTGGAGCGTGTCCGCGTAAGCCAGGGCGTTCTCGGGTAGAGCGATTTGCACCATGCCATGACTTCGGGGCGGCAGGCCGGCGTTGGCGTTGCCCGAGGCAATCGTTGCGCCCGCCCGTTGGAGCTGCCAGGCCATCGTCAGATTGGAGAGGTCGGTAAAGGAGTACCAGTTCGTGATGGGGAACGACACCTCGCCCGGTGAAAGGGTGATCACATTGCTGACCTGGATGGGGGAGTAGATCATCTGCGCCTCGTAAACGTTGGGGCGTTCGTTGCGGAAGCCGTCCACCATGCCCTTCATCTTGAGAAGGTGGACGCCGGTCGCCGGGTAGTAGTAGAGCAATTGGACGCCGGTGCTCTGGTATTGGAAATAACTAGCGTCGGAATTCGGGTCGGCCACGGCCCGGTCCGACCATTCGAAGGGGAAGGTGCCCACGATGGTGGGATACTGCAGGACGACGTTCCACACGCGTTGCTGGGCGATGCCCCAGCGCTCCCACATGCTCGCATCCGCGCCCAGCCGGACGTCCCACGTGTTCGGCTGCTCCAGGTAGATATAAGGATAGACAGTCGCGGCGGCCCCATCACTGGCCATCGTCGCCGGCGTCGGGTAGTGCCGGTCCGACAATTCCACGTTGTATTGGGAGCCCGGGAACGTGGACACCAGGCGCGGCCGCGTGGGGTCCAGCGACTTCACCAGGTCGGCCACGATCTGCAGGTTGGTGCCGGCGCTGTTCTCGTTGCCGATGGCCCAGATCACCACCGAGGGATGGTTCCGGTCGCGGCGGATGACTTCCTGCGCCCGCTGCTGGAAGGCGGGCGTCATGCCCAGGTTGCCGACCGAGCTTACCCAGCAGTAGGGCAGTTCGTCGGCAACGTACATGCCCAGCTCGTCGCAGAGGTCGAAGAAGCCCGAGCCGAAATTGTAGTGCGTGGTGCGGATGGCGTTGATGTTGGCGGCCTTCATCATCAGGATGTCCTGGCGCCAATTATCCGGCCCCATGGCGTTGCCGTTGGTGGCCCAGGAGTCATGATTGCAGACGCCGGCCATCTTTACAGGCACGCCGTTTAAATAGAGGACCGCGTTGGTGATCGTCAGCTCCCGGATGCCGATGCGATTGGACACCGTCTCGCTGATCTGCCCCGTTGCGTCCATCAACTGCAGCGTCAGGCTGTAAAGGTTGGGGAACTCCGCGGACCAGAGATTGGGCTGGCTGATGATCTGGGAAAAGGCAGCCTGCCCGTTCGCCGCGTTGGTGACCGTCTGCACGCCATTGAGCGTCATCAGGACCGGCGTCGAAGCGCCCCCCTGCGTTACGTCCGCCACCACGTCCACTTCGGCTTGGTTGTTCGGCAACAGGTGCGTGGTCACTTCCACATCCGCGAAGTTCGTTTGCGGGACAGAGAACAGATTCACCGGGCGGAAAATGCCCCCGAGGAAGAAATAGTCGCCATTGTCCAGGTCCATTGACGCGGCGTTCTTCACGACCCGTATAGCGAGCAGGTTCGTCGTGCCGAAGTTCACCAGCGGCGTCACGTTGACCTGGAAGGCGGTCCAGCCGCTCTCGTGGTAATTGTTGATGCCCCAGGTTGGCTCGTTCACTGTGGCCGGCCGGCCGTTAACCCAGACTTGCGCGCTGTCCTGGACCCCATCCAGCGACAGATACACCTGCCGCCCTTCCCAGGAGGCCGGCACCTGGAACCAATCGCGGTAGAGCCCGGAGGTCGTGTCCGGTCCGTAATACGTGCAGGGCGAGAAGCCAGCCATTTCCCAATTGCCGGGCACGTTGAGGTTGGTCCAGCCAGCGGCTTCCACGTAGTTCAGCTCCTGGAACGACTGGGTCGAATTCACCAGCGAGATGTTCGGCACGGAGCCGGAGTAATAGCTGGTCATCCGCTCGAGGTAGAATCGCCAGGTGCCGTCGAGCGAGATGACGTGGTTGGTCTCGCTGGGCACCACCGCCGTGGGGTTAACCGCGTTCAGGAACACCAGCCCGCTGGTATTCAGCTTGCCATCCGTGATCGTGTATTGGAAATAATCGTTGGAGGGAAGGGGGCCATGATAGTAGATGAACGTGTCGTCGCTGGTCACGCTGACGCCGTCGGCGCTGAGTGGTCCCGCCCCGCTGAAGCTGACCGTGTCACCGTCGGGATCACTCCACCCTGCCAGCGCCGCCAGGTTCGTGATGCCGATCTGCCAGCTCGCGCCCAGCATCGCATTGGTCATCACGCTGCTCGCAATGACCGGCGGGCGGTCGTTGGTCACCACCACATACAAGTCGCCGGCCGAAACGTTCAGCGAGACATATTGCCCGGCGGCAACTCCGCCGCCACCGACGGTCACGGACGGCAGGCCCGCACCGGATACCGCTCCGCCGGTGCCGGCGGAGATAAGCTTGTAGCTGCCCGGCGCCAAAGCCGCGCCGGTGTTATTGACCTTGAACAGGGTGTTGGTGGCCAACGCCAGCGCCCCGCCTGTCAACGTAAACGCCGGCACGCCCGAGGTATAAAGCAAGGAGACAGTTCCGGCGCCCGTGCTGAGGTTACCATTGAGGCCCGCCGTCGAACTGCTGTTGGTCAGCGTCTGGTTCGCGCCCAGGGTGAAGGTGGAGGCCTCCCCTGAGGCGTCCAGCGTCGCGCCGGCCGCGAGGATGATCCTGGGACTGGCAAGGCCGCCCGCCCCGACCATGGCCAGCGTACCCTGGCTGACCGTGGTGTTCCCGGTATAGGTGTTCGCGCCACCGATCGCCAGGGTGCCGGGGCCGGCCAGGAGGATATTGCCTGGGCCGGAAAACGCGGCGCTCAGCGTAATGGTGTGCGTGGCTTCCGGGGCGAAAGTGACCGTGCCCGGGCCGGGGCTGGTGGCCAGCGTGGCCGGGAGAGTCGCCGCCCACCCCCAGTCAGCCCCGCCCGTCAGCACCGAGTTGGTGCCTTGGGTGCCGCCGGTATTGGCCCCCAGGTCGACTGTATGGAAGGTGCCGCCCGAGAGCGTAATGGCCGTGTTGTGCGTGCCGCCTCCACCCCCGTCATAGACGCCGCTGCTCCCGAGATAAATCGTGCCTCCTGAGATATTGATGGTTTCCCAGTCGGTATAGCCGCTGCCCGGCCCGGTGTGCAGGCGGAAGAGATAACAGTAGAGGGTCCCGCCGCTGATGTTCACCGTGCCGTTTGTCCCACCCTGGCAGAAGGAAATCCCATTATCGCCGGAGTCCGTGCTCGGGTTGCGCAAGAGGTAGGCCGTCCCGCCGGTCAGGTTGAAAGTGCCCCACCCGCTGCCGGTGCCGCCGCGGCCCAGGCCGAACCAGCCGTTGTCTATCAGCGTGCCGCCGTTGACTGAAATCGTGCCAATGCCGCCGGCGCCTATTTCAAGGCCGCCCAGGCAATAGACCGTGCCGTTGTTCAACGTGAAGGTGCCGTTGCCGCCCGCGGTGGGTCCCAGCTCCAGCACGTCCCGGTAATAGGTCTCGCCCGTGGCGGAGCGCTGAATTGTGAAGGTTCCGCCGCCTATTGTGAAGTTGCCCGTGCTGCCATTGGCGTTGCCGACCAGCAGGCCGTAGGTGCTGTTGTTCGTGATCGCCAAGGCGCCCGCGCTCATAATGAACGTCCCGCTGCTGCCGCCCACCTCGCCGAGCTGGAGCACCGTCAGCGCGTAGGCATAGGCTGCGTTGTTGTAAAGAACAGAACCGTTCGCAGTCGTGTTGTTGCCTACAGTGGCGGTGTCCGCCGAGCCCGGCAGTCCGTTCGGCGACCAGGCGGTCGTAAGGCCGTAAGCAGCGGCGGCGGCATTCGTCCAGTTGTAGGTTGCCGCCTGAACAGAAAGGCCGCTCAAGAGGCCGGCGGCGAGCGCCCAACCCGCCAGGTGGCGAATGGGAAACAACGGTAAGGGCGTTGCTATTGTGTGCGTCTTCATGGTTGCATAAAGCCGATTCAGTCCGCGCTCAATAACCACCTTACCGACTCCATCGACCGGACCCTTCCATTGCCTGAGCCGAACCGTGCTCAAGCTACGCGCCGGGATTGGATTCCGCAATGGCTAGGCGCCTTCCGGTTTCGAGCTTCGGCCTTCTTTCGGCCTTCGGCGTGTGGGCTTCGGATTTGACTGTCGGGTTCTGCTGAAAACGTCGGGGAGATCAAGAGCTTTCCCCACCGGGCGATTTCGGGACTGGAGTTCTGCCAGCGCGAGGCGTTGGCACTAGCGCATGATTTGCGCGATCGAGTCCCACCACAGCTCGTAAAGCGCGCTGACGTCGCAGCTTAGCGGAGGCGCCTGGGCGGTCTTGATTTCGAGCGTGTCGCCGCATACGGAGCCGAGGAGGGTGGCGGGGACGCCGAGGATGCGGGCCTGGGCCAAGACCTTGCCTGCGTTCAGTTCGGCGACGGAAATGATTATGCGGCCCTGGGTCTCGCCGAAGAGCAGGGCGTCGAGGCGAGGCGAGGCGATGGGTGTCAGGTCAATCCGGGCGCCGATCAGGCGGGGGGTGTTGCGGGCGAGCTGCTGGCTGATGCAGCTTTCGGCGAGCGCTACGGCCAGGCCGCCTTCGCTGCAATCATGCGCGCTTTTGACCACGCCGGAGCAGATGAGCGCGCGCAAGGCGAGGTGAACGTCCTTTTCCCGGGCCAGGTCGCAGCGCGGCGGCGTGCCGGTCTTGAGGCCATGAATGCGCTGCAAGTAGCCCGAGCCGCCGAGGCCGAGCAGCGGGGCGGCGCTGTCCACCGGCTCGCCGAGCAGGATGATGGCGTCGCCCTCGTCCTTGAACCACTGCGTGGTGATGTGCTCCTGTTTTTCGATCAGACCGACCATGGCGACGGTGGGGGTGGGGTCAATGGGGCCGGCAGGGTGCTGGTTGTAGAGGGAGCAGTTGCCGCCGGTTACAGGGGCGTTGAAGGCGCGGCAAGCATCGGCCAGGCCGCGCACGCTTTCCTTGAGCTGCCAGAAAAGCTCCGGTTTATGCGGGTTGGCGTAGTTGAGGTTGTCGGTGACGCCCAGCGGCATCGCGCCCGAGCACGCGAGGTTGCGCGCGGCTTCGGCGACGGCGATTTTGCCGCCCTCGTAGGGATCGAGCAGGACGTAGGCGCCGTTGCCGTCAACGGAGACGGCGATGTACTTCTCGGGAACGGGCGTGGCGGGCTGCGGGTCGGCGGCGATGGGCAGGGCATCTTCCTTAATGCGCAAGACGGCGGCGTCGGAGCCGGGGCAGACGACGGTGCCGTCGCGCACCATGTGATCGTATTGGCGGTAAACCCAGTTCTTCGAGGCGATAGTCGGCCAAGCGAGCAGGGATTTAAGGTCAGCCACGGCGTCGCGGGTATCGGGCACGCCGGCGAGGGTGAAGGCGCGGACTTGCGCCAGGTACGCGGGCTCGCGGGCTTCGCGCTGATAGACGGGGGACTCGTCGGCGATCTTCCGGGCGGGGATGTCGGCCACGACTTGGCCGTGGTGCCGGACGACCATGCGGCCGGTGTCGGTGACCACGCCGATCTCCGCCCAGGGTAGGTCCCATTTGTCGAAGATGCGTTTGACCTCTTCCTCGCGGCCCTTGTGGACAATGATGAGCATGCGCTCCTGCGACTCGCTGAGCATGATTTCGTAGCTGCTCATGGCGGCGGCGCGCTGCGGGACCTTGTCCAATTCGATCTCGATGCCTGTGCCGGCACGGGCGGCGGTTTCGCAGGTGGAGCAAGTCAGGCCCGCGGCGCCCATGTCCTGGATGCCCGCGACAGCCCCGGTGGCCAGCAGTTCGAGGCACGCCTCGCAGACCAGCTTCTCCATGAAGGGGTCGCCGACCTGCACAGCGCCGCGCTGGTGCTGGGCGGATTGCTCCGTGAGGTCCTGCGAGGCGAAGGCGGCACCGGCCAGGCCGTCGCGCCCGGTGGCTGGGCCGACATAGAAGACGGGGTTGCCGACGCCGCTGGCTCGGCCCCGCACGATTTGCTCGTGGCGCAACACGCCGAGGCAGAAGGCATTCACGAGCGGGTTGCCTTCATAGGACTTGTCGAAATAGACCTCACCGGCAATGGTCGGGATGCCGAAGCAGTTGCCATAGTGCGCGATGCCGGCCACCACACCGCCGAACAAGCGACGGTTGTTGGCAATGGCCTTGCCGTTGGCCGCCGCAGCCGATGCGGGCGCGTCCTGCGCTGCCTCCGAGGGCGCGCTTTCGATGGGGCCGAAGCGCAGCGAGTTGACCGAACATACGGGCCGGGCACCCATGGTGAAGATGTCGCGGATGATGCCGCCGACGCCGGTGGCTGCGCCTTGGAACGGTTCTACGGCGCTCGGGTGGTTGTGGGACTCGATCTTGAAGGCGATAGCCAGCCCGTGGCCGATATCAATGATGCCGGCATTCTCTTCGCCGGCGCCGACCAGCACCCGCGGTGACTTGGTGGGAAAGGTCCGCAGCAGCGGACGGGTGTTCTTGTAGGAGCAGTGCTCACTCCACATGACGGAGAAGATGCCCAGCTCGGTGTAAGTGGGCTCACGGCCCAGCGTGGCCTTCAGCTTTTCGTATTCCTCGGGCGTGAGGTTGTGCTTCTGAACCAGCTCGGGGGTTATGGCGGGCTCGGTCGGGGAGGCGGTCATATCGGGTTCGATGACGTTTCAGCGGGGAGCAGCCTGAGCGGCTAATCGGAAATCCGAAGGCCGAAATCCGAAGGCCGAAGGAAGGCCGAAACCCGAAGCCCGAAACCACGCGCCTGGAGGTCAGGCACGATCAGCGGCGTTCGGCACTTCAAGCATTCGGCTCTCACAAGGAACATAGGCTACGAGGGGTCTTCGGGTTTCGACCTTCGGCCTTCTTTCGGGCTTCGGATTTCGGTATCCGGGCTTGCCTGCTGGATTCTACTTAACGGACTCATGAGGGCCACATCAGGCAGCCGCCGCCGCGGGGCGGGCTTGCAGCGCGTGAATCATGCTCTCGAAAACCAGCCGGCCATCGGCGCAGCCCAGAATGGGTTCGCTGGCCCGCTCGGGATGCGGCATGAGCCCGGCCACGTTGCGCGCCTCGTTGCAGATGCCGGCGATGGCATCAAGCGAGCCGTTTGGGTTGGCGTTTTCAGCGGGCTGGCCGTCTGCATCCACGTAGCGCCACAGGACCTGGTTGTTGGCGTTGAGCCTGGCCAGGGTCGCCTCCTCCGCGAAGTAACAGCCCTCGCCGTGGGCAATGGGCAGGCGCAGCAGCTTGTCCGGGGGGATGCGGTTCGTGAAGGGCGACTCGGCGGTGACCGTTCGCAGGAAGATGTGTTCGCAACGGAACTGGAGGGAGCGGTTGCGAATCAGCGCCCCCGGGAGCAGGCCGGCCTCGCATAGAATCTGGAAGCCGTTGCAGATCCCGAGCACCAGGCCGCCCTGGGCCGCGAAGGCCTGCACGGCTTGCATCACGGGGCTGAAGCGGGCGATAGCGCCGGTCCGCAGGTAATCCCCGTAGCTGAAGCCGCCGGGGACGACGACCGCGTCTGCCGCGCCGAGGGAGGCTTCCTTATGCCAGAGCAGCCGCGCCGAATGGCCCAGCACGTGGCGCACGACGTGCACGACATCTTGGTCGCAGTTGGAGCCGGGGAACTGGAGAACAGCCACGTTCATATACGATTTACGATATACGATTTACGAGTGCCGGGCCAGAAGGGGTAGGCGTCCGCGCTCCTGCCGGCGTATGCCTGACTGTCATTCCAGCTCGAAGCGGTAGTCCTCGATGACGGGGTTGCTCAATATCCGGTGGCAGGCTTCATCAATCTGCTTGCGGGCGGCATCCGGGTTGGCGCCGTCGAGTTCAATCTCCAGGTACTTGCCCACGCGCACGTCGCGTATGCCGGTGTAGCCGATGTGCGCCAGGGCGCTTTGCACGGTCTTGCCCTGCGGGTCGAGCACCGCCTTCTTGGGCGTAATGATGATCTTGGCTTTCATCGGGGGGAGAAGCTAAAGGCTAAAGGCTGAAGGCTAAAGGCTAAACCGCAGGTATGCCGAAGACGGTTAACGCAAAGACGCAAAGAGGCAAAGGCGCAAAGCTACGGAACGTCCAAGGGAGGCTGCCGGCTGTCGGCCTGTTTGGGGTATTGGCTTGCAGGCTTTGCGTCTTTGCCTCTTTGCGCCTTTGCGTTTAATTCCAATGGCCCCCTGGGCGGGCATGGCCTACTTGCTCTCCGCCCTGGCCGTCGGGGTGTTGGTGGTTGCCGGCACGGCCGGCTCGGGGCCCAGGCCCAGCTTGGTGCGGAGCATGGCCCGTTGCTCCCAGGGGACGCCTTCCTGGGGGTCGAGAAAGCGGTGCAGGACCTCGCGGTCAATGTCCTCCAGCGGGCTCAGGCCCACGCGCGCCAGGCTCTCTTTGGGCATCTTGCTCTGGTACACCTCCCACGTGCGGCGTGCCAGGGCCTTGTAGCCCTCATACTGGTCAACGTGGTTCATGACCAGGCTGTAATAGGCATTGCGGAGCATGCCTTCGATGGCAGAGGTCACTTTGTCGTGCGAGGTCTCGTTCACGTCCACGCCGATCTGCGAGAGCACGTATTCGGCGAGGGTGAGATTGCGGGGGATCGAGTTGCCCCGGCCATCCAGCAGCGGCCGGTCCGGGTATTGCTCGCACAGGTATTTGTACCAGTAAGCGGATTCGGCGAGGCGGTTGTGCTCGTAGAGAAAGTAGATGGCGGTGCGCAGGAAGTTGCGGTGCGCCTTGAGGATATGATCGGCGTTCTTGGGGTCGTCCTTGGCGGACTGGAGGTAGGACTCGCTGACTTTGGGGATGATGTCGAGGTTGGGGCCGAACTCGAACCGGTCGGCGTAGGGATCTTTGAACAGGCGTCCCCGGTGGAAGTCGAGTTGCATGGACTGGTAGATGATGCGCCTCAGGGTGATCAGGTCATCCGGTGTGACCTTGGTGGGGTTCTCGGCGGCGCGCTTCAGCCCGAGGGCGCCCCAGTAGATGGCGTGAGCTTCCGGCAGGCGCCATTCCAGCGGGCCATACTTCTCGTCCACCTCCTTCATGAACTGCGGGTCCATCTTGTATTTCTGCACCAGCAGGTTGGCGCGGTTGGTCTGGTCCGCCGTCTGGGGGTGGATAAGCTCATCCAGGTTCGGGGTGCCGGGGCCGAAGACGGTGGTCATCTCCTTCGCCCACTGGGCCTTGTAGTACATGTTCGCGTCGTCGAGGTTTTCGCCGATCTTGTGCTGGAAGAACCAGGCCAGCTCGCGGTAAATCAGCGTCTCATTGGGGTTGAAGCGCAGGCCGTCGTCGCGCAGCAGTTCCAGGCCGGCCTTGACCCAGCGCCAGCGGTCGGGGAAGTCCTTGAACTTGACGGAGATGTTGTAGGCCATGTTCCAGGCCTGCACGAGCCAGACGTGCACGAAGTGCGGCTCCAGCTTCGTGATCCAGTCGGCCAGTTGGACCATCTCGAAGAACTTGTCGTCGTCCTGCAGGTCGGTGGCGCGCATCCAGAGGGCATTGGAGATCAAGCCGCGGAAGCCGCCGAGCGCCAGGGTGGTAAACGCGAGCGCGGGCGGGGCGTTCTCGAGGTGCTCGACGCGCGTGAGGTCCAGCCGGTCCCGATCGCGGTTGAGGGAGCGCTGACAGAAGGAGACGCCGACCAGCAGCGCCGTCGCGAGCAGCACCAGGAGAACCTTGCGGAGTCCGGCGCTCATTGGTTGCCCTGGGCGGTGGCCAGCTCACGGCGGGTGAAGGCGATAATGCCGAAGGCCGCCAAAAGGCCGCCGAGCAGCAGCACGATCTGCGCAAACGCCAGGCCGAGATCCGTCCAGGAGATGCTCCGCCCCGTGCTGAGGGAATCAATGGGCGAGAAGTTCTTGGCGAGGTTGATCACCCGCAGCACGACGCGGAAGACCGGGATGGCGATCAGGTCCATGGTGGAGTGGCCCAATTTGTTCGTCTCCTCGTTGTAGCCCATCAAGGTGCCTTCACTCACGGCATTGGCAATGGTGCTGCTGGAGAGCGCTAGAGTGAGCACGCCGAGCGAGAGGAAGGCGGCTACCGGGAACGACAGGAAGCTGGCGGCGGCCAGGCCCAGTGCCGCCAGCAGGGCCATCCAGCAGAAGATGATGCCCAGGCCGCGGATGAAGTTCAGGCCGAAGCTGCCTCCCGGGTAGAGCACCTCCACGCCGTCCTCCAGCGGGAAGAGCAGCGTCGTGTTGTTCAGGTTGCCGAAGCCGACCGTCAATACGCCCTTGTCGTCGAGGCAGGGCTCGATCTTGAACTCGTGGAAGGTGTCCGGGGCCAGGCTCATTTCCTCGCTGACCCAAAGGGGCGTCTGCCGGGGCACCCCGACGCGCCAGATGCCGCGGTAGGTGCCGGAAGCGCTCTTATCTACCGCGTTGAACTTGATGCGGAGGTAGAGCGGCTTGCCTTGGAGGGACTGCCGGGTCAGGCCTACGTTGATCTTCCATTCGCGCGGCCAGCCGGGCGGGACGAGCTGGTAATCGGCTTTGATGTTCTCGCGTATTTGCTGCCGGACCTCTTTCAAATCGGCCTTGAGGCCAGGGTTCTTCTCCAGGCTCTCCTTGAGTTGCTGGTCGGTCTCGGCGTTAATCTCCTTCTCGTAGCTCTCCGGCCTGGCGGAGCCCCGCGCCACCATCACTTCGTTGCGCAGGATCTCCTGCTCCTTTTGCGGGAGCCGGTCGGCCCGCCACTGGATGAGGGCGTAAACGCTGCCGCCCGACAATGCGAGCAAGGCGGCATTGAGCGACATGATGCCCAGCCATTTGCCCAGCCAGATTTGCCAGCGGGCGATCGGTTTGACCGCCACCATTTGTATCTGGCAATCCTCGACGTCGCGCGCCAGGGTGCCGCAGGAGAGCCAGAGTGTGGACAGGCCCAGCAAGGCTGTGATTGAACCCAGCGTATAGGTGAGGAGGATCTGCGTGAACCCGCGGGCCGTGCCGTCATCCTTGATGAGCAAGGGCAGGCCCACAACCGCCCCCAGCAACAGGACGGCGACTACCAGGAACAGCCGGAAGCGGAAGGCGGCTTTCCAGGTCAACCACGCGATGGCAAAGAGGCGCTGCACTGCCCAACCCGCCTCACCCTTGCTTGCGCAGCAAGCCGGCCAGCTTCTCGTTGGCCTTTTGCAGGTCGGCTGGCTGCGGCTGCTGGGCAGGCGCCGGCCCGGGCGCCGCTTCGACCGGTTCCGCCGGCTTGGTCAGCGCCGCAAGCTTGTGCTCGTCCACGGTCTTTGCGGGCGCGGGCGCCGGGGCGGGCGCGGGGGTCGCCGGCTGCGGCGCGGCCAGCCGCTCCAGAATGCGGTCGGGCGAAGGCTTGGCTTCCGTCTCGCCGCGCAGGTAGGCGGCGACCGTGGCGCCGGCTACCGCTCCCGAGGTCTGCGCCGCTGCTTTCTGGGCGCGTTCGACCACGGCCAGGAAATAGCTCTCCAGGTTCTGCGTGGGGGTATCAATCTGGACTTTGGCTTCGGCCACGTCCTGCCGGATGGTGCTCAGCACGCGCTCCATCGTCTCGCGCGAGAGCGCGGGAGTGGTGATTTGAATCGCGTCGGGCTTGGCGAGGAGCTCGTTGAGCGTGCCTATCGCCTGCACTTTGCCGCCATAGTAGATGACCACGCGGTCGCACACGTCTTCCACGTCGGCCAGCAAATGGCTGCTGAGGATCACGGTCTTGCCGCGCCGGGCCAGGGCCACGATGAGGTCCTTGACTTCGCGGCAGCCGATGGGGTCCAGCCCGGAGGTGGGTTCGTCCAGGATGACGAGGTCGGGGTCGTTGATGAGCGCCTGGGCCAGGCCGATGCGGCGCTGCATGCCCTTCGAGAATTCGCCGACCGCCCGCGTGCGGGTTTGGGTCAGGCCGACCATCTCCAGCAACTGCTCGGTGCGCTTGGCGCGGTCGCCTTTGGGCAGCCGGAACAGGTTGCCGAAGAAGTCCAGTGTCTCTCGCGAATCAAGGTAGCGGTAGAGGTAGGACTCCTCGGGCAGGTAGCCGATGCGGGACTTGGTCGGCACATGCCGCGGGGAATGGCCGAACACCTCGATGTGGCCCTTGGTGGGGTAAAGCAATCCCAGGAGCAGCTTTACGGTCGTGGACTTGCCCGAGCCGTTTGGGCCCAGGAGGCCAAAGACCTCGCCCTGCCGCACTGTGAAGTCCACGTTGTCCACTGCTCGCGCCTTGGGGCGGCCCCAGAAGTCCTTGAAGACCTTGGTCAGGCCGGTCACGGAGATGACGGTCTCGCCGTTTGAATGCGGGGTGGGGAGCGCGGAGAGCGGAGTGTCAGCGAGAGCTTGGTTCATGCGGACCCTGCGGATTTGCGAAAGATAGCGGCCAAGTCGGCCTTCGTTAGTTTCTTTTCTGCTACTCCGATCATAGCCAGATAGAGCTGCCACTTGGGTGGCTGCGCATAGACTCCGTTGATAGCCAGAAACACCATCGCGCACGCCACGGCAGTGCGCTTGTTGCCGTCCAGGAAAGCTTGCGATTCGGCGAGGTGGAACGCGTAGCTTGCAGCGACGTCGAACAGGTCGCCGCCTCCGTAACAGAGAGTGTTCTTCGCCGATGCCAAGGCTGATGCAGCCAGCCCGGGATCACGCACGCCTTGGATGCCTCCATGTTCTGCGAGGCTGCGGGCGTGGATCTGCAGAACTTCATCGAGGGAGAGGAACGTCGGCTCACTCACTTAGCCAGTAAGCCCAGGAGATCATGGTTTTCGCGGAAGACCACGTCGCACGCTTGCTCGAAGGAAAGCCGTTTCCCGAGCCAAGGCTTCCCGGACGTGCCGTCGTTAGCGAGAATCTTCCTGGCCAGGAAGGTGAACACTTTCTTTTGTTCATCCGCCCCGAGCTTGTCAATTTGCTCGATTACTTCGCTAGCGCTCATACGCTTAACTTAACCATCGCCCTCTCCGACAGCAACCCGGCCCCGGCCCACTCGTAACTGCCCGGTCTCTGTTCATTATGCCATCTTCGGTTCGAGCCGCGGCACGGGCGGTCTGCTGGGTGGCGCCTGGGCCGGCGCGGGCGCCGGGTGGTAGTGCTCCAGTTCCTCGCCCTTGCGCACCAGCCGGGCGCTGTTGAAGACCACCATGAGCGACCCGGTCGTGTGCACCGCGGCGGCGTACACGGGTTGGACGTAGCCCAGTGCCGAGAGCGTCATGCCGCAGATGATGAAGGCGATGCCGAACAGGAAGTTCTGGTTGATGACCGTGCGCGTGCTGCGCGAGAGCTTTACCAGGAAGGGCAGGCGCCGCAGGTCGTTGTTCATCAGGGCAATGGTCGCGCTGTGGATGGCCACTTCGCTTCCGGCGGCGCCCATCGCGATGCCGATGTCTCCCGCGGCCAGCGCGGGCGCGTCGTTCACACCGTCGCCGACCACCGCCACATGGTACCCTTTGGCCTTCACGCTGCGCACGAACTCCACCTTGTTCTGCGGCAGGCACTCGCCGCGGGCCTCCTCGCAACCGATCTCTTTGCCCACGCGAGTGGCCACCGGCTGGCGGTCGCCCGAGATCATCGCCAGGCGCCGCACGCCGCTCTCCTTCAGCTCGGCCAGCGAAGCGCGCGCCTCGGCGCGGGTTTCGTCCTGGAGGCCCACCCACCCGATGCATTGGCCGTCGCGGGCAATGAAGATGAGGCTCCAGCCCTCAGTCTCGCTAAGGTCAACCTGGAAATCGCCCTTCACTCCGTTGTCCTGGAGCCATTGGGCGCGGCCGACCAGGACCTTGGCGCCGGCGATGTCCGCCTTCACGCCGCGGCCGGCGGTTTCCGAGAAATCCTTGGGCTCGGGCAAGGGCACCCCGGCTTCCGCCGCCAGCTTGGCGAGCGCCTTCGCGGTCGGGTGATTGCTGTATTTCTCGGCGGCGGCGGCCAGGCGCAGCAGCTCGGCAGGGGTGACTCCGTTGAGCGGCGCCAGGCGGCTGACGGCCAGCTCGCCCGTCGTCAGCGTACCGGTCTTGTCGAAGATGAAGGCATTGATTTTGGCTGCCGCCTCGATGTCCGCCACGTTCTTGATCAGGATGCCCAGGCGGGCGGCGGCGGAAAGCGCGGCAACCATGGCGGTGGGCGTGGCCAGGACGAACGCGCAGGGGCAGCTAAAGATGATGAACGAGATCACGTTGTTGAGCCCGTGCTGCCTGCCGGTGAAGGCCCAGACCAGCGCGGCGATCACCAGCACCAGCGGCGTGTAGAATCCCATGTACTGGTCCACGATCTTCATGATCGGCAGCTTGGTCTTCTCCGCCGCCAGAATCAGCTCCCGCACGCGCCCGAGGGTGGTATCCGTCCCGGCGCGGCTGACCTTGATTTCCAGGACGCCGGTGAGGTTCTGCGTGCCGGCGAAGACTTCGTCGCCCGGTTTCTTGTCCGCCGGCAGCGATTCGCCGGTGATCGTGGCCTGGTTGAACGACCCCTGGCCGCTGACGATCACGCCGTCCGCCGCCACGTTGTCTCCAGGGCGAATGCGAATCACGTCTCCGACCGCCAGGTCCTTGGCGGCGACCTCCTCCTCGCCCTGGGGGGTGATACGGCGCGCCTTGGTGGGTGTCAGCTTGATGAGCGATTCGATGGACGCGCGCGCGCCTTCCGCGGTGCGGGTCTCGATGACCTCGCCCATGAGCATGAAGAAGGCGACCACGCCGGCGGTCATGTACTCGCCGGAGGCAAAGGCCGCCAGCACGGCGATGGCGACCAGCTCGTTGATGCTCAGCAAGCCCTGCCGGATGTCCTGGATCGCCGTCCAGATGATCGGGTAACCCAGCGTGGCCGCGCCGACCAGGGCGCTGGCGCTGGCGACGGTATGGCCTTGCTGAAAGAGGGAATCTACGATGAAAGCGTTGAGCACGAATACCACACCTACCAGGGTCTGCCAGAGGCGCACCGGGGCGTGCTCATGGTCGTGACCGCAGGCGCCGCAGGATGCGTCCGCGTGGTCGTGCTCGTGTCGGCTCAGAAGGGAAGTAACTTGCATGGCGGTCTTATGGATTAAGGCGCACGCTTGGTGAACTCACGGTTAAACAGTAGCCGCAGTTCGCGGGGTTTTCCATCCGCTCCCTCGGCCACCAGGATTTTGTCCTCCACATTGGTCAGCACGCGGCCGAGGGTTTCGGACAACTGCTGTTGCGTGAACAGGCCCGGGGCACGCTGGTACTGGGGCAGGATGTCTTTGAACCGCTCGGCTTGTGCGGCAAGGTCCTTGACGAGTTGATCGCTCTCGACCTGTGCCAGGGCGACGATGGAGCGGGCGTCGGCGCTGGCCTGGTTGGTGATCTGGTTCTCGGCCGCGTGGGCGGCGATCACCGCCTTGCCGCGCGCCTCGTCGGCGCTGTTCACCTGGTCGAAGGCATCCTTCAACTGGCGGGGGCGGACGCTTTGCACCACGCACTGCTCGACTGTAATTCCGAGGTCCTGCTGCTGGATCAATTGCAGGGCGCGCCGGCGGACGGCTTCCTGGAAGCCTGCCACGTCGTGCCGGAGCACATCGTCCACGCGAAACTGGGACGCGGCCCACAGCAAGGCGTTATCCAGCGCATCCTGCACGGCATTGGAGGCATTGACGAAGCTGAACACATAGCGCAGAGGCGCGCTGATCCGGTAGGTCAGCGTGGCGCGGGAGTGGATGATGTTGTCGTCGCCCGTCAGCACGTAGCCGTCCACCAGCGGGTTGAGCGGGGTTCCCGCCGGGGCGGGCGGCTCTATGTTCGCCAGCCGCTGCTCCGGCGTCTCGGCGTACCAGCCGGTGGTGGACTCCACGGTCTGGATGCCCGAGATGTTCACTTTCACCACCTCATCTATCGGATAGGGCATGGACCAGTGCAGCTTGCCGGGTCCCAGAAGGGCCTGCTCGCTCTCGCCGTGCAAGGGCTTGCCGAAGCGCAGGATGATCGCCCGCTGCGCCGGGCCCACGGTGAAGAACCCGGAGGCGAAGAACACCAGGACCAGCACGATCATTACGAACCGGACGATGGCAAAGCTGCTCCGCAGCGCCTCGGACAGGGCCTGCGAGCCCGCATCCACCGGCGTGTCGGCCGGCGCGGTCAGCTCGGGCGACTCGTCGTGCGAATGGTTCCGCTCATTCATGTCAATGCCGTTGCTCACGCGTTATTCCTCAGGTCAGGCTGGTCACTTGGCCGGCCAATTGGTGGCGCTGCCCCGCAGCAGGTCGAACGGAGGCATGTTCTGGTCGAACACCAGGATCGAGCGGTCTTTGAGCGAGCCTTCCAGCGCATTCAGGCGCAACAGGAAGATGGCCAGCTCGGGGTTCTGCTTGAAGACGCTCAGGGAGGCGGTCGCCTCGGCGAGGGCCTTTCCCTTGATTTCCGTGGCCTTGCCGCGCGCAGTCGCCAGCACCTCCTGGGCTTTGCGGTTGGCCTCGGAACGGATATTCTGCGCTTCGGCATCGCCTTCGTTCTGCAGTTGTTCGGCCAGCCGCTTGCGCTCCTCGGTCATCCGGTCGAAGACCGACTGGCTGACGTTCTGCGGCAACTGCAGACGCTTGACGCCCACGAATTCAATTTCCAGGCCGTAGTTGTTGGACCTGACCTGGGATTGCAGCGTAGAGAGGATTTCGTTCTCGATGGCCACGAAGTTCGTTCCGCCGCCTGCCGCCGAGACGAAATCTGACAGGGAGTGCCGCCCGATCGCTGCCGCTTTGGCGTTGCCCAGCAAGCGGTCCAGTTGCCGCTCGGCTTCCTTGATCGGATCGTCGCTGCTGATGAACTTGGGGAAGAAGGCGGCGGGATCGGTGATCTTCCAGCCAACGTAGACCGCCATGAGCAGGGTGAAGTTGTCCCGCGTCTGACGTTCCGTGAGCTTGTCCTCGAAGTTCTGCACCCGCTTGTCAAAGGGCCAGACCTTCTGGATGGGCCACGGCCACTTGAAGTAGGCGCCCGGCTCGGTGATCGGACGGGTGGGGTTGCCGAAGGTGGTCACCACGGCGACCTCGGTGGTTCGCACCTGGAAGACGAACAGCCACAGGCCGAAGATGATGATCAGCAGAATGCCGATAACCAGCGTAAGAGGATTGCGTCTCATGGGGATGATTTCGGAGGAGGTGAGGTCACATTGAGGCTAAGCATGCTCTGGGCAATGGACTCCTGAAGGTCGAACTGCAGGACGTCGTGCGTATTGGTGGTGAGCAGGACGTACTTGCGGGCGTTGACGGTGCCGCGCACGAGCATGTCCATCTTGGCGCGCTCTGCGAACACCGACGGCGCGGCCTCGAACGCGGGAATCTGGTTCGTGAATAAGGCAGCCTGGGCCAGCGCGTCAATCTTTCGGGCCGTGCTCTCGACAATGGCATCGTTGACAATGGTCACGGCCTGGGCGCCGGCCAGCGTGTTGGTGCGGAAGGCGTCTCCCTTCGCCGCCAGGATCTTGGCTTCCTTGATTTGAATCGCCGCCACCACTTTCTCGTACTCGCCTGCCACTTTGACCGGCGGGTGAAGGTCTTCGAGGTCAATCGAGACGACTTTCGCACCCATCCTGTGCTGGTCGGCGGCGGCCTGGATTTGATCCGACAGCACCTGCGCCATCTCCAGCCGGGTGTGCGACATGATTTCATTCATGTCCGCGCTGGCCAGGTATTGGACCACGGCGCGGGTGGCCAGGTCGTGCAGCAGGGACTTGGCGTCCTCGTTGTTGTATTCCCAGTCCACCAGGTTCGTGATCTGGAAGCTGACGGGCACGCTGACGTTGAGCAGGCTGACCGGCGGCGTGCGCTTTTCCGCCGTCTGGTTGGTGGCCACGAGGGTGCTCTCCGCGCGGTTGGCAACCAGGAAGTCGTTTTCCTCCTTCATGTGCGCCACGGTCCAGAGCATCGCCACGGCGCGCTCCTGGCCGGCTTCGGGCGTAAAACCCACGTCGAAGGTCTGAATCTGCTCGGTCGGGACCCGGTACACCCTGTCAATGGGCCAGGGCCACTTGAAATGGGCTCCGGGGCCGAGCGGGCTGCGGCTCGCCACCGGCTTGCCCCAGTGCTCCAGCAAGCCCTGCTCGCCGGCTTCAATGAACACGACGCAGGTCGAGAGCAGCAGGACCGCCAATTGCAGCAGGATCAGCCAGCCCAACGCCTTCTCGAAGAAGCGGTAGAACCAGGTCTCGGAGACCTTAAAGCCGAACTGGTAGTCGAGCGCCTGGGCGGCCGTGGTGATGAGTCCTTCGGGCTGCCCCAGCAAGCCGATGAGGCGGCTCTCGTAAAGCGGCCGCTCCAGCTTGCCCTTGACGCGGGGGCGATAGAGGTCCAACAGCAACTGCAATAGGGTCTCGACGGCAATCAGCGCGAGCAGCCCCGTGAAGACGCACGCAATGTAAAGGTCGGCCTTGGTGAAGCCGGCCCACACCCCAACCAGCCCCAGCATCACCACGACGGACAGGAACGCATTGGCGAGCAGGTAACTGGCGCCGGGCCGGAGCAGCCGCCGGTTCTCCAGGCGCGCGATCGTGGCGGAGAACCTGCCCAGCAGGAACAGCACCAGCGCGAAGAGGCCGAATAATGCAAGCCCGCTGACGGGGTCCTTCACCTCCGCCGCGGTGGTCGGGCGCGACAGCCAGCGCCCAAGCAGCGCCGCCCCCCCGGCCTCCAACAGGAAGAGGATGACCGTGAAAACGGGGACGAGGAACCGCTCGAACTGTTCGCGTGACCGCTGCGCCGGAAACACCTCGGCGTCCTGGGCTTCGAATAGCGCCGCGCCGCTATGCGTGCGCGCCAGCTCTTCCAGTTCGAGCTTCTCCAGCCGTTCCCGCTCTTCCAGCCGCATTTGGAACCAGCTCACCGCGCACACCAGGATCCCCAGGCCCATGAAGACAGCGGCGACCAGCCCGGCCAGTGAATTGGAGAACCGCGCCGCCGCGAACCCCGCTACGCCTACCGCCAGCAAGGCCAGCAGGTTGATCAGCCCGTTCTTTTGTATGCTTCGTTCCATTTCTGCTCTAGAGGCTCAGGCAGGCCAGGGATTCCCAGCGGCCTTGCATCCCGTTAAACTTGTTGAATGCTGCCAGCGGTGTAACCATCAGCTCAGCTCCCGGTCTTCAAACACAGCCACCGCAATGGCCAGCACCGCGCCCACGTAGCCCAGCATGTAGCCGAACGCCTTGGCCACGTAGCCCCAATGGAAGGTGCTCTTGTCCGAGTCCAGCGCGTCGGCGACCCAAAAGAGCTGCCAGTTCGGCGTGAGCGTGTAAAGGACCGTCGCCCACCAGCTCCCGCCCATGCCGGCCGCTTGCAGGCGCCCTTTGTCCGCCGGGCTGATGTTTTCCCGCTCCTTCAGCTCCAGCTTCCCATCCTGGTTGCGGTCGTACTTCTCGACGACCTCCTTCAATAAGACCTTTTGCGGGTAAGACCAGCGCAGGCTGCTCATCTCGTTCCCCATGTTCCGGTCCCACACCGCGCTGGCGCGCTGGCCGAAGATGTAGTCGGACATAATGCCGAGCAGGAAGAAGGCCGAGCAGATGGCTAGGGTGGGGATGACGTCCAGCCGCGTCGAGCAGGCCAGGGCCAGCGCGGCCAGAATCCAGAGGGCGAACAGGACCAGCACGCCCGCCGGGATCAGCCGCCAATCGACCCCTGCCGCAAACGCCTGGGGCTTCACTTCCTTCGTGTAGAAGTTAATCACCACAAACGCCACCGTGAGCATGAGCAGCAGGCCGAACACGGCATCCGAAACGAATGGCCGGCGCAGGAAGAAGTTGCTGAACCCGCCGAGGCAGTAGGCGATGGCCACCGCCAGGGCGAAGACGCCCAGGGCAAAAAGGTCGGTCGAGCCGTAGGCATCAAACGCCATCCGGCTGGCCAGCAGCGCCGCCACCAGGTTAACGTAAGTCAGTAATGTCAGGGCCCAGGTGAGCCCCAGGAACTTGGCCAGCAGGAACTGCGCCCGGCCCACCGGCTTCGACAGCACGGCCAGCGCCGTGCCGGTGCGAATCTCGCGCGCGAGCGAAGCCGAGGCGCTCAAGACGGCCCCCAGCAGTCCGGACAGGAGCATCACCGCCAACGTGCTGTTCTTCACCAGCTTAGGCTCATCACCAAAGGCGAAGTAATAGGGTGTGGCCAGGAACATCTCGAACGCGGCAGAGCTGGTCATCAGCAGCAGGAATACCGGCTGCCGGACCAGTTCCATGAATGCATTTGTGGCAATTGTGAAGAATTGTCGCATCAGGCCAGTTCGCCCTACCAGACTATGAAATAAGGCGCTGAATGCAATGTGTTATTCAAAACAGGCGTAGTTTGTGCTACTGCCCATCGGCTGAAAACTGTGCGTCTGACGGCACAGGCAGCCAAGCCGTGCCACGGGGTTGGGCCATTACCGCCGCTGTGGCGCAGGGTGCCTGTCCCCATGAGCCGTCCACCGGGAGCAGCTGGCGTGGGCCCTTATTCTCCCTTAAGGGTGCCCGGTGTGTCTCCCATGGGGCCCGGACCACATGGGAGACACACCGGGCACTCTCCGGGGACCCTGGCTGCCCACACCCGGCTTTTCCCGCGGTATCGGCTTCCCGCACCCGGGCCTCAAGGCTGGCTTCGGCGGGCTGAAATCGCGGCGGTTAGGCCATCCAGCGTGTGCTGCCTGGCCTCGACGGTCGGCTCCAGGCCCAGGGCTTTTAGCGCTTTTGAGGTTTCCGGCCCGATAGCGGCCGTCTTGAGGCGCGGGAAGCGCTTGAGCAGCGCCGGGAGGTCGAAGCGCGCGTGAAACTGCTCGACGGTCGAGGCACTCGTGAAGGCGATCCAGTCGGCGCCATGCTCCAGCAGGCTGGCCGCGGCGCCGGTCAGGTCCTCGGACTCGGGGACGGTCTGATAGCAGGCGACGTCATCCACGATGGCCCCCAGCGCTTCGAGGGCCTCGGGCAACTCCCGGCCGGCGACCTCGGCGCGGAGGAGGCAAATCTTGAGGTTCTCCACGCTTTCGAATTCAGCGAAGGCTTCGGCAATCTTCGCCGACAGCGCCTCATCGGGCATGAGGTCAACCTGGAGGTGCAGTTCCTTAAGCTTGTTCGCCGTCGCCGGCCCGATGGCGGCGATGCGCGCCCCACCGATATCCCGCATGTCGTGGAAATGCCGGAAGAAGTAATCGAAGAAGGTCGTCACCCCGTTCGGGCTGGTGAAGACGAGCCAGTCGTAAGAGTTAAGCTCCAGCAGCGCGTCCACCAGGTCCTGCCGGCGGGTCGGAGGCTCGATCCTGATGGTCGGAATCTCCAGGACTTCCGCGCCGCGTTCCTGCAACTTCTGCACCAGTTGCCCGGCCTGCTCCCGCGCGCGGGTGACCACGACGCGCTGCCCAAAGAGCGGCCGCTGCTCGAACCAGTTCAGCTTCTCGCGCAGCTTCACCACTTCGCCAATCACGGCGACCGCCGGCAGACCGATGTTGGCCTCGGCCGCCACGGCGGTGATCGTGCCCAGCGTCCCAGCGGTGGACACTTGCCGGCCCGATCCGCCCCAACGCACCAGTGCTACCGGCGTATCCGCCGCCAGACCGTTCGCCAGCAACGCGCCCGCAATGGGCTCGATGGAATCTGAATCGAGCAGGAGCACCTTCGTCCCCGGCGTCTGGGCCACCTGCGCCCAATCAATGCCTCCGTTGCCGGGGGGAGCACTGCGGTGCGGTGCGATTAAGGTGAGCTGCGAGGCAAAATCGCGGTGCGTCACGGGTACGCCGGCGTAGTTGGGCGCCGCCGCCACCGAAGAGACGCCCGGCACGACCTCGAAAGGGATGCGCGCTTCGGCCAGCCGTTCCGCTTCCTGGCCGCCCGCCGCGAACAGATACGGGTCCCCGGCCAGCAGCCGCACCACGGTCTTGCCCGCACGCGCCCGAGAGATCAGCAGATCGGCGACCCCAGTTTCGGCAGGCATCTGTCCCTCGTGCACGACTTCCGCCGACTTCGGCGCCCGGCGCAGCAACTCCGTATTGACTCGCGCATCGCAGACCACGACATCGGCACGGTCCAGCAACTCCGCGCCACGCAAGGTCAGCAGGCCTGCGTCGCCCGGGCCGGCCCCGACGAGGTAGATGAGCGGCTTTGGTTTCATCTGCGCGTACTGTATTCGGGAACCCGGCGCGCCGCAATCCAGCTTGGAAGGGGCTAAATGCGCGGAGCGGCGAAGCCGCAAACGAACCGGGCCGCGACGAGGATCGAGGATAGAAGATGGAGGATAGAAGTCCCCTGTTTGCGATGGCCTGGCAAATTGTTCGCAGCCTGCGGACAATCTCGGGTATTGCAGTACAGAAGACGTTCAACGCAAAGACGCAAAGATGCAAAGGCGCAAAGCCCGGAAGGACCTGAGGATCTACGGTTGATCACTTGAGAATTCCAATCACGGACCCCCAGCGGGCTCGTAAATCGTAAATCGTAAATCGTAAATGCCACTCTCAGGCCGCGCCGCCGCGGCGCTCCTTCAAATAGATCGCCTTCAGATAAAAGGCCTCGGGGAAGGCGGCAGCGTGGTCGGACGGCTGCCCAGTCGTTTGCAGCTCATCGAAGGAGCGCCCAGTCTCTGCCGCCGCCCGGCGCACGGCGGCGAAGAACTCCTCCGCGGAAACGTGGGCCGAGCAGGAGCAGGCGACGAGGATTCCACCGGGCGCGAGGTGCCCGAGCCCCAAGGTCACCAGCTTGCTGTAGGCTTTGATGGCCCCTGCACGCTCCGCTTCCCGCTTCGCGAACGACGGCGGGTCCAGCACGACCAAATCGAACATGCGCTCCCGCTGCTGCCCAAGCCACTCAAAGGCCTCCGCCTGCACAGTCTCATGCCGGCACGTCAGCCGGTTCAGCGCGAAGTTCCGCTCCGCCCCGGCGAGCGCGTGGGCGCTGATGTCGAGGTCAGTCACGTTGCTTGCCCCGCCGCGCGCCGCATACACCGAGAACCCGCCCGAGAAGCTGAATGCATTGAGCACCCGCCGCCCTGGAGCCAATGACTGGACCAGCCGCCGGTTCTCGCGCTGGTCCAGGAAGAAGCCTGTCTTTTGGCCGCGCAAGACGTCGGCCTCGAATCGCAGCCCGGTTTCCTGGAACACGACTGAGCCTTCCAGCGCCGGGCCGAGCAATACCCTTGCATCCTGCGTCCCGTGCTGAGCACCGGCCCCGGCCTGAAGGTTGCGGCTGAGCCGGAGCACCAGCCGCTCCGGGCGAAGCCGCGCCGCGATCAGGCCGGCGACTTCGTCCAGCCGCGGCAGCCAGGCCGCGGTATAAAGCTTCAGCACCAGCGTGCCTTCGTAACGGTCGAGCACCAGGCCCGGCCAGCCGTCGCTCTCGCCATTGATCCAACGGAACCCGGTTGTCTCGCGATCAAACAGCCCCTGCCGCCGCGCCAGCGCCCGGTCGAGGCGGCCAGCCCACCATGCGGCGTCAATCGCCTCCGGCTTGCCTGCGTGGAGCACCCGCACCTTGATGGGCGAATCGGGATCGAACAGCCCCACTGCCAGGAAGGAGTCCTTCCGGTCAAACACCACCGCCAGTTCGCCCAGCCGGCCCGGACGGTTCTGCTCCCGTAGGCTGTCGGCATACAGCCAGGGATGGCCCGCGCGCAGGCGCGACTCCGCTGCCGCCGTCACCCGCAACCGGAGCCGCGGCAGGGGAGCTTCCACCGCGCCAACCGCGCTCACAGCGCAAGCTGGCTCAAGGCCCCGCCCAACAGGACCATCACCGACGCCTGCAAGAGCCAGAAGGCCAGGACAAACCATGCCGCTCGAAGCAGCGGCACCCGGGCGAGCTTCGCCAGCCCCACGGCGAGGACGCCGATGAGCCAAAGCGAGAAGACGTTCGCCACCGCCAGAAGCACCGGGCTCTTGTGCAGCACGTCCAGCCCGGCCACCGATTGCGCCAGGCCAGGCGACGCAAACAGCCCCGGTAAGTTCACCATCAGGAGCAACACCACCGCGTCACCCAGAACGGCGATCATGACCCCCAGCCCCGCCACCTCCAGCGTCTTCATAAAGTCCAGGCGCGCCTTCAGGAAGATCCGCCCCAGCAGCCACAGCGCCAAGGCCCACCAGACCACGCGCACAGCTCCAATGGCTCCTGCCATTGCCCCCAGCAGCACCGGCAACACGGTCGGCGCAACGTATGCCTGGATCGAAGCCATCGTGCGGTCAACCTCCGCCTGCTTCGCTTTACCGGCTTTGACCTCCTGCTGGAGCGCCTTGGCCTGCTGGTCCATCCGCTCGTGCATCTGCTTCTGGAAGGCAGGTTGCAGGGCCAGGAGAATCCCGGTCAGGGCCAGCACCGCCCCGGACAGGAACATCGGCACCAGCCAGTTGCCGACGGCGAACCGGCTGGTTTTGACGCCTTCGAACACCTCGCCCGGTATGGCAAAGACGTTCAGGAGCCGCGCGGCCAGAGACATGGCGGGCGGCGGCAGTCGTTCTGGCGTCGGGGCCAGAACCGGTGGAAGCTCTTCCATAAGGCGGCGCGGCTTTCCGAGCCGCAATGCGAGCATGTGGCAGGAACGCGGAATTGTCCAGCCCAGGCAGACCGCGTCCCAGGGACGGTCGCTGCTCCACCTGAGATGTAATCAATCACTTGAAATCCAACGCAAAGGCGCAAAGAGGCCAGGGCGCAAAGAGTTCAAAGCAGTGTCCCCATAAGGCCGACAGCAGGTTGCACCCCCGAAGTGGTGAAGGTCAGGATCGTGAACCCAGATATTTCAGGGCTTTGCGCCATTGCACCTTTGCGCCTTTGCGTTAAGCGTCTTCTGCATGCTTGGTCGGACGTTTAGGTTGCGCCTCCGGCCGTCGCTTCGTCCGCCACCACCACCGCGTTGTCCTGCCGAATCCGGCCCGCCGGGATGTTCTGGTCTTCCGCCAGCAGACGGGAAAGCATCGGCGCCTTCTTGCTCTCGATGACCAGCCACACCACGCGGCGGGCGCGGTTGAGCATGGGAAAGGTCAGCGTCATCCGCCGCCGGTGCTCGTAAATGCCCGTGATCGCCACGTCGGCGTCGGTCACCTCGAGGACGGGATCGCCCGGCACGAGCGAGGCCGTGTGGCCGTCCGGCCCGATGCCCAGGTGGGCGAGGTCCAGCACCGGGGGCGTGCCGGCCACCCGCCGCAGAGTTCGCGTGTAGCTGGCTGCGGCGTCGTCAAGGTCCGGCTGTTCGACCGGCATGGGATGCACTTGCTTGCGAGGCAACTTGACATGCTTCAGAAGGTTCTCGGTCAGGAGCGTCAGGTTGCGATCCGGGTGCCCGGCCGGGGCCACGCGCTCGTCCACTTGCAGCAGGTGCACGCGGTCCCACGGCACCTCCTCGCCCGCCAGCGCGCGCAACATTTGCGCCGGCGAGTGCCCCCCGCTAAAGGCGACGATGAACTGCCCGCGCGCGGCGACGGCGGCCCGCGCCTCGGCAGCAATGAATCGGGCCGCCTCCTTAGCGGCGGCCTCCGCGTCACCCGGCACTTTGACTTCCATAGCGTTCCCTCCGAAAGAGTTCAGGCGACGGCGCCGCGGCGCCGGGCACAACGGCCTTGATAGAATCGAAGCCGTCTCGTCCCGAAGGGACGACTGAATCTGGGTGCCAGTTCAAGCCGCTCAGCCGTCCCTTCGGGACGTGGGCCGCGGCGGACGCGCCTCCCAACGCTGAAGCGCTGGGCTAATCTCAAATGTCCCTCCGGGACAGGGCCTCTCCGCCGAGCCGTTGCCATTGCGCCATGCATTGGCTTTAGGCCGCTTTATCCAGCGCAGCGCTCTTGGACTCAATGACGGACATGAGGTCGTTCCACGACTTCACGAACGCCTTGGCACCCTCGTCCTGGAGTTGGGCGGCCAGCGTGTCGAGGTTAACTCCCGCCTTGCCGAACTTCGCCAAAGTCGCCTCGCCGTCGCTGCTGCCCGGGCCGAGGACCTGGCCGGTCTCGCCGTGGTCCGCAAAGGCTTTCAGCGTCCCTTCGGGCATCGTGTTCACCGTGAAGGGCGCCGCGAGGGCTTCGACATAGAGCACGTCGGAGGCCTGGGGGTCCTTCGTTCCGGTGCTGGCCCAGAGGAGCCGCTGGGGCCGGCCTCCCGCGTTATAGATTCTCTGCCAGCGAGCCGAGATCAGCAGGCCGAGATACGCCTTATAGGTGCGCTGCGCGACGGCGATGCCCAGTTGATTGGTGAGGTCGGCGGGCACCTTGCCGGCCACCGCCGTGTCCCACCGGCTGACGAACACCGAGGCCACCGAGCCGATCTGCGGGTTGCGCCCGGCGGCAATGCGCCGTTCGATGCCGCGCAGATACGCCTCGGCCGCCGCCGCGTACTGCTCGCGCGAGAACAGGAGCGTCACGTTGACCGGCACACCCTCGAAGATGGACTCCTCGATGGCGGACAAGCCCTCGCGGGTGCCGGGAATCTTGATTAGCAAGTTGGGCCGCCCTGCCCGGGCATGCAGTTCTTTGGCCATGCGGAGCGTGGCCGCCGTGTCGTGGGCCAGCAGGGGGGAGACTTCGAGGGATACCCAGCCATCCACGCCGTTGGTGCGGTCATAGACGGGCCGGAACAGGTCGGCCGCCCGGGTGATGTCCTCGAGGGCCAACTCCAGGAAAAGGCCCTCGCCTGATTTGCCCCGCTCAATCCCGTCCCGAATACCGGCATCATACGCCGTCCCGTGGTTAATGGCATGGTCGAAGATCGTCGGGTTCGAGGTCAGGCCCGTGACCGACAGCTCCTGTATGTAACGCTGCAGGGTGCCGCTGGTCAGCAGGTCGCGGGTGATGTTGTCGAGCCAGATGCTTTGGCCCACGTCGTGCAAGGCTTGCGTCGCTTTCACAGGTCTCGTTTCCTTCGCGAGTAACCGTAGCACAGGATTGCCGCGGTGCCACTGCGGCGCCTTATCAAGGGAGGGCGAGCGTCCCCGCGAGCCCAAACTTCCCCGGCAATCCAGCAAGTTAGGGCTCGCGAGGACGCTCGCCCTCCCGCGCTGTACAAACAAAGCGGAAGGCGAGTCTTTGCTCGGTGAGGAACGGCAACGTCTCCAGGTTTCCCTTTGCGTGTCTCACCAGTCCTTTCCGGTTTCAACCCGTCTTCCGAGATATAAGTCCAGCAGGCGTCGTGCCATGGCCCATGCCGCACCGCGAACCGCAGAATTGGGCACCTTTTGCAGCGCCGAAGCACCCGCGCCGCTCAATGTGGCGGCATTCTGCACTCCAGCGGTTCCAACCCGAGTGCAGGTTGCAAACTGTGCCGTAGCGCAGCCTGCTGCTCGCCCCAGTTGGTCGCATCCGATCTCGCGCCCTACACCACGGCCACGGTGCACCCGTCTTCGATTCTCCGCGCACCAGACGACGCGAAGCGCCGTGCCGAGCGGCAGCGGTTCGTCCAGGACCTGCGGAAGATCGCGGCGGTGCTCTGAATTGCGCGTAACTATTCAAGTAGCGTAAGCCTCCGGCTTGCGGTAGTGACAACAATCCTCTGGATTGTTGCCGGGGCGGCAACCCAGAGGGTTGCCGGGACGCGCGCAAGCCGGAGGCTTACGCTACCAGCCGCACGGTCAGAATTGCACTTTGCCGTCCTGCCCCGGTGCAACCTGCATCGCACGCGCGGCTCGACCTCTCGATTCCGGCGGAAACGCGCCTGCCCCCGCGTAAGCCCGTTTTGGCAGGAATCCAGCTTACTCGCAGAAGGGGTGGGGAAACCGCGCGCGGCGTCCCTGTGCGAGCGTCTTCCGCCCCGGCGCTACACCCGTAGCTGAATGAAAGGAACAGAGTATGGAGCATGATCTTAAAGGCATAAAAGTGGCCATCCTTGCGGAGAATGGCTTTGAAGAGGACGAACTGCTCAAGCCACGCGAAGCCTTGAAAGAGGCCGGCGCGCAGGCAGACGTCGTGTCCCCAAGCGAGGGGAAGATCAAGGGCGAGAAGCAGTCCAAGCCGGGGCGCTCGGTGAAGGTGGATGTGCCCCTCGAACAGGCCAACCCGGGCGAATACGACGCGCTCGTGCTGCCCGGCGGGGTCCAAAACCCGGACAAACTGCGCCTAAACGAAAAGGCCGTGCGCTTCGTCAGGTCCTTCTTCGACGAGCACAAGCCCGTCGCCGCGATCTGCCACGGGCCTTGGACGCTCATCGAGGCCGACGTAGTGAAGGGCCGCCGGATGACGTCCTGGCCCTCGCTCAAGACGGACCTGCGCAACGCCGGGGCGGAGTGGGTGGATGAGCAGGTGGTCGTGGACAACGGCCTGGTGACCAGCCGCAAGCCCGACGACATCCCGGCCTTCACCGCCAAGATGATCGAGGAAATTGCCGAGGGCCGGCACGAAGGGCAGAAGACGTCCGAGTTTGCGTCTCCGGCCAGCGTGGGCCGCGGCGTAGGGTAGAGCAGGGGGGCGTCGTTGGATGCCACCATCGAGCGGCTCGAGGCGTGGGCATACCGCGTCCCGACGGATGCCCCGGAGTCCGACGGCACCGCCGAGTGGGACTCTACCACAATCGTTGTAGCCGAGCTCCGCGCGGGAGGGAAGACGGGGCTCGGCTACACTTATTCCAGCCCGAGCGCGGCGGGGTTGATCCGCGGCAAACTCGCCCAGGTCGTGCGTGGCGGAGCGGCCCTGGACGTCACGCGGCTCCGGACCGCGATGAACCGGGCGGTGAGAAACATGGGCCGGCCGGGCATCGCGTCGGCGGCCATCGCCGCGGTGGATACCGCCCTCTGGGACTTGAAGGCGCGGCTCCTGGAGTTGCCGCTGGTCAAGCTCCTGGGCCAGGTGCGCGAGGCCATTCCGGCTTACGGCAGTGGCGGCTTCACTTCCTACCCGCTGGAGAAGCTTTACGAGCAAATGCATGGCTGGGCCGGCGAGGGATTCCGCATGATGAAGATGAAGATCGGCCGCGAGCCGGACCAGGATGCCGAGCGGGTGCGCATCGCTCGCGAAGCGGTAGGGGAAGACGCGCAGCTCTTCGTGGATGCGAATGGCGCCCTGGCACGGAAGCAGGCCCTGGCAATGGCCGACCAGCTCGCCGCCTGGAACGTGGCGTGGTTCGAGGAGCCGGTCACCTCGGACGACCTCGAGGGCCTGCGCTTGCTGCGCGACCGCGCGCCGGCGGGCATGGACATCGCCGCCGGGGAATACGGGGACGACGCCACGTATTTCCGTCGCATGCTGCAAGCCGGGGCGGTGGATGTCTTGCAAGCCGATGCGACCCGCTGCGGCGGCATCACGGGTTTCCTTGAGGCGGGGGCGCTGTGCACCGCCTTTAAAATCCCGCTCTCGGCCCACACCGCTCCATCCATTCATCAGCATCCGTGCTGCGCGCTGGAGGCGGCGCGCCACGTGGAATACTTCCACGACCACGTGCGCATTGAGCAACTGCTCTTCGACGGCGCGGCCCGCGCCAAGGATGGCCTGTTGCGCCCCGACACGTCGCGCCCCGGGCTTGGCCTCGAACTGAAGCGGCCTGATGCGGAGAAGTACCTGGTGCGGTAGCCCGGGGCTGGGGTCTCTCGGCATTTCCAACAGAGACCCGAGTTCTAAATCCGAAATCCGAAATCCGAAATCCGAAATCCGAAACAAATTCAAAGCTACAAGCCCGAAAAATTCAAAACCGCGCAGGGTCAGAGGTTTGGAGCATTCCCAAATTGCTGCTTTGGATTTGTTTCGGATTTCGGGCTTCGGATTTCGGATTTACAGCACTCTGCTCCCAGGCGTGCTGATCACTTCGCAGCAAATTCAAAGCTACAAGGCCGAAAAACTCAAAACCGCCCAGGCTCGGACGTTTGGAGCATTCCCAATTTGCTGCTTTGAATTTGTTTCGGATTTCGGGCTTCGGATTTCGGATTTACGTCACTCTTCTCCCGGGCCGGCTGGTCACTTCCCCGCTCCCTGCGCCTCCAGCCCGGCCACTTGCTTGCTGATCGTGTCCGCGAGGTTAAGGTCGCCTCGATTCTGAGCCAGCGTAAGGGCCTTGCGCGCGGACGCCAGCGCCTGGTCCGTTCGTCCGGCCTTCACGTAGTACCCGGAGAGCAGCAGGTGCAACTCCGGCACGGTGTCCACACTGGGATCAAGCGAGCAGGCGACGGGATAATGGCGCAGCGCTTCTTCGAACTGCCCTTGCGCGGCCATGCACAGGGCGAGGTAATACTGGGCCTTGGCGTTCTTCGGGTCGAGGTTCACGGCGGTGGCCAGGACTGCCGCGGCGTCGGGCACGCGGCCCATCGAGAGCCAAACTTCGCCGAGCGTGGCGTTCATCTCGGCGGCGCTGTAGCCAAACATGCTGAAGCTGGGCGGCGTGAGCTGCACCGCTTTCGCGAAATGCCGGGCAGCCTCTTCCAGGTTCTTCTGGTGGCGCAGGATCATCCCCATGTCGTAATGCGCCAGGCCGCTGTTGGGATAGAGGCGCAGGGCCTCGAGCGTATGGCTTTCGCCTTCCTTGTATTGCTGCTTCACGTTGTAGAGCAGGTAACCGAGCCGCTGGTGCGCGTGGACGCTATTGGGGTTAAGCTCCAGCGCCTTGCGGTAATCCGCGATGGCAGTATCCGTGTCCCCGCAGAACTCGGCCATGAACGCCGAGCGGACGTGCGAGTAGTCGTCCAGGAACTGCTCCTTGATCCGGGCAATGGCCGTGGCGGGGGCGTTCACGAACTCGGGGATGTTCGCGGCGCGGTCGGGCGCGGTGAAGTTCTCCAGCACCACGGGCGGCGAGCTGTCCCCGTGCTCGTCAATATGGGTGAGGAAAAGCTGCGTGTAAGGCGAGTTGCGCTTCGAGGAGAACACCAGCCAGCGGCTGTTGGGGGACCAGCTATGCCAGGAATTCATGCGCGGCGTATTGCAGCGCAGCCGGCGCGCCTCTCCGCCTGCCGCCGGGATGATGAAGAGCTGGCTGTCCGGCTGCAACAGCATGTAATTGTTGGCCTGACAGAAGACGATCCACTTCCCGTCCGGCGAGTATTTCGGGAAGTAGTTGCTTCGGCCGTTGCGCGAGGCGCCCTGCACCGGCTCCGCCTTGCCGCCCTTGCCGTCGTTGTAGGCGATGCGGTACAGGTCATACTTGAACGGCTTGCCGTCGCGGGCGAACTCCTGGCAGTCCTCCTCGTTCAGGAGCAGCTTGCCCTGGGCGCTCAGGTTCTTGAGCTGGTAGGCCTGGGCGCGCGCAAAGAGGAGTTCCTTGCCATCCGGGCTCCAGGCGGGATTGCTCTGCACATACTCCGGGTCATCCGCGCCCGGCAGGGGCTGGAACATGCCGCCGTTGCGGTGATAGACGACCAGGATGCCCCGCACCGGGAAGAACAACTGCGAGAAGGCCAGGTCGGGCCGCGCCAGGAACACCGACTTGTCCTTCACCGTGCTCACCACCACCTGCCCATCCGGCGACACCTGCGAGAGCAGGCCGAACGTCATCTGCCCGTCCTCCTTCCGGTAGTTGTCCCAGGTGATGATGTCGCTGGTCGCCAGCGACATCTCCTTCGCCACGCGCGTGATGACGTAAGAGCCCTTGTTGTTCGCGTAGTCCACGTCCATGCCGAGCGTCTGGCCATCGCTCGAAAAGGAATGGCAGTTCCCGCACACGGGCAGGTGCTCCAACACGACAGGCGGCGGCTCCGGCGACGAGATGCTGCCGAACCGCCAGCGGATGCGCGACGGGTCGCCGACCGCGTTGATGAAGGGCAAGTTCACCTCCCGGTAGAACAGGGGGGCGCCCACCTCGTCCGGCGAGGTGCTGAACGACACCTGCCCCTTGGAGAGGATTCTGGACGGCGTGGTCCCTTGAAAGCCGATGACCGTCGCAATGGCCTTTTTACCCTTCGAGTGCTGTTTGATGACCTCCCAGTCCGCCGGGCTGGGCTTCCACTGGTTGCGCTCGCTCGCGAAGTTCAGCGGGGCTGCGCCATCGGCAAAGCTGAACACGATCAGCCAGGTGTCGGCCGGGGTGATGTCCTCTCGCCAGGCGAAGCTGCACGGCGCGATATCCGGCGGGTAGATGGTGTCGTTATCGGGATACAGGATAGTCAGATTGGCATAGGTAGCGTCCGCCCGGTAGGCGGCAAGGGCCTGTTCGGCCAGGGGCGAAGTCGCGGAAACGCAGGGCGGCAGCGCCACCCACAGGGCGCAGACCGCGCCGGACAGCCTGGCAAATCGAGCCACGGAAAGGTTGTACACGGCCTGTTTGCAAGCAGCCGGGATGCCAGCTTATGCCCGCTGAGAGGGGCTGGAGGAGCCCTGATTGCTACCTTGGCCGCTTGCGCCGGCGCTTATGCCGCCACGTATCCACTACCAGGTACAGGAACCCCGCAAAACCTATGATCAGGAGGACGATGACCGCGGGTTTGGCTTCCCACATCTGGCGGAGACTTCTGGCCACTTCAGAAAAGTCCATTCATCCGCAAGGTACACCAGCGCGCCGGAAACTGAAAGCCTGCCGAACCGAGAGCAGCCGCGCCTCCTTCCAAGGCACTGGGCGAGCCGGCCCAGCCGACCTGCGCCAGGCGGCATCCCCTCCATATCCTGTCCGTATGCACACCGTTACCTCACCGGAGAACCTCTAACTTCAAGTTAGAGGTTCTCCGGTGAGGTAACGGTGTGCATAGGGACAGGATATGGACAGGGGCGGGCTGGGCAGCCGGACGGGTAGCCTGCTGGGGACCGGGAAGTGGGGGCGAAAACCCGAAACCCGAAGGCCGAAGACCGAAAGAAGGCCGAAATCCGAAGTCCGAACCCCCCGGGCCGCTAGCCAAGCACTTGGCCGGCAGGGAGGCCGCCGTGGGCGCTGAAGCGCAAGAACCAAGCACGGATATCTCACGCTGTTAGACCGGCGCTTCCTTCAGAAACCGAGCTGTGCAAGCAAGTTACAAAGCCAGCCCGGTTTTATAGATGCAGCAGGTCGGCGCGTCGGGTAAGTGGGAGGTTGACATTGTGATACACTGCCGCCTACGATGCGCCCTAAGGTGCAAGTGGCAGTTGGATCGAGGGTTCAGACTAATTGTATGAAGAACGCTGCTTCGCTCGCTATATTGGCTGCCCTGGTATCGCTGGGGCAGGGTCCGACCCGCGCATTGGCCGCTGGGGAGGAAGGGGTGGCTTTGGCCATTATTTACGACACTTCGGGGAGCATGAGGGATACGGTGCCGGACGCCACCGGTCACCGCTCGCCGAAGTTCCGCATTGCCAACCGGGCCCTCAAGGAAATCGCCAGCCAGGTCCAGACCTTCGCCACCAATACCGCTGGCGGCCCGCCACGGACTGTCCAGGCGGGGCTGTGGGTCTTCAACGGGGACAGCGCCCGACAGGCCGTGAAGTTCGGCCCGTTCGACGCCGCGGCGCTGGTGAGCTTCGCCGATCGCTTCTCGCAGCCGAGCGGCAACACCCCGCTGGGCAACGCCCTGAAGCTGGCGGGCCAGGCGGTGCTCGACTCGCCGCTGCCGCACAAGCACGTGTTGATCATCACCGACGGCATGAACACGGCCGGCCCGCCGCCGGAAGAGACGTTGCCGGCGCTGAAAGGGAAGGCCGAGGCCAAGGGCACGAGCCTTTCGGTGCATTTCGTTGCATTCGACACGGACGCGAAGGTCTTCAGCCCGGTGAAGAAGCAGGGGGCTACCGTGGTCAGCGCCTCAGACGAGAAGCAGCTCAACACGCAACTGGAATTCATCATGCAGCGTAAAATCCTGCTGGAGGAAGAGGAGCCGAAACGGTAAAACGTTTGCTTGTTGAACGCAATGCAGAGTGAAATAAGCAAGGCGAGCCGGATAACCCGCGAAACGCAATAGAAAGGAAACCTATGTTTAGAGCAATCAAGCGGCTGTTTATATGGATGGGTCTAATGGCGGAGAAGGCGACCGAGACGGACGCCATCAACCAGGCCGTGGTGGAACGCGGCATCCGCGACTCCAAGGCCAAGGCGGACAAGGCGCACTATGCCAACGGCCAGTTGGCGGCGCAAATCGCCCTCCTGCAGGACCAGATCAAGAAGCAGCAGCG
>DATKNZ010000060.1:0-23481 GCA_035541055.1 Candidatus Acidiferrum sp. | reverse complement strand
GACGGCACAATCGAAGGCTCCCCCGCGGCAATAATTGCCGGTGGAAGGCCAGGCGGCCTTATGCCTGGCCGGATCGAACTCGCCACTCGCGAGCCTCGGCACCAGGCAGCCGAAGGCGGCCCCTACCTTGTGCGCTCCCGTTGGGAAATGCTTTCCGACCAGGCCAATGATCCGCGCCCGAACGCCGGTTATCTGGCGAGGGAGCTCCAGGTAGTTCACGCCTCCGTAAAGCCCCGAGTTCAAGGCGTTCTTCCACGTGATACGGAACAGGTTGAGGGGGTTGACGTCCCACAATCCGACCGGTTTGAGCCTGCTCTTGACGGACTGCGGAATAAGTGCCGGGTCGCGAAGTTGAGCGAATGTGGGAAGGATGATGCCCCGTTGCCGGCAACGCGCGGCTGTCTTGCGAATGACCTCGGGATAGCGCTGCTTGATGAGTTGCGACATATCAGGGTTCTACTCAGCTTTCTTGGTTCGGCGCTGATTCAAGTAATCCTCGATCCGCTGCGCCTTCTCCAGCAGGTGAGGCGTGTGCGCCAGCTTGCGAAGCAGTTCGGCATAGTTGCGTTTGCGGGCCATCAGGATCATGGCCGCGATCACGAAGGGTTTAAAGCTCGCTTCGCGGTAAGTGGCGAGGCGGTATTCCTCGAACACTTGCGCCGAGACCTCCCCCTGCGCGCAGCTCACGCCCGAGATGTCCGCGGGGAGACAATGCATGTAGAGCGCCTTGCCGGCGCGGGTGAGCTTCATTTTGGACTCGTTGCACTCCCAGGCCTTGTAGCGCGCGTTGTTGGCGAGGCATTCCTGCTCCAGCGCCTTCAGGCCATCCCGATCTCCCTTCTTCAGCAGGGGCGTCCGCCGCTGCATCACGTTGTACGGAGCCCAGGATTTAGGATAGACTACATCTGCGTCGCGGAACGCTTCCTCCATGCTCGAGACGACCTCGAAGCTGCCGCCAGCCTTCTTGCTGTTCTGCCGCGCACGTTCAACCACGTCAGGAATCAAACCGTAGCCCTCCGGGTGCGCGAGAGTCAGCTTCATCCCGAAGCGGCTCATCAGGCCGATAATGCCCTGGGGCACGGACAGCGGCTTGCCATAGCTCGGGGAATAGGCCCAGCTCATGGCGAGCTTCTTGCCGCGCAGGTTCTCCAGCGAGCCGAAGTGCTGTTTGAGCTGCAATAAGTCCGCCAGTGCCTGCGTGGGATGATCAATGTCGCATTGCAGGTTGATGACATTGGGACGCTGATGCAACACGCCCTTCTCAAACCCCTCGGCAACGGCGGCGGAAACCTCGCGCATGTATTTGTTCCCCTCACCGAGATACATGTCGTCCCGGATGCCGATGACCTCGGCCATGAATGAGATCATGTTGGCCGTTTCACGCACAGTCTCCCCATGGGCGATTTGCGATTTCTCTTCGTCCAGGTCCGCCAAGGCCAGGCCAAGCGCATTCGCGGCTGAGGCGAAGCTGAACCGGGTGCGCGTGGAGTTATCCCGAAAGATGGAGATGGCCAACCCGGTGTCAAACACCCGGAACGGCCTCTGTACCTTGTGCAGCTCACAGAGGCACTCGGCTACGATGGTGAGTGCGCGGATTTCGGCATCCGTTTTCTCCCAGGTCAGCAGGAAGTCCCTGCCGAAGGTATCCGTCCTGAGTTCAGCGAGTTCGTTGAGTAGGTGCTTCATTATATTCTGGCTTTACATAGGGACGCCTCGGCGAGGCGTCCGTCTCGGGCGCCCCCGGACGCGCCGGCGAGGCGTCCCTGCCTGCTGCAGCCGCCTGCCGGTAGTGTGGCGCCGCGCGCTCGACGGCATTGACGATCTGCTGGTACCCCGTGCAGCGGCAGAGGTTCTGGTGGATAGCGCGGCGAATTTGATCGCGGGTGGGGCGGGGATTCTTCAGCAGGAAGGCGTGGGCCGTCAGGACCATGCCCGGAGTGCAAAAGCCACACTGGATGGCGCCGCATTCCACGAACGCCTGTTGCAGCGGGTGCAGCGCGCCGTCGGGCGCCTCCAGCCCTTCGATAGTTGTGAGCCGCTGGCCGGCAAGGTCCTTCACGCGCTTAACGCAAATGCGCATGGGCTCGTCGTTGACGAGGATAGTGCAGGCGCCGCACGCACCGATATCGCAGGCGTTCTTGGCTCCGGTCAGATCGAGGTCCTCGCGCAGAAACTCGATGATGCGCTTTCCCATGGCGCCGGCCGGGACCTCCACTTGCTTGCCATTCACTGTCAGCTTCATTGGTCCTCCTTCCCGCAACATACGCACTCCGGCGCGGCGCCCAGGTGGATGGGCGAAGTTCGGAAGCGTTGGCCCGTCGCGTTGTAGATGGCGTTCGCGATAGCCGGCGCAAGGATCTCATTTGCGGGCTCGCCGATGCTCTTGGCGCCGCTCGGCGAGACGGGATCGGGGTTCTCGATGATGATCGCCTTCATCTCCGGCAAGTCCGCCGCACGCAGAATCCGATAGGTGTTCAGGTTCAGGTTGGCTATCTTCCCATCCGGGGCTTTCACTTCCTCCTGCAGCGCAAAACCCGCGCTCATAGCCATGCCGCCGTAAATCTGGCCGCGCACCATTTCCGGGTTGACCGCGCGCCCGACGTCGTGGGCCGCCACGGCGCTCAGGAGCTTCACGCGCCCGGTTCTCGCGTTGACGGTCAACTCCACGACCTGGCAGCCATAAACCCACGTGAAGTAGGCATCGCCCTGCCCGGTGTGCTCGTCCCACGTTACTCGCGGAGCTTTAAACACTCCGAACGCATAGGGGAACTGCTGCTTCTGCCACATCTCGCGCATGGCATCGCCGAAGGTGATCCGCTTCCCCCCTCCGGCGCCATGGAGGTGATTGTCCTTAAATCGCACCTCCTCCGCTGTGCAGCCCAGCTTTTGGCAGAAGGCCTCGGCAATTCGCCGCTTCAAGTCCCTCGCGGCCAGCGTCACCGCGCCTCCGCCCATGATGGTTCCGCGGGAGGCCACGGTGGTCCCGCTGTCGGGAATGTTCGAAGTAGAGGAGCGGCGATACTGGATACGCTCCAGGTCCACGCCCAGTTCCGCCGACACCAACAATGCCATCGCCGATTCGGCCCCTTGCCCATTTTCATGCATGCCGGTCTCGATCAGAATCGACCCGTCCGCCTGCGCATTGATGATCGCCGCGCAGAAGTCCACCCCTTCCGCCCCCAGGCTTACCCCGCGGTAACTCATGGCCAGCCCGATGCCGTAGCACTCGCCGTCAACGGCACGCCCGCGCGAGCATTGGGCAAGCTTCTCCTCGTACCGGCTTTCCTTCACGACCGCATCCAGCACTTGCTCCATGGCAACTTTGTGGCCATCGAGCTTCTGCCCGGTAATCGTGACGCTGCCCTGCCGCACCATATTGCGGCGCCGGAACTCGATTCCTGAAATCCCCACCCTTTCCGCTGCCATCTCCACGACTTGCTCGATGACCCAATTCATCTGGGGCGAGCCAAACCCGCGCATGGCGCCGGTGACCACGTTGTTCGTGTACACGCCGAACGTGTCACAAAGGACGTTGTCGACCACGTAAGGGCCGCAGCATTGCACCGTGGAGCGCCAGGTGACCCACGGCGTGACCGAGCAGTAGGCGCCGCCATCCGCAACAATTCGGCACTGCACCGCAGTGATGCGCCCGTCTTTGTTCACGCCCACCTTGTAGTGCACCCGGTAGGGATGACGCTTGTAGCTCTCGCGCATGGACCAATCGCGCCGGTAAACCGTTTTGACCGGGCGCCCAAGCAGCTTAGCCGCCAGCGCCGTACGGGCGCAGACGATGGCCGCGGTGTCGTCCTTGCCCCCGAAGCCGCCACCCATGGGTGTGCCCACGACCTCCACGCCCGACAGCGGAATCCCGAGGCACGCCGCGACGAATCGCCGCGTGCTGAACGGATGCTGCATGCTGCCATGGACCTCGATCACCCCATCGCTGGAACGCGGCACGCAAACGGCCGCTTCCGTTTCCATGTAGGCATGTTCGATGAACTGCGTCCTGAAGTCCTCCTCCACTATGTAGTCGGCCTGGCGGAAGCCCTCCTCGACATCGCCGCGCCGGATGACATGAGTGTTTATCAGGTTCGTGCCATGCTCCTCATGAACCAATACAGCACCCGGCTTCAGGGCTTCCTCCGGGTCAAGGAGAGCCGGCAGCGGCGTGGCTTGGACTCGCACCAGCTCCGAGGCCCGAATGGCCGCGTCGCGCGAATCAGCCACAACGAGGGCCACGACGTCACCATGATAGCGGATCTTGTCATCGGCGAAGATGCGGAAGTCGCGGATGATCTGGCCGAACCGGTTGCTGCCGGGCACATCTTTGGCCGTTAGCACTTTCACGACACCCGGGCAGGCCTCGGCACGTTCAGTCTCAATGCCGATGATCCTGGCATGAACGTAATCCGAATAGACCGGGGCGGCGTGCAGGAGGCGGGAGAACTTCAGATCATCAGTGAACTTGGTCCGCCCGGTGACCTTAGCGTAGGCGTCGTTGCGCCACGATTTCGACGTAGCTGCCTTCATACGGGGCTGCGCCTCCGTCTCTTGAGGGCCGACTCGACGCCGGCGAGCGTCGGTTCCACTGCCTGGGGCAACCGGAGATTGCGCAGCGCCGCATCCACATCCTTCAGCCCGTGGCCTGTGATCAGCAGGACAACTTGCTCCTTCCGCCCCAGCCGCCGGCCATCCCGCGCTTTGCCCAGGGCGGCCACCACAGCCGCAGCCGCCGGCTCCGCAAAAATGCCCGTCAGCGAAGCCAATAGTGCCTGGGCCCGCAGTATCTCAGCGTCGCTCACGGTGATCGAAAAGCCGCCGCTCTCCAGCACCGCTCGCCTGGCCATGTGCGCATTCGAGGGCACGGATACGGATATCGAATCCGCCACGGTGTCAGGCCTGGCAGCGTCGGAATACTTGCCTGATTCGATGTAGCGGTGAATGGCATCGGAATTCTCAGCCTGGACACAGACCAGTTTCGGCAGCCGTGAGATCAATCCCGCGGATTTGAGGTCCCAGAAAGCCTTATAGACGCCACTGAGGATGACGCCGTCCCCCACCGGGACCAGGATGGCATCCGGCACCTGCCATCCGTTCTGGCGCCAAATCTCCAAGCCAACGGTTTTCTTGCCTTCAATCGTCAACGGATGATAGGCGGTATTACGGTTCAAGCCGCCGCAGCGCCTGGAATACTCAAGAGACAGGCGGAACGCGTCGTCATAGGTGCCCTTCACCGGCACGACCGTCGCCCCGTATAGAAGCATCTGGACGAGCTTCGCCCGGGGCGCGCTCTGCGGGACGAAGATCAGCGCCTTTCGTCCGGCCGCGGCGCATACAGCCGCCAGCGCGCTCGCGGCATTTCCCGTCGAAGCCGTGACAATTGTCCCTTCGTTTAACCGGGCGGCCTCCGCAACCACCAGGAAGGACGCCCGGTCTTTCAGCGAAGCGCTCGGGTTAAGGCCATCGTTCTTAATCCAAACGTCCTCGAAGCCGAACCGCTTGCCCAGCGAAGCGGCTGGAAGGTACGGCGTGTTGCCAACCGGGAACGGCGGGAAGTACTTGGCCTCGACCGCGCAGAACAGGCCCCAGTCCGGCTCACGGCGCTTGAAGCGCTTCTTTATCCACTGCCCGTCGAACTGGGCCGTCAGGACGCCCGGCAGCGGCGAGCCCGGGCGAAGGCGGGCGGCGCAAGCGGGGCAAAGATACCGCACCTCACCACGCCCGTAGCGCTTCCCGCAGTCGCCACATTGGTAGAGGAAATGCCTCACTCAGACTTTTCCATTTAGCCTGGCTACCAGCGCCGCGTAAAAGGCAACGGCGCTGCTCAGATGCTCTACTGGGCAGGCCTCGTTCGGTGCGTGGGCATAAACCTCGTTGCCCGGCCCCAGGCCAATGGTAGGGATGCCCTTGAGGCCCGCAGTGGCAATGCCGTTCGTGCTGAAGGTCCATTTGTCCACCACCGGCTTCCGGCCCAGCACGCCAGCGTAGGCTTGCACGGCTTCCCGCAGATACGGAGAGTCTTCCTCGAGCGCCCACGTCGGATAGTACTTCTCGGTCGGATACACCTTGCCCGTGTAGGCCGGCTCAGCGTAAGTGAGCACGTAAACCTTCGCGTCGGGACAGCCCGCCCGCCGCGCCGCGTCCCTGACTTCAGCCAGCGCGCTCTCCTTCGTCTCTCCATAGGTGAGGCGGCGGTCCAGGTGAATGCCCGCTTCATCCGCCACCGCGCACAAGGAAGGCGAGGAGGACTTCACCTCGGAGATCGTGACCGTGCCCTTGCCCAGGAAGCGGTCGTATCTGAGGCGCTTATTAAGCTTCTCGATCTCCAGCGCAATGCGGCTGATTTTGTAGATGGCATTGTCGCCCCGCTCGGGAGCCGAACCGTGGCAGCTCCGGCCCTTGACCTCCACCCGGATTTCCATGCGTCCCCGATGCCCGCGATAGAGGTTCAGGTTCGTGGGCTCGGTGATCACCACCAACTCGGGCTTGAGCTTCTCCACGTTCAGGAGGTACTGCCAGCACAGCCCATCGCAATCCTCCTCCATCACTGTGCCCGTGAAATAAATAGTGAACTGGTCGTTGAGGCCCAGTTCTTTCACCAGCCGACCTGCGTGGACCAGGGCCGCCACGCCGCTCTTTTGGTCCACAGTGCCGCGCCCCCACAGCCTGCCGCCTTTAACCACAGGCTTGAACGGGTCGGATTTCCACTGCGACAAATCGCCGGGGTAAACCGTGTCCACGTGGCCGTCGAAGGCGATGACTCGCTTGCCCTTCCCGATGCGTCCCACAATGCTTCCCAGCCCGTCTATCCGCACGCTGTCGAACCCGCTCCGCTTCATTTCCCGGCGTATCACAGCGATCGCCGGCTTCTCCCTGGATGAAAAGGACTTGGCCCGTACCAGGTCGGACAGGAACCTCACGGTGTCCTTCTGCATTGCCTTGGCGCGCTTCCGGATTAAGCCATACGTAATATCGGTAGAGTTATTGTTCTTCATGTTAGATTCGCTTCCATAAAGCCTTGGCCAACTCGCGGGCGCGGCTGGTGACCCGCACCTCGTCCAGGTCCAGTGTCAGTTTCCGGTGCAGCATGAGCACCCGCCCCCCGACGATCGTGGTGTCCACCGCCGCCTGAGAGATGCCGAACACGATGTGACCGAACAGGTTTGCGTCATCCAATGGCGTCGGCGGGTCGTAATCGATGATCGCCAGGTCTCCCACGGCGCCTTCTTCGAGCTGCCCGAAGCGCAACCCGAAGCAGCGGCTCGCAATCCGGGCGTTCCCCTCGAACAGCGCACCCGTCAGCTCGCGAAAGCCCGCTGACGGGGAATCATTCGCGAGGTGTTGCGCCCATAGCCCAACCCGCAGTTCCTCGAGCATGTTGCCGGTCATTGCATCCGTGCCTAGGCCGAGCAACACGCCGCGGCGGCTCAGCGCCGACATGTCAGCGATGCCAACAGCGTTGTTCAGGTTCGATTGCGGGTTGTGGACGACAGCGGTCCGCGTCTCCGCCAGCAAATCCATCTCGCGTCGCGAGAGGTGAACGCCATGCGCGGCGATGGACCGCTCGCCCAGCACCCCGAACTGCTTTAGCCGTTCAACGACTCGCCTCCCCGAGCGCCGGCGCGTCAGGGCCTGGTCGCTCTCCGCCTCCGCGGCATGGATATGGAAGCCAGCGCCCAGGCTGCCAGCCAGCCCGGCCGCCTGTTCGAGCGTACGATCGGAGAGCGTAAACGAAGCGTGCAATCCAAACAGCGCCGAAAGCTTCGCTGCCGGGTCCTGCCGGCATTTCCGTATGCACTCCTCGTTCTCCGCGAGTCCTTGCCGCGCGACACTGGCCCCGTCCCGATCGCTCACCTCGTAGCAAAGGCAGGCGCGAACACCCGTCTCCTTCACCGCACGGGCAATCGCCTGAAGCGATCCGCTGACGGCGCGCGGGCTGGCGTGGTGGTCAATAAGCGTCGTCGTGCCGTGCCGAATCGAGTCCAGCAAAGCAACCAGCGCACTGTAATAACAGTCCTCGAGTGTCAGGGCCCGATCCAGGCGCCACCAGAGGTTCCTCAGCACGCCCGCAAAATCCCTGGCGGGCTTCAACCCCGTCAGGCCCCGCGCGAAGGTGCTGTATAGATGCGTGTGCGCGTTGATCAGGCCGGGCATGACTATCTTGCCCGAAGCATCAAGGCGTTGCCCTTTGAACCGGCCGAACTGCCCGTGCGGTGCGACGCGCGTGATCACCCCGTCCTCGATCAGGACGGAATGACGCGGCGCCACAAACGGCTTCCCTGCGGTAGAGAGCAGGGTGCCGTTTTCGATGAGCAAGGGCCGCGAGGTCATTCAACCTTCTTCGTGAACCGAACGCCGGCGGACAAGCCCCTCACCCCCTCCTTCTCCCCATCGGATGGGGAGAGGGTGGCCGCAGGCCGGGCGAGGGGTTGGTTCAGGCTCTCATCGCTGGACAAGGGGTTGCAGATATCCTCCATCAGGGCCAACTCGCGCGCGGTGCGCGGGCGCATCGAGATGGCGCCGGCAAAGCATTTCTGGGCGCAAAGCGAGCACCCGACGCAGTGGCTGGGGTCGAACACGGGAACGCCCCGTTTATCCAGCGAGATCGCCTGATACGGGCAACGGGTGCAGTTGCCGCAATGCTCGCAGAGATCGTCAACGACCTCCGGGAGCCTCTTGAGCGCCGTCAGCGATTCAAAGTCAGTGATCGGTTGCGGCAGCGCCGAGCCGATGAGGTCCTTCACAGACCGGAAGCCGCGCTCGTCCAGCAAGTAGCTCAGACCCGAGTGCAGTTCGTCCACGTACCCCAGGCCGTACTTCATCACTGCGGTGCAGAACTGCACTGTGTGCGCGCCCAGCGCGAGAAAGTTCGCCGCATCTTTGTAAGTCATGGCGCCGCCATTGCCCGAGACAGCGATGCCCGTCCCGGAAACGCGCGCCAGGGTAAGATAACTAATCGGCAACACGCCTTCTCCCGACATGCCGATGACCACGCCCTCCTCCCACCGCCGCTGGGCTGCAGGGCGAAGCGCGAGCGACGGAAAGCTATTTGCAAGAGTCACACCGGCCTTGTGCCGGGGGAATTGCGCGAGCACCGCCTGTATGGCCTTGATGATAGGTTGAATGGCCGTCACGGCGCCCGTCAGCTTGAAGAGCTTTGGCACGCTCTCGTCGCCGGCCTCCATGACCCAACGGACAACCTTCGCGGTTAACTCCGCGTTCTGGGAAACCATATCCCCGTGAGTGCCGTCGCCTCCTTGCGGGCAGGACAAGCTGTACTCGATGCCCATAGCGCCGGCCTCTTGCAGCTTACGTGTGTTCGACTGCCACACAGCCCGGTCTTGCTGATCGGCGCCGGTGACCGGCCCGCCGGTCGAGGCCAGCGTGAGGCGGTCGGGAAACTCCTTCACCAGTCGGCTGACTTCCCGGCACACCCGCTCCAATGCATGCCCAGAGACATTGTCACAGTTGCCATAGGTCGAGGCAGTCAGGGCGAACATGTAGTCCGCCGGGATATGAATCGGCACGTTATCAAAAGCCGTCTTCATGACCCCGCCCGCCCAGCCGCGCTCATAGGCCCTGCGCATCTGGTCGTAGCCATCGGTGTGCGGCGCGGCGGAAAGTAGGAACGGTGAAAGGATACGCCGCCCAAAGAACTCGCAATCGAGCGGGACCGGCCGCAAGGGCGTCCCCGCAAGCACCTCGGTGCTCTTGGCAAGCCTCTTGAACTTCAGCGGTTTTGCGCCGCGAATGAACGCGTCGGCTTGCAGGGCGGCGTTCTTGCCGTTGGCGACTGACTCCACCACCGTGGAAGCGCCCAGGACTACATCCCCGGCGTAAAACACGCCCCTGGTCCTATCCACTGGAAGCGCAGGCCGGGCGCCAATCGCTGAAATCACCAGATCACACCGATGCAAGACCGGCCGTTCCCCCGGAACGCGGATGAAGTTCTGAGGCCGTGGCGGCTTACCCGGAGGCAGCTCAAAACGGGCCAGGCGCAGTCCACTGGCACGCGAATCCCGGCCAACAATCCCCAGCGGTTTCGAGCACGTTATAATCTCCACGCCCTCGTCGAGCAGCATCTGCCGCTCGTAATGCGTGAGCGGCATGTCCTGCAAGCGGCGCCGATAGACGATTTCCACCGAGGCCGCGCCGCCCCGCCTGGCCGTGACCGCGCAATCAGCAGCAACAGCTCCGCCCCCTAGGACGACTACCCTCCGGCCCTTAAGGAGCGACTTATCCTTGCGCTCCAGGAACTCCTGCCATGATACAGCCAGTCTCTCGCCTGGAATGTCCAGCTTGAGCGGCTCGCCCAAACCGGCGCAGACGATGACTGCCGCGTGCCGCTCCCGCAAGTCCTCGGGAAAAACCGCCTTGCCGCCTTTGAACTCCACGTCACCGAGGCTCTTGAGGAACTCGAAATCCGCGCGAATGACGCTTCTGTCCAGGCGGAAGTCGGGTATCAGGTTCAGCATGCCGCCGGGCCGACGGCTCTTGTCGTAGATCGTCACCTTATAGCCCCGTTGAGCCAGCACGGCTGCCGCACCCACTCCGGCCGGTCCAGCGCCAATGATCCCTACGCTGTGGCCGTTGGGCGCGGGCCGGGAAAACTCCGCGCGCCCCGCCCGGGTCGCCCTTTCAAGTATCGCAGCCTGCAGAGCCGGCACCTCAACTGGCCGATCGAAGGTGTGCCGCGCGCAGGCCTTCATGCAAAAGTAATCGGGACAGACTACCCCGCAGACCCAGCCCAGCGGGTTCGCGCCCAGGATCATCGCGCCCGACCGGCGAAAGTCCGAGCGGGCGCCCACGCGCGCGGCCATGATGAAGTCGGCGGGCGAACAATCCGACGGACACGCCGCCTGGCAGGGCTTCTCTTCGCAGTAAATGCACCGATCCAGTTCCGCCCGGAACTGAGCATCCGTCATACATTTATGCATGATTCGATTGTATCAGCCCACGGGGATTGGCCAATTAAATAATCTTTGCTTTGGCCCCGCGTTTCGGAGACCCTGCCGCCGTCTCTCGGGCAATGAAAACCCTCGTCATCGCGATTGGCGGCAACTCGCTGATAAAGGACGCTGCTCACCAGAGCGTGCCCGATCAATACGCCGCGGTGGTCGCGACGGTGCGGCACATCACCGACTTGCTCGAACGGCATTACCGGATCGTCATCACCCACGGCAATGGACCCCAGGTCGGTTTCATTTTGCGCCGCAGCGAGCATTCGCGCGGCATGCTGCACCCCGTGCCTTTGGATTCCATCGTAGCCGACACCCAGGGCGCGCTCGGCTACCAGATCCAGCAAGCGCTTGAGAACGAGTTCCGCCGCCGCCGGCTCCAGACATCCGTCGCGGCCGTCGTCACGCAGACCCTCGTTGACTCAACAGACCCCGCCTTCGCCGCGCCCACCAAACCGATCGGCGAATTCTACACCCGCGCTCAAGCGGAGGAGCGCATGCGCGTCGAAAAATGGCGGATGATCGAGGACGCCGGCCGCGGCTGGCGGCGAGTTGTCGCCTCGCCCCGCCCCTTGCGCATCATCGAAGCCGGGCTTATCAAGCACCTCGTCAAAGACGGCTACGTAGTAATTGCCTGCGGCGGCGGGGGAATTCCCGTTGTCGCAGACGAACAGGGATTGCTCAAGGGAATCGAGGCGGTCATTGACAAAGATTTGGCCTCCGCCGTCCTGGCCAGCCAGATCGCCGCCGACGTCCTCGTCATCTCCACCGGCGTCGAGAAGGCCTGCCTCGATTTCGGCAAAGCCACGCAGCGGCCTCTCGACTCAATGACCGTCACCGACGCGCGCCGCTACGTGGATGAGGGGCATTTCCTCCCGGGTTCCATGCTGCCCAAAGTCCAGGCCTGCATTCACTTCATTGCCGACGGAGGCCGCGCGGCGATCATCACCTCCCCCGACGCGCTCGGGGGAGCGCTCGACGGCAAAACTGGCACCCGCATCATTCCTTAAAGACAGCCTCGCCCTATGCCCCAACCTTCCCTGCTCGTATTGGCCGCCGGCATCGGCAGCCGCTACGGCGGCCTCAAGCAGATTGATCCGATCGGCCCCGGTGGAGAGACCATCATTGACTACTCCGTCTTCGACGCCCTGCGCGCCGGCTTCGGCAAGCTCATCTTCGTTATCCGCCGTGACATCGAGCGGCCGTTCCGGGAGTTCATCGGCAGCCGCTTCGAAAACCGCATCGAAGTCCACTATGTCTTCCAGGAACTCGACAAGCTCCCTTCGGGTTTCGCCGCGCCTCCCATCAGGCAGAAGCCTTGGGGCACCGGCCATGCCCTCCTTATGGGAGCGGAAGTCGTCCGCGAGCCCTTTGGGGTGATCAACGCCGATGACTTCTACGGCAGGCACTCCTTTGAAATGCTCGGCCGGCATTTGTCCTCGGGCAATCCCGACTACGCCATGGTCGGCTTCGTCCTGCGCAATACGCTCTCCGAGTTCGGCAGCGTCGCCCGCGGCGTTTGCCGCACCTCGCCCGACGGTTTCCTCGAAGGCGTCACCGAAACCACCCGCATCGAGCGGGACGGCCAGGCCGCCAAATACACCGACGCCGCCGGACAGGCACACCCCCTCACGGGCGATGAAGTTGTCTCGCTCAACCTGTGGGGATTCACCCCCTCCATCTTCGACTCCCTCCGCCGCGAAATGCTTTCCTTCCTCCAGCAGCACGGGCGCGACGACAAAGCCGAGTTTTTCATCCCCACCGTCGTCAATACCCTGGTCGCCTCAGGCGAGGCCCGCCTGCGTGTCTTGCCCACCCCCGACTCCTGGTTCGGGGTCACCTACCGGGAGGACAGACCCCGCTTCATCCAGAGCGTGCGCGAGCTGATCCAGCGAGGGGATTATCCCGAACGCCTCTGGGGCTAGAACGGCTGTTTCAAGCTGGTAGGGACGCCTCGCCGAGGCGTCCGGCGCGGACGCATCGGCGAGGCGTCCCTACCCTGCGCCCGCCCCGGCGGTCCCGTGCCAGCCGCTACCCCGGCACCCCCCTGCAGCCGACCCTTAACCTCGAAATCTCCGTGGCTTCTCTGGGGCCTCTAGCTGTGTACAAGGGGTGCGCAGGGGATGTACAAGGGCTGCACACCGGGCAAACCCTTGTGCATCCGGTGTGCATCCCTTGTGCACCCCTTGTACACAGATCGATATCGCGGAGAAACTGGGGAGCGAGTGCCGGGCGGGTGCTTGGGGAAAGCGGGCTGGAAAGGGGAGAAATGTCCTGAAATGAGACAGTGCGCCTGCGAGGGTTAAACCGGGTTGACCTACTTTGGGCGGGCTGTTCGGGGTTTGTCGGCGCGGAGCACCCGCAGGGTAAAGCCGCGGCTATTTTCGAAGGGCTCCACCAGGGCGGTAATCTCCAGCACGCGGTAGCGCACCGTGTTCAAGCCGTAGGATTTGTAAGTCCTGGCGAACAGCTCGGTCTCCACGATGCCGGTCCGGTCGGCAATCGTGATGAACTTCATGGGCTCTCCGGTGACCTGGTGAAAAAGCCGCTGCTCGATCACGAGGCCGCACGTAACCACTTGCTGGCCCACGTGTTCGCCGAGGCGATTGATGGGGCAATAGGTGTTCCACGCGACCTCCGGGAAGAGTTCCAGGGGGTGTCCGCTGGCCGGATACCCGAGCAGCTCTTCCTCGTTGCGCAACCGCTGGAGGCGTGTGGGTTCGGCGAGGGGGACTTCGGGCAGGCGCTCGAGGTTGCCCGGGGGCAGGAGCCAGAGTTGGGTATTTACGATTTGCGATTTACGATTTACGAGCGGGTCATATTCCTGGGTGCTTCGCGGTTTGGCAGTTTGGCAAGTTGATTGGCAAATTGATTTGAAGGCCCAGTACTGCGCCGTGCGCGTTTGGCCAAACTCGTCGAAGGCTCCCACACGGATAAGGGCTTCCATCTCTTCATTGAGGGGTTGGACGCGGAGGAAGAAGTCGGCCAGGGAGGCAAACGGAGCACAGGCGCGTTCGCGCAGGACGTTTTCGCCGGTGCGCCGGGAAAGGCCTTTGAGATGCAGGAGGGGGACACGGATGGAAAGTCCGAAGGCCGAAGTCCGAAGGCCGAAATGTGTTGCGGGTTGCGTGTTGCGTGTTGCGTGGCCAGGCGAGACGCAAGATGCAGCATCGGCCGGCGGGTTTTCGTGCTGTTTTACGGTAAAGCCGGGCCCGGGCTCATTCACGCTGGGGGGCAAGAGGGTGATGCCGAGGCGATGACATTCCAGCACATAGACGAGCGGGGAGTAAAAGCCCTTGCCGTTGGTCAGCACGGCGGCCATGAAGTGCGCCGGGTAATGCAGCTTGAGCCAGGCGGCCTGGTAAGCCTCGACGCCGTAAGCCGTGCTGTGCGCCTTGCAAAAGGCATAACCCATAAAGCCGGACACCAGCCCCCAGACCTCGGCAATCTCGGGTTCCGTCCGGCCCAATCGCCGGGCGCTCTCGGCAAATTCGATTTCGATCCCGGCGACCACGTTGGCCTTCTGCTTCGCCAGGGCGCGGCGCAGGACGTCGGCGCGTCCCGGCGGCAGCCCGGCGAACAGCTCACAGATTTGCAGGATGTGCTCCTCGTAAACCACCAGCCCGTAGGTGCTCCGCAGGCAAGGCTCCAGCGAAGGATGGGGATACCGCACTGGGCTTAGCCCTTGGTAGCGGCGGGCGAACTCCATTTTGTGGCTTTCGTTGGCCGCGCCGGGGCGGATCACCGAGACGATGGCAATCAAGGTGTCAATGTCCCGCACGTTGCACATGCGACAGAGGGAGATCATGGCGGGGCTTTCGATGTGATGCACCGCCCGGGCGTTGCCGCTGGCGATCAGTTCCCAGACGGCGGGATCTTCCCACGGCTCCAGGGCGTCGAGGTTGACAGGAGAGGGAGCGGGAGGTCCGAAGGCCGAAGCCCGAAGGTCGAAAGAAGGCCGAAATCCGAAGTCCGAAGTGCTCGCAGTTTGTCCGGTGCCGGAATTGCCAGCTTGTGGCGCAGTGGGAACATCGCCAAGTGCCGTGGAGCCCGCGCTGCCAGTTCGGATTTCGGCCTTCGGGTTTCGGCCTTCTATGGGGCTTCGGATTTCGACCTTCGGGCTTTGCCTCAGCATCTCCCTCACGTCCCGCATCACCGCCAGTCCTCCTTGGGCCAGGATATCCATTTTAACCAGTCCGATGGCTTCGACTGATTCCATCTCAAACTGGGTGGTGGGATAGCCTTTGGCGGAGGTGAAGCAGGGGACGAGCTGGCTGATGGGCTGGCGGGAGAGGACGACGCCGCAGGGATGCATTTTGGGATAGCGCGGGAAGCCGTCCAGGAAATGCGCCATTTCGAGGGCGGAGCGGTAGGGCTCCTCGGCCAGGGGCAGGTCGCGGCATTCGGGCATTTCTGGCAGGGCCTGGGCGAGGTCGGCGGTATGTGCGAAATGCGGCAGGCGCTCAGTGATGCGGCGGACCTGGTATTCGGAGACGCCGAGGACTTTGGCGACTTCGGCAAAGGCGCTGCGGGCGCGGAAGGTGGAAAAGCCGCCGACCACCGCGGTGTACTCGCGGCCGAACCGCTGGAAGATGAGGTCGATGACGTCGTCTTTGCGGTCGTGCGGGAAGTCCACGTCAATGTCGGGCAGTTTGTTGAGGGCCATGCGCTCCTTGTTCAGGAAACGGCGGAAGTAGAGGTCGAAGCGGATGGGGCAGACGCCGCTGATTTCGAGGCAATAGCACACCAGGGAATCGGCGGCGCTGCCGCGGGTGATCCATTCGATATTCCGGCGGCGGCATCCCTGGAGGATGTCCCACATGACCAGGAAGTATTCCTCGTAGCCGACATCGGTGATGATGGACAGCTCCTGCTCGATTTGCGGGCGGAACTGGGCGTGCTTTTCCGGGTAGCGGCGCTGAAGGCCTTCCATGACGAGGCGGCGCAAGAAGGCCGCGGGCGTGGAACCGTCAGGAGGCGCATAGCCGGGGAACTGGGGTTTGGCGGGGGCGAGGGCGAACGAGCAGCGGTCGGCGATTTCGTGGGTGTGCGCCAGCAAGTCCGGGCGGGCGGAAAAGAGCCGGGCCATGTCGGCAGGGGCGCGGAAATGGTAATCGCCATCGAGGCGCTTGTCGGGATGGGCCTGGCGCAGGAGGGTCAGGGTGCGGATGCTCTGGACGATGTCATACTTCCAGCGATCGGCGGCCGGGCCGTAGTGGATGGGCAGCGCGGCGACGCCAGGCAGATGGGCCGGGAGCTTTTCGAGGTCTTCGCCCCCATGGACTGCGAGGTAAAAGCGGCCGGGAAAGAATGGGGCGAGCGCGGCGTCGGGACTGGCGGCGAGAAGGCCGTCAGTGGGAAATCCGAAATCCGAAGGCCGAAGACCGAAGTAAGTCCGAAGGCCGAAATCCGAAGGCCGAAGGCTGCCCGAGCTGGAGTGTGCTCCTTCGGATTTCGGATTTCGGCCTTCTTTCGGGCTCCGGCCTTCGGCCTTCGGACGTCCCTCCTCGCTCAATATCTGGCACAGGTTGTGATACCCCGTTTGATTCTGCACGTACAGGCACAATTTCCGTCCTTGCCATTCGATCTCGGCGCCGAGGATGGCTTTAATGCCAGCGCGCGCGGCCAGTTCGGAGAACTCCACGGCTCCGTGCAGGCTGTTTCGGTCAGTCAAGGCGATGGCCGGGACTCCATGCTGCTTCGCCAGCTCGATCACGGCGGGAATGGAGAGCGTGGAATCGAGGAACGAGTAGTAGCTGTGAACATTGAGCGGGATGCCGGGGAAGCCCGAAGGCCCGAAGGCCGAAGGCCGAAAGCCGAAGGCTGCCCGAGCTGGAGTGTACTCCTTCGGATTTCGGTTTTCGGCCTTCTTTCGGATTTCGGATTTCGGACTTCGGACTTCCCTCTCTGCATGCCTTGGAGAAAGCTTGCCGGGGGCCGGCTTTCCTTCACGCAGCACGAAGTCATGCCCGCGCATGAGCGCCGCGCGGCCATACTTCTCGCGCAGTTCATCTACGATATAGGCCAGGCGTTGCTGGGCGTCGTGCTGCCGGGCGGGGGCATCCAGCGCAAGCACGCCCCGGAAGCGCCCCTCATAGACGTTCGAGAGCTTGAGCGAGACCAGCCGCAGGCTCACACGCCGTTTCCAGGCCTTGCGCAGGAGTTGGGTGATGTCGGCGTAGATTTCGGTCTCCAAATCCGTGGGCTCCTCCAGGCTGGCGCTGGCCTGGTCCTCATCCATGTCGTTGTAACGGACTTTGACGGTGAGGGTGCGGATGCTTTTGGCGTCGGCGCGGACCTTGGCCATGAGCTTGTCGGCCATGCGGCGCAACGTGGCTTCCAGGAACGGCTCGTCCGTGGTGTCCGCGGCGAAGGTCTCTTGTTCCCCGTAAGATTTGGCTGGCGCGCGCACGGGCACGACGGGGCGGTCGTCAAGGCCGCGGGCAAAGTTGCGCAACTGTGGCGCGAGGTGGCCGACCACCAGGCCGAGCAGCTCGGCGGGCGTCCGGGCGATCTGGCCGATGTGGGAAAGGCCGGCGGCGTTCAATTGCGTGGCAGTCTTCGGGCCGACGCCGGGCAGCCACTTGTTGGCCAGCGGGGCCAGGAACTCGGCCTCACCTCCGGCTCGCACGCACTGAAAAGCGGCGGGCTTGTTCACCTTCGAGGCGATCTGGCTGATGAGCTTGTTGCTGCCGATGCCTTCGCTGACCGAGAGCTTGAGCGACTGCCGGATGGCGGAGCGGATGATCTCGGCAATGTTCGGGGCCGGCTTGCGCGCGCCCGTCAGGTCGAGGTAGCCCTCATCAATGGAGCCGATCTCCACGTCCGGCGTGAAGTCGTAGGCATAGGAGAACATCAGCCGGGAGAAGAGCTCGTACTTCTCGAAATCGCCCGGCACAATAATCAGTCGGGGGCAGAGCCGCCGCGCCAGGGCGGTGGGCATCGGCGTATAGATGCCGAACTTGCGCGCCTCGTAGGAGGCCGAGGCAACGATGCCGCGCTTTTCCCCGCCCACGGCAATGGGTTTGCCGCGCAAACGAGGGTCCGCCGCCTGCTCCACCGAGGCAAAGAAGGCGTCGGCGTCTAAATGGACGATGGAACGGGAACAGAACATAGCAGGCCCGGCGGATCGTAACTATTCAGGTAGTAGCGTAAGCCTCCGGCTTGCGGTGGTCCGAACAACCCTCTGGGTTCTTCACTCGCTGGGCCTGCATGCCCGCCGGCGCAACCCGGAGGGTTGCCGCGACGTTCGCAAGCCGGAGGCTTACGCTACTACCTGAATAGTTACGGCGGGTCATTTGCGTTTGCGCACCAGGGCAATCATAACGCCCTGGATTTGCAGCTCCTGCTGCGGGATAAGCTCAGGGTAACGGGGGTTCTCGGCGCGCAGATGGGGCTTGCCCCCTTTCGTGATAAAGGTCTTGAGAGTTACCTGCCCATCAATCAGCGCGGCGACGACATCGCCGGGGCGCGGCTGCACGCCATGCTCGATAATCGCGATGTCGCCGTCCGTGATATGCTTGCCGACCATGGAATCCCCTCGCACTTTCAGGCCGAACGTCCGGGCGGATGGCTTTATGCCGAGCGTCTCGATGTCAATCAGCACGCACCCTTCTTCCTCTTGCGCGGCATCGGCGGGCAGGCCGGCAGGGATGGCGCCGTAAATGGGCACAGCCACCACCCGCGCTCGCCGGCCTTTGGGCGCGTGGGGGTCCACCACCTGGAGCGAGCGGGCGCGGCCGGGCAGGCTCCTGAGGACACCCTTCACGCGCAAGGCCTGCACATGCGCCAGCGCGGCATTGGGGCTGCTGAAGCGGAAATGCGCCGCGATCTCGCGCAGGGTGGGCGCCAGCCCTTCGGAGTCTTGCTTGCGCTGAATGAAACCCAGAATCTGCTGCTGCCTTTCGGTTAGGTCGTTCATACTGTACAAGTGTCCAGCTTTGGGAGCGCTGTGTCAACCTGCTTCATGGGGAACGCGGGCTTTCCAGCCCGCAGCACTGGCCGAGGTAGGGACGCCTCGCCGGGGCGTCCGCCGCCGCTGTACCACGGACGCCTCGCCGAGGCGTCCCTACCAGTGTGAAAAGCTCGGGCTGGCGCCAAGCCCACTCCGCCACGAGCCGGTGCCTAGGAGAATTTCGCACGCTCGCTAAGGTAAAATCCTAAGTTCAATGGGGGTTTGCACCCATTGTGGCGTGCCGGTGTCGCCGCTAGTTTGACGATGCCGGCTTGGGAACACGATTCGGTCTCGGTGCGGACTCACGACTTTAGACCCGAGACGCGAGACTTCCTGTTGGTGGCGATCAAGGCGTAAAGCGGTATGAAGGACCTGGAGAAAGTATTTTTCGGCGAGCTCAAGGTGATGCATGACGGGGCGCAGCGTTTCGCTGAGGCCTTTGCCGAGATGGAGAAGACGGCGATTTCCCCGGAAGTGAAGCATGGGTTCGCGGAAGGCAAGGAGCAGGCGAAGCGTCACGCCGGGCGGATCCACGACGCTTTTGACGCGCTCGGGCAGACGCCCGAAGCCAGCACGTGCCATGGGATGCGCGGCATCATCCAGGAGGGGCAACTGCTTGCCGGCGAACTGGAGGGAGAATCCGCGGTGGATGCCGGCCTGCTCGCGGTGGCGGAGAAGGGAGTGCACGTCGCCATCGCCAGTCATGGGTGCCTTTGCATGTGGGCGGACGAACTGGGCTACACCCGGCCGGCCGATCTCCTCAAGCAGAACCTGGGGGAGGCGAAGGAGGTGTGCGCCCGGTTGAGGCGGCAGGCCGAAGCCGCGCAAGCCAGGGAAATGAAGGGAGAGCACGAGCTCGAACGGCTGTTCGTGCGGCAACTGCGCGAGATCTTTGACGGGGAGCACCTGCTGGTGAAGGCGCTGGCCGAAGTTGAGTTCTACGCGGTCTCGCGCCTGCTAAAGCTCGCCGTGCACTACCACTTATCGCAAACCAGGCAGCATGTTAAGAACGTGGAGGAGGCCTTTGCCGCGCTGGGCGAGACGGCGGACCGCCGGCCGTGTGACGGTATTGAAGGGATTATTGACGACGCCCAGGTAGCGGTGCTGGAGTTCCTGGGCAACTCGGCGCTGGACGCCGCGTTGATCGCCTCGGCCCAAAAAGCCGAGCGCTACGAGATGGCCGCTTACCAGAATCTCTCACGCTGGGCTGGTCAACTGCGTCGCGGACAGGTCCTGGAGTTGCTTCAGGAGAACCTCAGCGAAGAAATCGCGACGGATAAGAAGCTGACTTTGGCTGCCGAGATGCTGATCAACCCGAGAGCCCGGCGGCATGAGATGCCCAAGCAGCCGCATGAGAAGGCCGAATTCCTCAAGCTGGCCACGCATGGGACGTGATGAGCACGATATTACATCGTCCTCGTTCTCGTGCTCGTCCTCGGACAGTGCCGCCCACAGGGCGATTACGAGGAGGAGGACGAGGACAAGGACGAACACGTTAAGGAGTTGATATGCGAAAAAGGTTCACCCCTCCGGAACCGGTGCACGTGCCCGGGATTTTGAAAGGCGAGGAACAGGTCTTGAACAAGGGCCGCGAACATGGCCGGGGCTGTCCCGGCCAATACCGGTCCGCCCGCGACTCGACCGGCATCAACCCGGACAAGCACGCGCCGATCCACCCGGCGATGCCCAGCATTCCTCCAGCCTAGGGCCGCGGACAGCCCTGCCCGGACCAGAGGAGATTCATGAATCCGAGCGCCGCAACCCGACCCGCGAACCCGATCTCGATGCTGCAGCGCCTGGCGCGGCGGCCTGCGGAGGCAGAACTGTGCGAGTTCTGCAGCCTGACCCTGCCCGCCGGCCACCGCCATGTGCTCGAAGTGGCTACCCGCAGAATCGTTTGCGCGTGTGACGGTTGCGCGTTGCGGTTTGATGGCGTCGTTGGCCGGTGGAAACTGATCCCGCGCGACTCATACCTGCTGCCCGGGTTCCGAATGACCGACGCGCAATGGAATAGCCTCTCGCTGCCCATCGCGCTGGCGTTCTTCTTTCATAGCACGCCCGCGGGAAGGACTGTGGCCATGTACCCCAGTCCTGGCGGTGCCACGGAATCGTCAGTGCCTGTGTCAAACTGGGCTGGGATCGTGGAGGCCAACCCGGTGCTGGGGGACATGCAAGCCGACGTCCAGGCGCTCCTGGTCAATCGCCTGAATGATGCACGCGAATACTACCTGGCCCCGCTTGACGCCTGCTTTGAGCTGGCAGGACTGATCCGGCTGCACTGGCGCGGCTTCTCGGGCGGCGACAAAGTGTGGGAGGAACTGAAGGGATTCTTCTCCCGGATGCAGGAAAACTCCAGGCCTGCTGCGGGAATTGAGGTGGCCCATGCCTAGCCTCGTCTTCGAGATTACGGGTGTCGTGCCCGCTCCCCGGAGCCTGTCGCCACTGCTTCACTTCGCGCTGCGCATTACCAATTTGCCCCCGGACGAAACTATTCAGGCGGTCCTGCTTTCAACCCAGATCCACATACAGCCGGCCCAGCGCGCCTACACGCCGGCGGAGCAGGAGAAGTTGGTTGAGTTGTTCGGCCCGCCGGAAATGTGGGGGCAAACGTTGCGTAACCGGCTCTGGACCCACACGAATGCGACGGTCGGCACGTTTCAGGGCAGCACGGAGCCGCTTTTGCCGGCGCCCTGCACTGCGGATCTAAGCGACACGGCGGCCAAGTACTTCTACGCCCTTGAAGACGGAGACGTGCCGCTGCTGTTTCTATTCAGCGGCTCCGTGTTTTACACGAACGCGGGGCGATTGCAGGTCGGCCCCATCTCGTGGAACCAGGAGTGCGTGTTCCGGATGCCCGTGCGGGTGTGGCAGAGCCTCATGGAGCATCACAACCCGAACAGCTCGTGGGTTCCACTGAGGCGTGACACGTACGAGCGGCTCTATGCCCACCGGCGCCGCCACAGCCTGATGACCTGGGAGGAGACGATTGACCACCTGCTGCAAACCCGCAGCCCGTCCCTGGAAAGTGTGCTGCCTGAGCCGAAACGCGAGCACGTCGCCGCATGAATACGTCCTTAATCGAGCAAATTGCCGAAGCCGTTCTCTACGAAGGATATGTGCTGTACCCTTACCGAGCGACCTCCAAGAAGAACCAGGGCGAACGATTCTCCTTTGGGCGGGTTTACCCAGAGTGCTACAGCCGGGACCAGAATGGCGCCGAGCCGTACGTGATGCAGACGGAGTGCCTCGTGAGGGCTGTTTCCAACACGGCGCGGATCGCGGTGCAGGTCCGATTTCTCCATCCGCTGGCGCGGGCGATTGGCGTTCTGGAGCCGCCGCTGGAGCGTTTCCCGGCGGAAGCCGAGCCCCGCTTCAGAGTGGTCCCGGAGCTGCGCATCGGGAACCGGCTATTCCAATCCTGGCAAGAAGCCACGGAACGCAGAATCAGTGTGCCTGTGCTTGAGCTTCGAGGCGAGGCCGCGCTCGAAACTCCGTTTCGCTTTGCCGCCTCGCGCGAGCTGGAGCCGATTCGTGAAGGACCGCTCACCGTCGGCATTGTCTCCCGCCGGCAGGAGCCACTCGAGGGGCGGGTCGAGGTCGCCGCGCGACGGCTGCAACGTCGCGTATGGAAGCTTACCGTGCGAATCGCCAACTATACGGCGGTTCCCAATGCGAAGATCTGGGACCCTGGGGCGATTTCCCTCTGCACCCTGGCCTCGACCCACACGGTCCTGAGCGTTGAAGGAGGTGAGTTTGTTTCGAAGATGGACCCGCCCACCGAGCTGCAGGAGCTGTCGAAACAATGCCGGAATATTGGCACCTGGCCGGTGCTCGTGGGCGATGAGGCCAAAGGGGAGAGGGGCGCAATGCTCTCCTCGCCGATTATTCTCTACGACTACCCCAAAATCGCCCCCGAGAGTGCAGGCCCACTCTTCGACGGCACCGAAATAGATGAAATGCTCACGCTGCGAATCCTGACCCTGACCGACCAGGAAAAGCTCGAGATGGCGGGATTGGATGAGCAGGGTCGGCGGCTGCTGGAACGCACCGAGGCGTTGGCACCGGACGCCGTCTCACAGATGCATGGCCGGTTCACGCGTGCTGCCGCCAAGGTCGAGTTCGATGATTTCTTTGGCGCCAGCACGCCGCTGAAGGGGGTCACCGTCCAGGGCGTTTACCTGCGCCCGGGGGATCGCGTGCGCATTCGCCCGAAGGTCCGGGCCGACATCATTGACCTGGCGCTTAAAGATCGTGTCGCAATCATCGAGGCCGTCGAGCAGGACCTGGAAAAGCGCGTTCACCTTGCGGTCGTTCCCGAGGACGACCCCGGCAAGGACCTGGGGCTGTTGCGCCAGCCCGGGCATCGGTTCTTCTATGGCCTTGATGAGATCGAACCGTTGAAGCAGGAGGCAGCATGAAACGCATCCTGATCGCCGGGGTGGGAAACATCTTCCATGGGGATGACGCCTTCGGCGTTGAGGTCATCCGCGCGCTCTCCACCCGGCCGTTGCCCGAGCAGGTTGCGGTAGAGGACTTCGGCATCCGCTCGTACGACCTCGCCTACGCGCT
>DATKNZ010000059.1:0-13801 GCA_035541055.1 Candidatus Acidiferrum sp. | reverse complement strand
GCGGCGGGCAAATCCGCCCCGGCTGTCGCGGCAGCCACACTGAAGAAGGCCGCCGGCCTGCTCAATGGCCGCGCGGGCGCCCGCACCCAAATCAGCGCCTGAACCATATCCATTAGCAAAGAGGACCTCGTATGCCTGCATTAGTGAAGACCAACGGCAAGAAGCCCGCCCCGAGCAACGGCAAGGCCCGCGGCGCGAACGATTACAACGTCAAAGACCTCAGCCTCGCCGACTGGGGGCGGAAGGAAATCTCGGTGGCCGAGCAGGAAATGCCCGGCCTGATGTCCATCCGCGAAAAACACGGCACAACCAAGCCCCTGAGCGGGGTGCGCGTGACCGGCTCGCTGCACATGACCATCGAGACGGCGGTGCTGATCGAAACGCTGGTGGAGCTGGGCGCCGCGGTGCGCTGGGCGAGCTGCAACATCTTCAGCACCCAGGACCACGCCGCGGCCGCCATCGCCAAAGCCGGCGTCCCGGTTTTCGCGTTCAAGGGCGAATCGCTCGAGCAATACTGGGAGTTTACCCTGGCCGCGCTGACGCATCCCGGCGGCAAAGGGCCGCAGCTCGTCGTGGACGATGGCGGCGACGCGACCTTGCTCCTGCACAAAGGCTACGAAATGGAGCGAGGCAGCGACTGGATGAGCACCCCCAGCGCCAGCCACGAGGAACAGGTCATCAAGGACCTGCTCAAGCGCTGCGCGAAGGAGCGCCCCGGCTGGTTCACCCAGGCCGTGAAGGATTGGAAAGGCGTGAGCGAGGAAACCACGACTGGCGTGCACCGGCTTTACCAGATGCTCGAAGCCGGCAAGCTCCTCGTCCCGGCCATCAACGTCAACGACTCGGTCACCAAGTCCAAGTTCGACAACCTCTACGGCTGCCGCGAGTCGCTCGCCGACGGCCTCAAGCGCGCGTTGGGCGTCATGATCGCCGGCAAGACCGCTTGCGTCTGCGGCTACGGCGACGTCGGCAAAGGCAGCGCTCATAGCCTGCGCGGTTTCGGCGCCCGGGTGATCGTGACGGAGATTGACCCCATCAACGCCTTGCAGGCCGCGATGGAAGGCTTCGAGGTTACGACTCTCGAGGAGACGCTCGGCGAAGCGGACATCTACGTCACCTGCACCGGCAACTGCGACGTGATTACCCTGGAGCACATGCTCAAGATGAAGGACCAGGCGATCGTGTGTAACATCGGCCACTTCGACAACGAGATCCAGGTGGACCGGCTGAGCCAGGCCAAGGGTGTGTCCAAGGTCAACATCAAGCCGCAAGTGGACCGCTTCGACCTGCCGGGCGATCGCAGCATCTACCTTCTGGCGGAAGGCCGGCTGGTGAACCTGGGCTGCGCCGAGGGCCACCCGAGCTTCGTGATGTCGAACTCCTTCACCAACCAGGTGCTCGCGCAGCTTGACCTGTGGGCCAGCCGCGCGACCTACAAGCCCGCGGTCTATCGCCTGCCCAAGAAGCTGGACGAAGAAGTCGCCCGCCTGCATCTCGACAAGATCGGCGTGAAGCTCACCAAGCTCTCAAAGAAGCAGGCCGACTACATCGGCGTGCCGGTGGACGGCCCCTACAAGGCCGAGCACTACCGGTATTAATCTCATCTGTTTGGCGTTAGTCGGCAGGGTGGGGCTAAGGCAAGCCGGAGGCATGCTCTGCTGCTGAATGGTGGCGGCGCCGGGTTACGCCCACCGCCGGCCGGGGCATCTCGAGACTGCCGCCATTCTTTAGTAGACTAAGCCTCCGGCTTGCTTTAGTTCCGCCAACCTTCCAGGTTGGCACCGAACGGGCATGCACGCGGCAAGCTGGAAGCTTGCCGGGACGGGCGCAAGCCGGAGGCTTACGCTACTACTCGGTGGCAGTCATGAAATGCACCCGCCGCCGGCGGGTGCTATCAACACTCCTTGACTCGCGGCGCCTTACCGTTAGCCTGCGCCTCTCACTTTAATGACGAATAGATCAATATGAGCACAATCCAAGATATCGTGGCGCGTGAAATCCTGGACTCACGCGGCAACCCAACCGTGGAAGTTGACGTGACCCTGGCCAGCGGCGCGGCAGGACGCGCGGCCGTACCTTCCGGAGCCAGCACGGGAGAGCACGAGGCGCTGGAACTGCGCGACGGCGACAAGGCACGCTACCAGGGCAAGGGTGTCGCCAAGGCCGTCAAGAACGTGGAGCAAAAAATCCTGCCCGCTCTCAAGGGGCAGGACGCGCTCGATCAACTGACGGTTGATCACACCATGCTCAAGCTCGACGGCACGGAGACCAAGGCCAAGCTCGGCGCCAACGCCATTCTGGCGGTGTCCCTGGCCAACGCCAAAGCCGCCGCCGCGCACGTCGGCCTGCCCCTGTTCAAATACCTGGGCGGCCCCAACGCCAAGGTCCTGCCCGTCCCGATGGCCAATGTCATCAATGGCGGCGCTCATTCCGATGCCCCGATAGATTGCCAGGAGTTCATGATCGTGCCCAAGGGCTTTGACACCTTCTCTGAGGGGCTTCGCGCCATGGCGGAGACCTTCCATGCCTTGAAAGCCGTGCTCAAGAAGAAGGGCCTCTCGACCGCCGTCGGCGATGAAGGCGGCTTCGCCCCGAATCTGGAAAGCACCGAGGCCGCCATTGAAGCGATTCTCCAGGCCGTAAAGGACGCCGGCTACAAGGCAGGTAAGCAGATCTTCCTCGCCCTGGACGTCGCTGCGTCCGAGTTCTACGACGGAGATGGCAAGTACACCTTCAAGAAGAGCACCGGCAAGACGGTCACGGGCGAGGAGTTGATCGCCTTCTACGTCAAGCTCTGCGGCCAATACCCGATTATCAGCCTCGAGGACGGGTGTGCGGAAAGCGACTGGACGAACTGGAAGAAGCTCACCGACAAGCTTGGGGGCAAACTGCAGCTCGTGGGCGACGATGTGTTCGTTACCAACGTGAAGTTCCTGCGCCGGGGCATCGAGACGGGCACCGCTAACTCGATCCTCGTCAAGGTCAACCAGATCGGCTCCCTCACCGAGACGCTGGACGCCGTGGAATTGGCAAAGGACAACGCCTACACCGCGGTCATCAGCCATCGCTCCGGCGAGACGGAAGACGCCACGATTGCCGATATTGCCGTCGCCACCAACGCCGGCCAGATCAAGACGGGCTCCTTGAGCCGCACGGACCGCGTGGCGAAGTACAACCAACTGCTGCGCATCGAGCAACTGCTAGGCAAGAACGCCGTTTACGGCGGCAAGTTTTAACCCCATCGCGCCGTAATCCAGACCACCGATCCGGGCCTGCTGGTGTTCATCGCGTAGCGATGGCCCGAAGGTAGCCATGCGGCTTCAGCCCACGGGAATCGGTGCAGCAACCCGTTTGCGCCGCGTAGCGACGCCTGAGTTTCCCGTCCATGCGCCGCCTCGGTCGTCGCTACGCGACGCAACGGTCTTCTCGGCTCGGCTCCCGTGGGCTGAAGCCGCACGGCTGCCTTCAAAGCACCGCTACGCGGTGCCGATCCTCTCCCGAACGAAGCATTCTGTCGCACATACCCAAGGTCAAAATGCTCCTTTTTTCCCTTTAACCCGCGGCTCTTCAGGGCGTAAGCTCCAAGGCACGAAAGTTGAGTATCGAAGCAAAGCAGTTTAGCCAACAGGAGATACCATGAAGCGTCTGAATCCATCGTTCATCTTAGTCGCTGCTGTTGTGGCCGCGAGCGCGACGTGCGCCCCGGCGCAGGACTGGCCCCAGTGGCGCGGAGCCAACCGCGACGCCAAGGCCGGCAGCTTCAACGCTCCCAAGGAATGGCCCAAGGAACTGACACAGAAATGGAGCACACCCGTGGGCGCGGGCGATTCCAGCCCGGCGCTGGTCGGTAACAAGCTCTATGTCTTCACGCGCGAGGACGGGGACGAAGTGACCCGCTGCCTGGACGCCGCCACCGGCAAAGAGATATGGAAGGACAAGTATGAGGTCACCGCCATTTCGGGGCCGGCGGCCGGTCAGCACAGCGGCCCGCGCAGCTCGCCGACGGTGGCCGACGGCAAGGTCGTCACGCTCGGCGTCAGCGGAACCGTCTCCTGCCTCGACGCCGCGACCGGCAAGAAGCTCTGGCGCAAAGACGATTTCTCCGGCTCCTGGCCCCGGTTCTATACCGCCTCGTCCCCCATCGTCACGGATAACCTCTGCATTGCCCAGCTTGGCGGCGAGGACAGCGGCGGCATCGTCGCCTACGACCTCGCCACCGGCGACCAGAAATGGAAGTGGACCGGTGACGGCACAGCCTACGCCTCGCCTGTGCTGATGGACGTCTCCGGCACAAAGATGATCGTCACCCTTACCGCCAAGAAGATCGTGGGCATCGCCGTCGCCGATGGCAAGCTGCTGTGGGAGCAGCCCTTTGTGGCCCAGGGCAGATCTTACAATGCCGCCACGCCCATCGTGGACGGGCAGACGGTCATCTATGCCGGCGCAGGCCGCGGGACCAAGGCGGTCAAAATCGAGAAGACGGCCGACGGCTTTGCGGCCAAGGAACTCTGGAGCAACCCCGACAACGCCGTGCAGTTCAACAGCCCTGTGCTCAAGGGCGGCGACCTCTACGGCCTCTCGCAAAGCGGCACCTTGTTCTGCCTGGATGCCAAGGACGGCAAGACGCTGTGGACGGCGGAGCTTGGCGGACGCGGCTTCGGCACTATCGTCAACGCCGGCTCAGTGCTGCTGGCCCTGACGCCCCAGGGCGACCTCGTGGCCTTTGAACCCAGCGATAAGGAATACAAAAAGCTGGCAAGCTATAAGGTTGGCGCCGACACCTATGCCTACCCGATCGCTGCCGGCAAGGGCGTGTATGCGAAGGACAAGCAGGCCGTGACCTTCTGGGCGGTCGAGTAGGTCTCGGCAGCCTACTGGTAAACCTTCTCCAGGTCTTTCACCCGCGGCCAGACGGGCGAGGACTCGGGCGTGCGGGCCTTGACCTCCGCAAACACCCGCCGGGCTTCCGGCAGGTCCTCGTGTGAGACGAGCACGCAATAGTCCAGCTCGATCCAGGCTTTGCGGGGATCTTGAACCATGCGGCCGTAGGTCTTTAGCCAGTTCCTCAGCCCGGCTGCGCCCTGCTTCTTGGCCGCTTCGAGGGAAGGCGCCAGTTTGTCCGGCATGCCGGGCAATTGTTCGCCGATCACCACGGCGGCAGCCTGCTGCTTCTGCCGGGTCTCCTTCTCGTCGCGCACCTTTTCCCAGTAATGGAACAGGTGCCAGCCGCCAAAGAGCACCAGGATGATAATGAAGGCGGCAATTAGCTTGGTCATGATTCTTCAATGCGTTCGATGCGGGCGCCCAAGGCGCGCAGCTTGCCATCCAGGTGTTCGTAGCCCCGGTCTATATGGTAAACGCGGTTCACCTGCGTGGTGCCGCGCGCCGCCAGGCCGGCGATGACCAGCGCTGCCGAGGCCCGCAGATCGCTCGCCATTACCGGCGCCCCGCTCAGGGGCTTGCCGCCCTTCACTATCGCACTCGGGCCTTCGATTTCAATGTCCGCGCCGAGGCGCGTCAGCTCGCTCACATGCATGAAGCGGGACTCGAAGATGCGCTCGGTAATGATGCTGATGCCCGGGGTCAGGGTCATCAGGGCCATCATCTGGGCCTGGACGTCGGTGGGGAAGCCGGAGTAAGGGAGCGTGGTAATGTCCACCGGCTTGAGGCGGCCGTTGCGCGAGACGGTCAGGTCGGCGCCGCGGCGCTGGACGAGGGCGCCGGCAGCGGTGAGCTTGTCGAGCACCGCCCCCAGGTGATCGGCTCGCGCCCCGCGCAGGGTAACCTGGCCGTTCGTGGCGACGGCGGCGATGGCATAAGTGGCCGCCTCGATGCGGTCGGGAATGACCTCATGCTCGGCCCCGTGCAGTTCCTTCACGCCGGTGATGGTAATGGTGGGGCTGCCGGCGCCGCTGATCTTCGCGCCCATGGCGTTGAGGAAATTGGCCAGGTCCACTACTTCGGGCTCGCAGGCCGCGCTCTCGATGACGGTCACGCCTTCGGCCAGCGTGGCAGCCATCATCACGTTGGCCGTGCCAAGCACCGTCGAGCCCGCGCGCCCTCCCAGGAATATGGAGGAGCCGACCAGGCGCCTGGCGCTGGCCTGGACGTAGCCGTTCTCGATCACCACCCTCGCGCCGAGCGCCTCGAAGCCTTTCAGGTGCAGGTTGATCGGCCGCGCGCCAATGACGCAGCCGCCGGGCAGCGACACCATGGCCTTCTTCAACCGGCCCAGGAGCGGCCCCATCACGCAAATGGAGCCGCGCATCTTGCGGATCAGGTCGTAATCGCCCGCGCCCTTGATCTTCCGCGCCTGGATGCGCACGGCCTCTCCTTCAAACCGCACCTGCGCGCCCAGCCACGACAGGATCTGGCCCATGAACTTCACGTCGCTCAGGGTCGGCACGCGGCGGATGATACAGGGCTCGCCGGTGAGCAACGCCGCCGCCATGATGGGCAGCACCGCGTTCTTGGCCCCGCTAATCGGGACCTCTCCGCGTAACGGCACCGAGCCTTTGATCAAGAGACTGTCCATGACAATTCTTCGTTGTGCAGGTTCATTCCGGAGCCGCCGACAGTCCGTCCGTCCCCAGGGCAGCGTAGGCGCCACGCAGACAGGAATGTCCGCGCTCCGGGCTACCGCCGTGCGACCACGATTCTCGGGGTGTGATTGTAGTCTTCCTGCAGGGCCTCCACAATCCAGTTTTGGTGCTCCAGCATTTGCTGCACGCGCGGCCCCTGGCCATCGCCGATTTCCAGCATGAGGCGTCCGCCCGGCTTCAAGAACGCGGCGGCTTCCGCTGCGAGGCGAAGATAGTAGTCCAGCCCTTCGGGGCCCCCATCCAGCGCCGCGGCGGGATCGTAATCGCGCACCTCCGGTTGCAGGGTGCCGATTTCAGCGCTGGGAATGTAGGGTGGATTGCTAATGATGAGATCGAACTGCGCCCCCGCCGGCACGGCGGAAAAGCCGTTGCCCTCGTAAAACTGAATGCGGTCTGCCAACCCGTGCCGCGCCGCGTTTTCGCGCGCGACGGCCAGCGCGGTGGGCGAGAGGTCAATGCCCACAACCCTGGCCGGGGCGCAGTGATGCGCCAGCGCGATAGCCAGGCAGCCGCTGCCGGTCCCGAAATCGAGGGCAGCCGGCGGGCTGGGCTGGCCATTGGAAAACTGGCTTAAGAACTTCCAGCCCCGCTCGGCGAGCATCTCGGTCTCCGGGCGCGGAACGAGCACGTCGCGGTTGACCTTGATCTCCAGCCCGCAGAAAGGGGTCGTGCCCAGAATATGTTGCAAGGGCTCCCGCAGGCCGCGCCGCTTCACCAGTTCCCGAAGCGTCTCGACCTCTGCGGGCGTCAGCGTGCGCTCGAAGTTCAGATAAAGCTGCATGCGCTTGAGCTGGAGCAAGTGCGACAGCAGCAACTCCGCCTGCAGCCGCGGCGAGTCCACGCCCTTCCTGGCCAGGAAGTCCGTGCTGCGCTGGATGGCTTCCAGAACCGTCACCAGGGCAGTCTAGAAAGGTGAGGAGTTGAAGCAAGCACTGGCGGAGCCCAGCCTTCAGCAGTATCCATTCAGAACAAAACCACAGATGAACACCGATGAACACAGATGGACTGCATTGAATCTGGGTTGTCTTCCGTCAAGCCCGGGCCAATTTCTAGGGCCGCTTCCCAAGAGTGCGCCTTCGGCCATTCATATCCGTGTCTATCTGTGTCCATCTGTGGTTCTCTTCCGCATAGCTACGGCTGAAGGCTGCGCTCCGAGCGCGCCTTGACTTTTCTTCTGGCCGGGCGGGCACGCATAGCCATACAGTCCCATCCATGACGGGCATCAAACTCAAGGACCAGCCTCTCAGCGAACGGCCCCGCGAGCGGCTTCGCGAAAACGGTCCGGACCGGCTCAGTCCCGGTGAACTGGTCGCCATCCTCCTGCGCACGGGAGTCAAGGGAGCCAATGTGGTAGAGATCGGGAAGCATTTGGTTGGGCGCTATGGCTCGTTGAACTCCCTGGCACGCGCGAGCTGGCAGGAGCTGGCGAACGAGCCGGGCATCGGACCGGACAAAGCGGTCACGCTGGTCGCGGCCTTCGCGCTGGCCCGCCGACTCGTGAAAGAGGTGCAAGGCGACTCGCCCGTCCTGGATACGCCGGATGCGGTCGCCAACCTGATGCGCGAACAGACCCGGCTCCTGCCTGCCGAGGTCTTCCAGGTGCTCCTGCTCAATGTCCGCCGGCGGCTTCTGGGCGAGCCGGTGAAGATCTCAGACGGGACGCTCGATACGATCCTCGTGCACGCCCGCGAAGTGTTCCGCCCCGCCATCATCGCCACCGCCGCCGCCATCGTGCTCGTCCACAACCACCCGAGCGGCGATCCGACGCCCTCCGAGGCCGACATCAAGGTCACGCGCGACCTCATCCGCGCCGGGCAACTGCTCAAGATCGAGGTGCTCGACCACGTGATCCTGGGCCGGGCCACACAGGAACGGCCCAAGGATTACGTGTCGCTCCGTGAGTTGGGCTATTTTGCCGGGTTTTAGCCTGCCCATCCGCAGGGATACCCGTTGAGAGTAACCACAGATGGACACAGATCGACACCGATACACATTGTTCTGAACCGCAGTTCGCAGAGAATGCAGCCGCTCGCCAACCGAGCGGCATCATTCCATCCAACCGGCGGCTGGGAATCTGTGTTCATCTGTGTCCATCCGTGGTTGCTTCTCGCTTATGCGCGAGCATCCACTCGTAAAGCTCAGGATTGCTGTAGGTCTGCTCCCAGGCGTTGTGCGTGGCCTCGGGGTAGATCGTGAGCTTAACCTCACCGGCGCCGAGTTCCTTCAGGGCCTTCACCATGCGCTCGGACTCGGCCGGCGGCACGACGTTGTCTTTGCCGCCATGGAACGCCCACACCGGCAATCCCTTGAGCGCCTGCTTCGTCTGCGGCGTGGTGAAGCCATGCTGCGCCAGGAGCACGTAGCCAATCTCCCCTCCACCGCAAATCGGCGCCGCGGCAGCGAATCGCTCGGGGTAAGCCGTCGCCAGGTCCCAAGTGCCGAACCCACCCATGCTCAGACCGGTCAGATAAACTCGCTCCGGGTCAACCGTGTATTTCGCGCAGACCTCGTCCAACAGGCCGAGCAGGACCTCCGCCGACCACGTCTGGTATGGCGGGCATTGCGGCGACACCATGATGAAGGGGAAATCAGGATGCTGCGCAATGTACTTGGCCGGCCCGTGGAAGTCCGTCTGCCAGACGTTAGTTCCGCGCTCTCCCGCGCCGTGCAGGAAGAGGATCAGCGGCCAGCGCTTGTCCGCGCTGGCGTCGTAGCCCTTCGGCAGGAACAACAGGTAATCTGCATGCAGGGTCACCTGGCGCTCGAACGAATGCGGCGTGAGCAGCTTGTCCTGGGGTTTGTCCTGAGCGTAGACTAGAGTGCTTAAGCAAAGCCCGCCCAGCAGGAGAAGGAGAGAAGGCAACATCCAACCTCCAACACCCAACATCCAACGTCCAATGAATGCCCGAGTCCGGGCCGTTGGATGTTCGATGTTGGATGTTGGATGTTGGATGTTTCCTGCGCTCATTTTAAATCCTCACACAAACTGCAGCTTGGTGGTCGCCGCCTCCGGATCCCAGCCGCGCGTGGGCTGACCGCTGACCGAGCCCACGTCCTTAATCGAGATCTGCCGCCCCCGCGTCTTCGGGCCCTTAACATCTATCTCCGCGGGGTTGCAGGTCTGCTGGTTGATCTTCTGGTACGGCGCCGGCTTGTAGCGGATGTAAAGTTGGGCGGGCGTATCCGGCTCGAAGAACAGGACCTTCGATTTGGGCGGGATGCAGTGGTACACCTTGTTGAGCCTCGTGCCGCCGAACGTGAAGCGCTTCAGGTAAGTCGCCTCGCGGTTCGTGTAGGCGCAGGTAAAGATGCGGTCCCGCTCCGGCAGCCCGCAATACACTACGTCCGGGCCGACGAAGAACTTCTCGGGCAGCTCGACCACCTGGTAGTGCCCGTCCTTGAAGACCAGGATCAGCTTATCGAACTTGGTGCACTCGACGTTGAACTCCCCGCCGGAAACCTTATGCCCGACGTAGCCCGACTCGCGGTCATAGGCGACCTTGAAGGCCTTGAACGCGACTTCCCGGGCGTCCACCTCGTCGTAGCGGCTTGACTTGGTGAGGCGTGGGTAGAGGGGCGCGTATTTGGCGAGCAGGGCCTCCAGGTGGGCAATGACGTACTTGGTGAGGTTCTTCAGGTTCTTGCGCGTCTCCGCGAGATCGGCTTTGACCTTCTCCATCTCCTCGCGGTGCTTGTTGATGTCGAACAGAGAGATGCGCCGGATGCGCACGGCGAGCAGGCGCTCCACGTCGGCATCGCTCAGCTCGCGGACCAACTGCCTACGGAACGGCTTGAAGCCCTCGTACACGGCGGCCAGCACGGCCTCGTTGCTCTTGCACTGCTCGATGCGCTTGTAGATGCGCTCCTCGATGAAGATGCGCTCCAGCGTGCGGAAATGCAGTTCCTCCTGCAGCTTGGATTCCTGCAGCTCCAGCTCACGCTTGAGGGTAGCCACGAGCTGCTCCGTGTTCTCCCGGAGCACGTCGGACACGGTCATCTCGACGGGCCGATTATCCCTAATGACCACGATGCGGCTGGAGATCGTGACCTCGCAGTCGGTGAACGCGTACAGCGCATCGGCCAACTGCTCGGCGCTGACGCCGCTCGGGGCCTTCACTTCGATCTCCACATCCTCCGCCGTGAAATCATTGATGCTCTTGACCTTGATCTTCCCCTTGCGCGAGGCGTCCTCGATGGAGTCTATCAACGAGCTGGTCGTTGTGGTCGGCGGGATCTCTTTGATCAGGACGGTGGAGTCGTCCTTGGTCTTAAGCTTGGCGCGGACCTTGACGTCGCCGGTGCCGTCCTTGTAGCCGCGGGCGTCCATGAGGCCGCCGGTCTGGAAATCGGGAAGGCACTTGAAGGGTTGCTTCTTCAGGATAGCGATCTGTGCCTCGAGCAGCTCGGGGAAATTGTGCGGCAGGATGCGGGAGGACATGCCGACCGCAATGCCCTCAGTGCCGAGCATGAGCAGCAGCGGCAGCTTGCTCGGGAGCGTCACCGGCTCCTTATTGCGGCCATCGTAGCTGGCCACCAGCTCGGTAATCTCGTCATTGAAAACCTCATTGCGCGCCAGCTCGGTCAGGCGGCATTCGATGTATCGCGGTGCCGCGGCGAGGTCGCCCGTGAACAGGTTGCCGAAGTTGCCTTGGCCCTCGATGAGGTAACGCTTGTTCGCGAGCACCACGAGGGCGTCGCCAATCGAGGCGTCGCCGTGGGGATGATATTGCATCGTGTGGCCAACCACGTTGGCCACCTTGATGAAGCGCCCGTCGTCCTTCTCATGCAGAGCCCAAAGGATGCGCCGCTGCACGGGCTTCAGCCCATCCGCCAGGTTGGGTATGGCGCGATCCCGGATGACGTAGGAGGCGTAGTCGAGGAACCCGCGGTCCACACGCCGGTGCAGCGGTTGCTCAATCTTTCCCGGCACAAACGGCCGCACCGGCGCGGGGACAGCGACATTCTCCGCCAGGACGTGCGCCTGCCCGTTTCCGCCCTTCGCTGCCTTGGCCTTGGGCGGCTCGCCATTGCCGTTCTTACGGGCAGGAGCGGCGTTCACCGTGCCCGGCGTGCTGTCGGGCACCTCCTGGATGGGAAGCTCAGGCTGATTAGGATTATTCCGGCGTTTGGCGGGCATAGAAAGTAAGGAAAGCGTAAGGCTTCGGTGCCAGGCGGCCCGCGCGCTCCCGCGCAGCGGCAACGCAGGTCGCTGCGCCTTCAGGCGTTTTGGACTCGATCACGAAGCACATATCCAGGACAGGATACGCACAAGCATTGGTCACGTTCAACCCAGCAGAGTGGCCCGGACGCAATCACACGGCAGCCAAACCCGAAGCCCGAAGGCCGAAGGCCGAAAGAAGGCCGAAGCCCGAAACCCGAAGGTGTTGGGCGCAGAGGAGTGGCCTGCTTTAATGCAGAGCCGCGGAGAGCGCAGACCTGCGCAGCCGGTGCCTTCGGGATTCGGATTTCGGCCTTCTTTCGGCCTTCGGCCGTCGGGATTCGGATTTCAGCCGCTACGCCGTCGCTCACGGGAAAAGCTGACTGGCCAGGGGCGCTGCCCCTAAGCGCCCCTACTCGCCTATAATCTTCACCAGCGCCCGCTTGCGCCGCCGGCCATCGAACTCGCCATAGAAGATCTGTTCCCAGGGCCCGAAGTCGAGCTTGCCTTTGGTGATGGCCACGACGACCTCGCGGCCCATGACCTGGCGTTTCATGTGGGCATCCGCGTTGTCTTCGCCCGTGCGATTGTGCTGGTACTGAGATGTAGGCGCGTGCGGCGCCAGCTTTTCCAGCCACACGTCGTAGTCGTGCAACAGCCCGTCCTCGGCGTCATTGATGAATACCGATGCGGTGATATGCATGGCGTTCACCAGGCACAGGCCCTCCTGGACGCCGCTTTTGCGGACCAGGCCCTCGACGGTTTGCGTGATGTTGACGAAGCCGCGGCGGTTCGGCACCTCGAACCACAGGTGTTCGGTAAGGCTTTTCATGCCAGATGTATGCCGCACCGCTTCGGTTGCGGCAACTCAACAGGTGCGCTTCGCGTGGCCTTGTACGGACCGGTGCGGTTGGAGGTTCGCCGCTGTTCGCACTGGACTAGCGAGCCGATCATGGCCATGGCCACACCCAATACCCGACACCGCCTTGTCCGCTCTATGTCCCCCAGTAAACCCCCTCTAATTAGGACTCACCCCTTACGATGCGCGCGTCGCCGAAAAGCGCGACAGGCTCGCAAATCGTAACCCGCAAATGGTAAATCCCCAGGATGGCTCCGTGATGCGGCTCGCGCCGGCAGGTGAACTCATCATGGGCTCCACGCTGGAGCAGATCGAAGCCGGCAGGCGGCTGGACACGAACAACCGCCACCTCGGACCAGCACCAAGGGACGATTGGTCGAGCCGACGGTCTAGGTCACCAGAAGGTCTTGGTGCAGACCTTCCGGATCCTGGGCTTGATTTGCAGCCACTTGCATCAGTCATACCCCCTCAGTTGCGAAAGTTGGGTTAGCCTGACCGTCCGGGATCTCTCCACAGGGGAAACGGAGGAGTTGGCTGGGGTGCTCACCAAGCGCCGCGCCACACCGCTGTGCCAAGTTGGCACAGTTTGCGGCGGCAGATAGCGCGGCCCTTCTGCGGCACCGGGACCACGCCGTATCCTCCCCGGATCCTCGCCGTAGGACCTCTAACTTCAAGTTAGAGGTTCTACGGCGAGGATACGGGGAGGATACAGCGTGCATACGGCGTGGCCACTATGGTGGTGAGGGCATGCTGAACCCGCCGTTTGGTGCAATGCCAAGGCTCTGGCCTTCATTGGGTCGAAGCTCTTGACCAACTAAAGAACGGACGCCCTTCCGGCCGGGGCTCGCCGCAGGCTGCGTCCAGGCACCTGAGGCTTCCGCCGGCATCTGTCGTCTCGCGGCGCCCTCCAGACCACTACCCAGCCGCCCAAGCCCTGCCATGCGAGGAAAACCGGGCAAAACTTACCTGTTGACGTTCGCCCGCAGGTCTTGATGATGTCACCCCATGTTCGCTGAGCCCAAAAAACCAATCCTCCCTCACCCGCGCAGCCCTGAGTACGCGCGGCGCGCAAAAAGCAAATTCCTATCAGCGACCAGCATAACCCGATTTGTCTTATGAAAATACCCACTAACTGTGCGCCCCTCCTGCCCGTAGTGTTAGCCGGCTTGGTCTTGCTGCCGA
>DATKNZ010000058.1:0-7950 GCA_035541055.1 Candidatus Acidiferrum sp. | reverse complement strand
GGCATCCTGCGCGACAAGGATTGGGCGGCCATGTGCGAAATCCTGGCGCCGCTGGCCGGGCGCATCCTGCTGGTGCCGGTGCACAGCGAACGCACGGCTGAGCCGCACGGCCTGGCCGAGGTCTGCCGCCGCTCCAATCCGGCGGCGCAGGTGGCCGAGTTCACCTCCCTGGCCGCTGCGCTGGCCGATGCTGTGGACGACGGCTTCCTGGCCATTGCCGGCTCGCTCTACCTCATCGGCGAGGCAATGGAACTCCTGGAACTTTCGCCTGCCACCGCCGATAACGAGCGCGGCCTCAACGAGTGGGGCGCTCCCTCCAAGCCATCCACCCCCGCTCCAGCCGTAACCTGACGCACAAGCCGCTCTTTTCGTCCTGCGCCGGAGCAGGGTATGCGAAATATCCTGCCCTGGACCATTCTGCGTTAAGCCAAGCGAGTAACCGAAGATCCCGACGCTCCATTCCGTAGAACCCATGCCTCCTCGTCTTGGACGGCCAGCAACCCGCATTTCTTCCCGGTGAGCATCCGGAGATTGCCCGGTGTATCTCCCATGGGGCCCGGGCCACATGGGAGACACACCGGGCAATCACCGGGGACTCTACGGGGGGATGCCGGAGCGCCTGCGGGCGTTGGTTGGAGGCGAGAGTTGGATGGGGCGCACGCAAGCATTTAATAGTCAACCTGTTATGCACATAACGAAGGCTTCGCGACGCTTTCAGCGGAATTGGGCAGCCAAGCCCGAAGGCCGAAATCCGAAGGCCGAAAGAAGGCCGAAGCCCGAAACCCGAAGACTGCCAGCCCAGGGCCCTTGGGGAAACCGGGTGCTTGGAAGTGCTTCGTGTTTGCTCTTCGGCGCCAAGGGCGGCCTCCCTGCCAGCCAAATGCTTGGATGACGGCTTGGCGGCTCCGGACTTCGGATTTCGGCCTTCTTTCGGCCTTCGGGCTTCGGGTTTCGGGTTTCGGCCGCCACCCCCCGGTGCACTGGAGCCCTGGAGGAACCATACTCGCAGGAATGCACCACCCGGCGCGAGAATGGGGAGGCGAGGCCGCGGCGTTGGGCGGGAATGCTTTTGACTTCGCTCCCCCCCGCCCTAAATTGCCTCGTTCGCATTGCAACCTGAACATGCTCAAAGAAGAGGACATACGGAATGCGCTGCGCTCGGTGAAGTACCCGGGCTATAGCCGGGATATTGTGTCCTTTGGGCTCGTGAAGGAGATCGCGACCCAGGATGGCACCGTGAGCGTGGCGTTGCAGCTTACGAACGCCAACGCGGCGGCGGCCCAGGTAATCCAGGCGGAGAGCGAGCGGGTCCTCAGGAGTCTTCCCGGAGTCAAACACGTTCACGTGGAGGTGCACCAGCAGGGCGCGCCCCAGGCTGCGGGGGCCCAGAGCCCTTGGGGGCAGCAAAGCAAGGTTCCGGGCATTAATCGCATCGTGGCGGTAGCCAGCGGCAAGGGAGGGGTCGGCAAGTCCACGGTATCCGCCAATCTGGCCTGCGCCTTGCAGCACCTTGGGGCCAAAGTCGGCCTGCTGGATTGCGATATATACGGGCCGAGCATCCCGCTGATGATGGGGGTGCACGAGCGGCCCACCATCAGCGAAGCGGAAAAGATGGTCCCGCCCGCCAATTACGGCGTAAAGCTCATGAGCATGGGCTTCCTGGTCGAGGGCGACCAGCCGGTGATCTGGCGGGGGCCGATGATTATGAAGACGATCCAGCAGTTCTTCAGTGCCGTCGAGTGGGGCGAGCTGGACGTGCTGCTGGTGGACCTGCCGCCCGGCACCGGCGACGCCCAGTTGTCGCTGTGCCAGACTGTCCCCCTGGACGGCGGGGTCATCGTGACGACGCCGCAGGAAGCGTCGTTGGGAGTAGTCCGCAAGGGCATCGCGATGTTCCAGAAGGTGAATGTGCCGATCCTGGGCATTGTCGAGAACATGAGTTACTTCACCGCGCCTGGCGGCGAGCGCGTCGAGATCTTCGGTCATGGGGGCGGGCAAGCCGAGGCCGCGCGGCAGGGCGTGGCATTCCTGGGCGAGGTGCCGCTGTTCACGGAAATCCGGGAGGGGGGCGACCGCGGGGTGCCGGCGGTGGTATCGTCGCCGGAGCAGCCGGCGGGGCGGTGCTTCCTTGAGATTGCCAAGACCTTACGGCAGCGGCTTTCATGAGCCTGTTTGCAGGCCCGGCGTTTATGAGCTACTTTTATGCGAGCGCAAAAAGCGCGCGCGAAGCCGCGAAGGCGCTGAATGACATGAACCCTCACCGGGAGTTCGCAGATTAGGGTTGTAACCCAATCACCTCCTGTTAAATATTTCCGTAGCAATGCGATCAGCAATCGCAATTATGTCTGACGAAACGAAAGAGCAACCCTCGGCAAACGACTTGCTGAAGAACTCCTCGCTCTACCGGGAATTCCAGGCCGAACGCGAAGAGATTCTCAAGCACAAGTGGATTGAGTCCGAGAAAGCCGGTCGCGACATTGGATTTGAGCGTGCCTTGACAGATTGGATCATTAAGCACCGTTCCAAGTGGCGCAAAAGCCGGCAGGCGACCGGGCATTAGCCGGCCGCCCCTCCTTTAAGGCAGCTCCGCGAAGCTGCCAAGGAACCATGACCCGACCCAAAACCCGAAACCCTGGGTCCGACCTCGAAGATCGGACGGCGGGGCAATTTGTCCCAGGTCCACCTCTACGGAGCGCTCGGCTCCCCTTCCCCTGACCATGCCCGAGTTCACACCCATTCTCACGGCCGCCGCCATGCACCGCGCCCTGACGCGCATTGCGCACGAGATCGCCGAGCGCAACGAAACCAGCGCCGAGGTCGTGCTGGTAGGCATCCAACGCGGCGGGGTGCCGCTGGCCCGGCGCCTGGGCACCTTGCTGGGACAAATCTGGGGGCAGGCCGTGCCGACCGGCAGCCTGGACGTCAGCATGCACCGGGACGACCTGGACCAGCGGGTGGCGCCCAACGTGCAGCCGACGGTCATACCGTTTGACGTGACGGGCAAGACGGTCGTGCTGGTGGACGATGTGCTCTTCAGCGGGCGCACCGTCCGGGCGGCCATGGACGCCCTCAACGACTTTGGCCGCCCCCGGCGCATTCAGCTTGCGGTGCTGGTGGACCGCGGGCACCGCGAACTGCCGATCAAGGCGGACTTTGTCGGCAAGAACGTGCCGACGGCGCGCAACGAGAGCGTGCGGGTGTGCCTGGCCGAGGCCGGCAGCCCGGACGAAGTCGTGCTGGAGAAACCCTCATGAGCTGGAACCGCAAGCACCTCCTGGACATCGAGTCGCTCACGGTCGAAGAAATCCTCACCGTGCTCGATACGGCACGGGCCTTCAAGGCGGTGAGCGAACGCGCGATCAAGAAGGTGCCCGCCTTGCGGGGCAAGACCGTCGTCAACCTCTTTGTCGAGCCCTCGACGCGCACGCGCACCAGCTTCGAGCTTTCCGAACAGCGGCTCTCGGCCGACATCATCAACTTCACGGCGGAGGCGTCGTCCCTCAAGAAAGGTGAGACGCTGAAGGATACCGCGCGCAACCTGGAGGCGCTGAACGTGGACTTCATCGTCATCCGCCACAGCGCTTCGGGCGCGCCGCATTTCCTGTCGCGCGTGCTGCACGCCAGCGTCATCAATGCGGGGGACGGCGCGCACGAGCATCCCACCCAGGCCCTGCTGGACGCCTTCACCATCCGGGAGAAGAAAGGCCGGATCGAGGGCCTCAACGTGACGATCCTCGGCGACATCCTCTACAGCCGCGTGGCCCGCTCGGACATCTGGGCGCTGACGCGGCTCGGGGCCAAAGTGACCCTGTGCGGACCCTCGACGCTCGTGCCGCGCGTGTTCGAGCAGATGGGCTGCCGGGTCACCTATAACGTCGAGGAGGCCATCCGGGACGCAGACATCATCAACCTGCTGCGCATTCAGCACGAGCGGCAGCGCAAGACGATGTTCCCCAGCCTGAACGAGTACACCAGCCTGTTCGGGCTCAATAAGGCGCGGCTCGCGCTCACCAAACCCGACGCGCTCATCATGCACCCCGGCCCCATCAACCGCGGGGTGGAGATTGACAGCGATATAGCCGACTCCGGGCGCTCGGTCATCCTGGAGCAGGTGACCAACGGGCTGGCGGTGCGCATGGCCGTGCTGTTCCTGGTCAACGGCGGCAAGGGGCCTCAGGAAGTGGCGCCCTGAGCCGGGGGAACATCCAGCCTCCAACACCCCACATCGAATATCCAAACACTGCCGCCACGGCATTCATTGGATGTTCGATGTTGGATGTTGGATGTTGGATGTTCCCTTGACGGTCGTGAAGGCTCCGCTCGGCCCTCCGCCGCGCCGATTCCCTGTAACCCCGCTAGTTCTGGCCGGTCATACCTCCTTATGGCAGAGTGGCGCCGGTGAGCGAACTGCCAGAACCGAGCCTGGACGTGAGGGCTTGCGTCAAGAGCGTCCTGCGGGGCGACGAGGACGCGGCACGAGCGTTGTTCCGGCACCTGTATCCGCTGGTGGCCAGGCTGGTGCGGTCCCATTTGCCCCGGCGCACGAGCCAGGATGATCTGGTGCAAACAGTGTTTATGAAAGTGTTCGCGAACCTCGACCGGTTCTCCGGCGCGGTGCCGCTGGAGCACTGGGTGTCGCGGATCACGATCAACACCTGCCTGAACCAGCTTGCGGCCGAAAAGGCCCGGCCGGAATTGCGCTGGGCCGACCTGAGCCCCGAACAAGCCGAAGTGCTGGAGAGCGTCCTGGCCGCGCCGGGAGACGCCGAGCCGGCCCGGACCCTGGCGGCGCGGGAGATCGTGGAGAAGCTGCTCGCGCAGCTAGCGCCCGCCGAGCAATTGCTGCTTCGGCTCCTGTACCTGGAGGACCGGTCCATTGCCGAGGTGCAGCAAATCACCGGCTGGAACGTGCCCGTGATCAAGGTGCGCGCCTTCCGCGCACGGCGGAAGCTGAGGAAGGTTTACCAGAAGCTAATGACGGAGAAGAACCTATGAAAACGCCGGAAGATTCCCTGCAAAACCTGCTCGCGCTGGCGGCCAGGGCCCCGCGGCCGCCCGAGGCTGCCGGTGAACCACCCTTCGGCCTTGAAACCCGTGTGCTCGCTGGCTGGCGGGCGGCGCATGAACCGGACGAACCGGCCTTCCTATTCCTGTTCCTGCGCCGCGCCATGATCGCGGCCAGCTTCATCCTGCTGCTCAGCCTGGGCTGGAGCGTCACCCAGTCCGGCGTCAGCGCCACCGGCGAAGACGCCGCCCAGCTCGATTACCAGATCCAGATGAGCCTCAATCCATGACCACTCTCAGCAAACGCAAGCTCAGCGTGTACCTGGCGGCGCTGTTTCTGGCAGGGGCCGGCAGCGGCGCGCTGGTTGCCTGGCAGATTGCCCGGCGCACGCCGATGGCGCCGCTGCCCACGGCGGAAATCGGGGCTCACATCCGGGAGCACCTCAAATCCCGGCTGAGCCTCTCCCCCGAGCAAGTGCAGAAGATTGATCCCTTCATTGACCAGGGCATGGCGCGGATCGAAGTCATTCGCCGGGACACGGCCGGCGCCATTTTTGCCAACGTCTCCAACTTCGACCAGCAGGTGATGCAGGTGCTGTCGCCGGAACAGAAGGCACGGTTCGAGGAGTACGAGCGCGAGCGGCGCGCCTACTTGCGGCAGAAATTCGGGCCGGCCACCAACGTGCCTTGAGCCCCGGCCAAATCTCCAGCGCCCCCATATCCGGCATCCAATGAACCACCCGGTTTTCCGTATCGCATGACAAACGAACAAGCTTCCCATCAAACCCCCGCAGGCGCAGCATCGCCCGCCAGCCCGAGCCAGCCCAGGGCCGAATCCTCCCCGGCGAAAATCGCGGGGATCATCGGGCTCCTCCTGCTGATTGCCGCGGGCGCCATCTGGTTGTCCCGGCATCACGCCGCCGCGGCGGCCGGCAAGAAAGGCCCGGGCGCAGGCCGGGGAGAGGGGCCGCCCGTGCCGGTGGTGGCTGGTACCGTCGCGCAAAAGGACGTGCCGATATACCTGGGCGGCCTTGGCACCGTGCAGGCCTTTAACTCCGTGCTCGTGCGGGCACGCGTGGACGGGCAGGTGCAGAAGATCGCCTTCACCGAAGGGCAGGAGGTGAAGGCGGGCGACCTGCTGGCACAGATTGATCCCGATCCTTTCCGCACCGCGCTGGACCAGGCGGTGGCCAAGAAGGGGCAGGACGAGGCCCAGTTGGCCAATGCTCGCGTGGACCTCAAGCGCTACGCGGATCTGCTGGCCAATGAAGGCGTCACCCAGCAGCAATACGATACCCAGAAGGCCCTCGTGGACCAGTTGATGGCTACCGTGAACGCCGACCAGGCGGCCATTGAGAGCGCGAAGGTGCAGCTCGCCTATACCACGATCACGGCGCCTATCGAGGGGCGCGTCGGCATCCGGCTGGTGGACCAGGGCAACATCGTCCATGCCAGCGACGCCAACGGCATTGTGGTCATCACCCAGCTTCGCCCCATCTCGGTCGTCTTCACGCTTTCGGCCCAGACGCTGCCCCACATTCAGCAGGAGATTCAGGCCACGGGAAACTCGAACCTGACCGTGCAGGCGGTCAGCGTGGATAACGCGACGGTGCTGGGGCAAGGCACGCTCGCTGTCATAGACAACCAGATTGATGTCACCACGGGCACCTACAAGCTCAAGGCGACCTTCCCGAACACCGACCTTATGCTCTGGCCAGGGCAGTTCGTCAACGCGCGCCTCCTGCTGACCGTGCGCAAGGGCAGCTCGGTGGTGCCCGCCTCAGTGATCCAGCGCGGCCCCGACGGAGCGTTCGCCTTTGTGATCAATCCCGACCAGAAGGCAGATGTGCGGCAGGTCAAGCTATTGCCTAAAATGCAGGACCAGGTCGAGCAGCCTGAGGTGATTGTCGAGCAGGGCCTGCGCCCCGGCGAACAGGTGGTCGTGGACGGCCAATACAAGCTGCAGAAAGGGTCCCGGGTGAAGGTGGCCGAGGCCCCGAGCAAATCACAAATCCGCAACCCGACGGCCGAGGAGGCGCCGGCTCCAAAGAGCGGCAAAAACGCCGCCTGAATCGTGGAGCGTCGAAGCGTTGAAGCGTTGAAGCGTCAAGAAGTTCGCATGGCTTGCAGTTGCTTCGCAGTTGAAAGACCGCTGGGTTTTCGTCCTGCCACGCACGACGCACCACGCACGACGCACCACGCATCAGGCGTTACGCTTCCACGCTCCCACGCTTTCACGCTTTAACCCCGCATCCCCTTGAGCATCTCCGAGCCATTCATCCAACGCCCGATTGCCACCTCCCTGCTGATGTTCGGGGTGCTGCTGATGGGCCTGTTGGGTTACAGCCTGCTGCCCATCTCCTCGCTGCCGCCCGTGGATTTCCCCACCATCCAGGTCGTAGCCAATTATCCGGGCGCCAGTCCGGACGTGATGGCCTCGTCGGTGACGACGCCGTTGGAGCGGCAGTTCGGCCAGATCAGCGGGCTGTCGCAGATGACCTCGATCAGCTCGTTCGGAAACACCACTATCACGCTGCAGTTTGTGCTCGATCGCGACATTGATGCCGCGGCGCAGGACGTTCAGCAGGCCATCAACGCGGCCAACGGCGTCCTGCCGCGGATGCCCAACCCGCCCACCTACAACAAGGTCAATCCGGCCGATGCGCCGATTCTCACCTTGCAAATCACCTCGGACACGCTGCCGCTCGACAAGGTCAACGACCTAGCCGATACCGTCCTGGCCCAGAAGCTGAGCGAGGTGACCGGCGTGGGCCTAGTCACCATCGAAGGCAACCAGAAACCCGCCGTGCGGGTGCGGATCAACCCGACCGAGCTCGCCTCCCAGGGGCTGAGCCTGGAGGACGTGCGCACCGCGCTGATGATGAACAACGTCAATGCGCCCAAAGGCAGCTTCGACGGGCCCCGGCAATCTTACGCCATCAACGC